>NZ_QKSO01000002.1:0-344898 GCF_003234215.1 Curtobacterium sp. MCSS17_006 | reverse complement strand
ACCCCGAACGGCCCCGCCCCCGCCTGGGTCGTCCGCGCCGACGACCCGGCAGCGCCCTGGGCCGTCCTGGTGCACGGCCGTGGCGTCACGCGTGCCGAGACCATCCGCGCCGTCCCCGTGTTCCGCGCCGCCGGGTACTCGGTCGTGCTCGCCTCGTGGCGGAACGACGGCGTCGCCCCGCCGAGCGTCGACGGCCGCTACGGCCTGGGCAGCACCGAGTGGGAGGACGTCGACTCCGTCCTCCGCTGGCTCACCGCGCAGGACGCCCAGAGCGTCGTGCTCATGGGCTGGTCGATGGGCGGCGCCGTCGTGTTGCAGACCCTGCTCCGCTCGCGCTTCGCCGGCCTGGTCGACGGGGTGGTGCTCGAGTCCCCGGTCGTCGACTGGCACGCGGTGCTGAAGTCGCAGAGCCAGCTCCTGCGTCTGCCGCGTCCGGTCCGCAAGGTCGCGCAGCGCCTGCTCCGCACGCCGGTGCTGCACCGGCTCGCCGGGCTTCAGGCTCCTGTGGACCTGCGCGAGCTCGACATGGTCACGCGCTCCGACGAGCTCACGGTGCCGATCCTGCTGCTGCACAGCGACGACGACGGGTTCGTTCCGTCCTCGGCCTCACACGACCTGGCCCGCGCACGGCCCGACCTGGTGCGGCTCGAGATCCAGACCACGGCCCGGCACACCAAGCTCTGGAACCACGACGCCGACTGGTTCGACGCCCGGATCCTCGCGTGGCTGACCGAGGTGGTCCAGCGGCGCGGGGCGGCCAGCGCGCGGTAGACGCGACCGGAGGACGGACGGGAGGCGCGGTGCCAGCTGGCACCGCGCCTCCCGTCCGCCAGTGGGTCGCGTCTACGCGACCGCCGCCTGCACCTGCCGCTGGACGCGGCCGAGCATGCCCACCATGCCGCGGATCCGCAGGGGGCTGACCGCCTCGGAGAGGCCGATGGTCAACGGGTAGTCCGTCGGGACGGCGAGCACCTGCTCGACGGTCAGGCCGGACAGTCCCTGTGCCAGGATCGAGGCGAAGCCGCGGGTGGTCGGTGCCTCGCGCGGGGCGGTGGCGTGCATCCGGACCACATCCGGGGCGTCGCCGTCCTCGCCCACCGTCACGGTGATGAAGACGGGGGACTGGCACTCCTCCACGCGTTCGAGCTCGTCCTCGTGCCCCTGCAGGCGTTCGGGCAGTGCGGGCAGCTCGTTCGAGAACTCGAGCAGGAGCTGCAGGCGGTCCTTCTGGCCCAGGGCGAGGAAGTCGTCGCGGATCTCGGCGAGGGTGGCGGGGAGTGGTGCGTCGGTGCTGGCGTTCATCGGTTCGGAACAGTACCCGGCTCGGATCCCTGCACGATGGGGACGCGGACGGCGCTGCCCCACTCGGTCCACGAGCCGTCGTAGTTGCGGACGTTGTCGTAGCCGAGCAGGTGCTGCAGGACGAACCAGGTGTGGCTCGAGCGCTCACCGATGCGGCAGTAGGCGATGACCTCGTCGGCGTCACCGATGCCGGCGCCGTCACGGTAGACGGCGTCGAGCTCGGCGCGCGACTTGAAGGTGCCGTCGGGGGCGGCGGCCGTCGCCCAGGGGATGTTCACGGCGGTGGGGACGTGGCCGCCGCGCAGCGCGCCCTCCTCCGGGTAGTCGGGCGCGGTCGTGCGCTCCCCGCTGTACTCCGGGGCGCTGCGGACGTCGATGAGCGGCTTGCCGAGGTGCGCGAGGACGTCGTCCTTGAAGGCGCGGACGGGCTCGTCGTGGCGCTCGACGACGGGGTACTCGACGGGCGTGACCGGGGTCTCGTCGGTGGTCAGGGCACGGTCCTCGGCGATCCACTTGCCGCGACCGCCGTCGAGCAGGCGGACGTCCTCGTGGCCGAACAGGGTGAACACCCAGAGGGCGTACGCCGCCCACCAGTTGTTCTTGTCGCCGTAGATCACGACGGTGGTGTCGCGGCCGATGCCCTTGCCGCCGATGAGCTCGGCGAAGGCCGCGCCGTCGATGTAGTCGCGCTGCACCGGGTCGTTGAGGTCGGTGTGCCAGTCGATCTTCACGGCGCCCGGGATGTGCCCCGTCTCGTAGAGCAGGACGTCCTCGTCGGACTCGACGACCACCAGGTCGGGGGCGCCGGCCCCGGCGTCGAGTTGCTCCTGCAGCCACTCGGTGGACACGAGGCGCTCCGGGTGCGCGTAGGCGGCGAACTTCTCGGACGGGTCGACCGGTGCGGTCATCGGGGGTACCTCCAGGGGTGCGGGGGAGCGTGGTGCGGGGCGAGCGTGGTGCGGGGCGAGCGTGGTGCCCGGGTGCGTGCTGCCGGCGCCGGACTAGGATCGGGCGTCGGTGCCTGTGGGCAACGGTACGCGGACGTACCGTGCCCCTGACGCAACGTGACACCCCACGACATGCTTCCCGGAAGGGTTCCCCGATTGCCCGCTCACCTCGTCGACCGTGATCCCCAGGTGACGCCGCAGCAGATGGCTGCGGCGCTCGTGCCCCCGCCGCAGTTCACGGACGCGTCGTTCGACTCGTACCGGCCGGACCCGGACTACGACTCGCAGGCCTCGGTCCGCGATGCCGTCGCCGCGTTCGTGGCCGCGGGTCCCACCGAGGCCCCACGGCGTGGGCTGTTCGGGCGTCGGAAGCAGGCGCCGGACCCCGCGGCGAAGTCCGGTGTGTACCTGGACGGCGGGTTCGGCGTCGGCAAGACCCACCTGCTCGCAGCCGCTTACCACGCGGCCACCGGCCGGAAGACCTTCGGCACGTTCATCGAGTACACCGCACTCGTGGGCGCCCTGGGGTTCCAGGGCACGGTCGACCTGCTCCGCGGCACCGCACTGGTGTGCATCGACGAGTTCGAGCTCGACGACCCGGGCGACACGATGGTGATGACCCGGCTCATCAAGGAACTGACCGAGACCGGCACCCGCTTCGCCGCGACGTCGAACACGCCCCCGGGAGCCCTGGGCGAGGGGCGCTTCGCCGCGCAGGACTTCCTGCGCGAGATCCAGGCGATGTCGGACCGGTTCGACACCATGCGCATCGACGGCCTCGACTACCGCCGCCGTGCCGTGGACGAGTCGGCGCAGGTGGTGTCCGATGTGCCCGCCGCGCTGCCGTCCGGCACCGTGACGCTCGACGACTTCGGCGCGGTGGTCGCCCACCTGGGTTCCGTGCACCCGTCGAAGTACGTCGCGCTGGTCGAGGACCTCGACGCCGTCGGGCTCACCGACGTCCGGGCGTTCACCGACCAGACCGACGCGCTGCGCTGGGTCGCCCTGGTGGACCGGTTGTACGACGCGCAGGTGCGCATCGTCGCGTCGGGCACCCCGCTCGACCAGGTGTACCCCGACGTGATGCTCGAGGGCGGGTACCGCAAGAAGTACCTGCGCGCGGCGTCCCGCGTGGTGGCCCTCACCCGCGCCTGAGCACCCCTTGCCGTCCGGACCGATCTGTCCACGGCGGTCTCCTGCCCCTCGTGCAGGGGACATCGGGCCGTCGGAAACACGACGTTTACAAACGGCGTGGTCGCGTTACATCCGCGAAACAGTTCGTGCTCCCTCGTGAAACCTCGCCTCGCCAGACTCTGTGACACCCGAGGCGGTCCAAGAGCCGCTCGTGCAATCGAGAGGTGAGCAGATGCTTGATCAGGGCAACACGACGTTCGTGTTGGTGATGGCTGCGCTGGTGTTGTTCATGACACCCGGCCTGGCCTTCTTCTACGGCGGCTTGGTGAAGGCCAAGTCCGTCATCTCCATGATGATGATGTCGTTCGGTGCGATCGCGCTCGTGAGCGTGCTCTGGGTGGTCTACGGCTACGCGATCGCCTTCGCCAACCACGGCGACGGCACGGCGGTCTCCGGCGTCGTCGGGTTCTTCAGCATCGACTGGAACCAGATCGGCCTCGGCCAGGCCTTCGAGGAAGCGCAGTCCTCGAACATCCAGGCGGCGTACCCGTCGATGGCCTTCGTCGGGTTCCAGGCGACGTTCGCGATCATCACCGTCGCGCTCATCTCCGGCGCCATCGCCGACCGCGCCAAGTTCGGCGCGTGGATGGTCTTCGCCGGCGTCTGGGTCACGGTCGTCTACTTCCCGGTCGCCTCGTGGGTCTTCAACCTGACCTCCGGTTGGGCCGCCACGTGGGGAGTCATCGACTTCGCCGGTGGCACCGCGGTGCACATCAACGCCGGTGCGGCGGGTCTCGCCCTGGCGATCGTCCTGGGCAAGCGCGTCGGCTTCGCCAAGGGTGCGCACAAGCCGCACAACCCGCCCTTCGTCCTGCTCGGTGCCGCCATCCTGTGGTTCGGTTGGTTCGGCTTCAACGCGGGCTCCGAGGGTGCTGCTGACGGCATCGCCGCGATCGCCTGGGTGAACACCCTCGCCGCCCCGGCCGCCGCCATCCTCGGCTGGCTGCTCATCGAGAAGCTCAAGGACGGCAAGGCCACCTCCGTCGGAGCCGCCTCGGGTGCCGTCACCGGCCTCGTCGCGATCACCCCGGCCTGCGCCGCGCTGACCCCGGGCTGGGGCATCCTGCTCGGCTTCCTCGCCGGCATCGTCTGCTGCTTCGCCATCGACTGGAAGTACCGTCTCGGCTTCGACGACTCGCTCGACGTGGTCGGCGTCCACCTGGTCGGCGGCATCTTCGGCACGCTGTTCCTCGGCTTCTTCGCCAACGACACCGGCCTGATCTACTCCGGCTCGTTCGAGCAGCTCGGCAAGCAGGCGGCCGCAGCGGGCGCCGTCGGCGCGTACTCGTTCGTCCTGGCCTTCGTCATCGGCTGGATCATCGAGAAGACGATGGGCTTCCGCGTCAAGACCGAGGACGAGGTCGCCGGCATCGACACCGCCGTCCACGGCGAAGAGGGCTACGTCCTCTACGAGCAGACCGACGACAGCCCGGTCAGCGTCCGCTAGTCACCAGGCACCACCCGCACGACGGCGGGCCCCGCGCACACAGCAGCGCGGGGCCCGTCGTCGTTGCGTTGGTCGCGTTCTCGACGTGACCACGGCCGGGAGGCGCGGTGCGGGTCCGGCCCGCACCGCGCCTCCAGGCAGATGGTCGCGTCAGCGACCCGTTGGTTCCGTTGGTTCCGTTGGTTCCGTTGGTTCCGTCACCAGGCGTAGTCCTCCGGCGAGGTCTCGTGCCCCGGGAAGATCTCGTCGAGACGGTCCAGCGCACGCTGGTCGAGGCGGATGTCGACGGCGCGCACCGCGGACTCCCACTGCTCCATCGTGCGGGGGCCGGTGATCGGCGCCGTGACGCCGGGCTGGTGCAGCAGCCAGGCGAGGGCCAGCTCGCCGGGCGTGTGGCCGAGCTCCTTCGCGAGCGACTCGTACGACTGCAGCTGGTCACGGTGCGCGTCGACGTACTCGGCGCTGCGGCCGGACAGACGGCGGGAGCCGTTCTCGGTCTTCTCGATGACGCCGCCGAGCAGGCCGCCCTGCAGCGGCGACCAGGGGATCACGCCGAGCCCGTACGCGCGGGCGGCGGGCAGGACCTCGCGCTCGACGTCGCGGACCACGAGGTTGTAGATCGACTGCTCGCTGACCAGGCCGAAGGTGTTCCGGCGCTTCGCTGCCTCCTGCGCCTGGGCGATGTGCCACCCGGCGAAGTTCGACGAGCCGACGTACAGGACCTTGCCCTGCTGCACGGCGACGTCGATCGCCTGCCAGATCTCGTCCCACGGCGTCGCACGATCGACGTGGTGGAACTGGTACAGGTCGATGTGGTCGGTCTGCAGCCGCTGCAGGCTCGCGTCGAGCGACTGCCGGATGTTCAGGGCGCTGAGCTTGCCGCCGTTCGGCCAGTCGGTCATCTCGCCGTAGACCTTCGTGGCGAGGACCGTCTTCTCGCGGCGACCGCCACCCTTGGCGAACCACCGTCCGATGATCTCCTCGGTGGCGCCCTTGCCCACCGAGCCCCCGTAGCCGTTGGCGGTGTCGAAGAAGTTGACGCCGAGCTCGTGCGCCCGGTCCATGATCGCGTGCGAGTCGTCCTCGCTGGTCTCCGGGCCGAAGTTCATCGTGCCGAGCACGGCGCGGGAGACGGACAAACCGGTGCGACCGAGGTGTGTGTAGTCCATGAGACGGGTCTACTCGTGACGCGCTGGTGGCGCCAGGCCCTGGGAGTACCGGTCGGTGCTTGGCTCTCGTTGTGCTGGTCGGAGTAGTCAGGGAGGACCACTCGAGAGGAGCAGCCATGCCAGCCAAGGACGAGATCCCGAGCACCCTGCAGCGGTCCCCGGAGCACGCGCAGGAGATCTTCGAGAAGACACTGGACTCGGCGAACGAGACGTACGGCCCGGGCGAGCGCGCGCACCGCACGGCCTTCGCCGCCGTGAAGCACGAGTACGAGAAGGTCGGCGACCACTGGGAGGAGAAGGAGTCCTCCGGGCCGTCCGACTCCGGTGCCGCCGGTCCGCGTGGTGCTGGCTCGGGCTCATCCGGGAAGACCGAGGGCGGTGTCGACGCGAACGCCTCGAAGGCGCACCTCATGGACGTCGCGAAGCGGCTCGACGTCAGCGGCCGCTCCAAGATGACGAAGGACGAGCTGGTCGAGGCGATCGGCAAGGCGAACGACCGCGCGACCGCTGCAGCGCGGAAGTGACCATGGGCGAGTGGGCGCCGTGCATGCCCCGCTCGGCATGCGGCGGTGGGGTGAGGGGGTAACGTGCCGACGATGAACATCCCAGCACTCCGCGGCAGCCGGATCCTCGGGTTCGGACACCACCAGCCCGAACGCGTCCTGACCAACGACGAGCTCTCGACGATGGTCGACACGAACGACGAGTGGATCCGCACCCGCACCGGGATCCAGACGCGTCGGATCGCCGGGCCGGACGACACCGTGACGTCGATGGCGATCGAGGCCGGACGCCGTGCCCTCGCCGACGCCGGGGTGTCACCCTCGGCCGTCGGACTCGTCATCGTCGCCTCCACCACCCACCAGGACCGCGCCCCGTACACGGCAGGCCGCGTCGCCGCCGCACTGGGCATGACGAACGGGCCGGCGCCGATCGACATCAACACCGCGTGCAGCGGGTTCGAGTACGCGCTCGGGCTCGCCGACCAGTCCATCCGCACCGGTTCGGCCGACGTCGCGCTCGTCATCGGGTCCGAGGTGCTGTCCGGCATCGCCGACTGGACCGACCGGTCGACGTGCGTGCTCGTCGGTGACGGGGCCGGTGCCGCCGTGCTCGGGGTCGCCGAGACGCCCGAGATCGGCCCGGTGTCGTGGGGGAGCGTGCCGCACCTGCTCGACGCCGTGCGTGTCGAAGGGTCGCCGGGGCGGTTCAACCAGGAGGGCCGCTCGATCTACCGGTGGGCCATCACCGAGGCCGAGGGGCACGCCCGCAAGGTCGTCGAGGCCGCCGGGCTCACGATGGACGACATCGAGGTGTTCGCGTTCCACCAGGCGAACCTGCGGATCATCGAGCCGCTGGTCACCGCGCTCGGCGGGGAGTCGAAGTTCGTCATCCGTGACGTCGTCGAGTCCGGGAACACCTCGGCCGCCAGTGTGCCGCTCGGCCTGTCGAAGGCATGGGAGCGCGGTGACCTGCCGGAGGGGGTGCCGGCCCTGCTCTTCGGGTTCGGTGGCGGGTTCGCCCACGCCGGGCAGGTCGTGACGACGCCGGTGCGGTCCTTCTAGGACACGGGGTTCGACACAGACACACGAACGGCCCGGGCAGCGTGCCCGGGCCGTTCTGCGTCAGCGCTTCGGACGCTGGTTCAGCGCTTCGCGCAGGGGTTCATCGCTTCATGCCGCGGTCGTCGTTGCCCGGCTCGGTCCAGAGGTCCTGGTCCTTGCCCGCGCCGCGCTTCCACGGCAGGGCACGCCGGGTCTTCTCGGCAGTCGGTGTGACCGTCAGCACGATCGGGAACTCCGCCGGCGGCATCCCGAACCCGGTCCGCGACGCCTGGATCACCTTGCGCCCGAGGGCGTGGTTCCCCAGACCGCCGACAGCCGCTCCGATGCCGAACGGCAGCGCACGTCCGAGGACGGAACCGCCCTGCCGGATGGCGAAGCGCTTGATGAACTGGTCACGGACCTGTCCGCCGATGCCGTTTACCATCTGCTTCGGGAGTGACGAGGTCACCATCTCGCCCCAGAACGCGGTCCGGACCTGGCCACCGGCGATCTGACCACCGAGTTGCTTGATCAGCTGCGTCCCCGGGGCGCCGAGGATCATCGCCATCACCAGCGTGCGGGCACGCTCCGGGTCGTCCAGCGCGATCCCGTGCACCTCGGTCACCGACTGTGCGAACAGCGCCGTGGTCTCGAGGAACCCGATCGTCTCTGCACCGCTCAGTCCGAGCGCGGCCACCATCCCGACGCCCGGGATCACGGCGCTCGCACCGACGGCGGCACCACCGGTCGTCACGGCCGTGAGGTACTGCCGCTCGAGGATCTGGATGACCTCGGCGGGCGTGGCATCGGGCTTGCGGCGGCGGATCGCCTTGACGTGCGCAACGACGGCCGGCCGCTGCACGCTGATGGCACGGTCGAGCAACTTGACCCATCCGGCGGGTTGCTGTGGTTGCGGGGTTCTGGAGTCGTCTGACGTGGGGGAGACCTGGGCGTTCGGCAGGGGCACGATCGCCTGGTCCTTCGGGGAGCGGGCCATGCGCTCACCGTACGCCGGGCATGTGGGAGGCTCGCTGGATGGACAGCGACCGGACCGCGCGAGCCCTCGACATCGCTCGCCGCTCCGCTGGGTTCCTGACCGTCCACGAGGCCACCGCGCTCGCACCGGACGTCCGCGTGCTCGACCCCGGGTCCGTCCTGATCGGGGCGGGCGTTTCCGTCCGGCCCGGCGCCGTGCTGTACCCGTCCACGACCCTGGAGACCCGTGACGGAGGCGTGATCTCCGTCGCTTCCGGAGCACGACTCGGACCAGGGCCGGTGACCATCGTCGCGTCTGCGGCGACCGTGCACATCGGGGAGGGCGCCGAACTCGGCCCGGGCCCCGTCACCGTCGTCGCGGACGGGTCCGACGTCGTGATCGGCGGTCGGGCACGCCTGACGGCCGGGTGCTTGGTCGAGGGGCCGGCGCGGATCGGCGCGGCGCGCAGGTGCTCGGTCCGGTGTCCGTGCGCGACGTCGAGCTCGAGGACGGCGGCGACCACCGCGAGCCCGACCCGGACCACCGCGGCGGCGTGGTCAAGGGCACCGGGCCGGTCCGTGGTGTGCGCGTGGGACTCGGCGAGGTCGTGGTCGGTGGGGTGGCGCACGCCGGTGAAGCGTCCGGTCGGCCGCGGATCGAGCGTCAGCGCACGTACCACCCGGATGCGCCACGCCCGCGCTGATCGTCGGGCGTGCAGTCTCAGCACGGGACACCCGCACGCCGCAGGGCAGCCCGCACCCGGTCGGGCTGCATCAGGTCGGCCCACGAGAGCCGCACGACCGCGCGGACCTCGGGGAACGACCGGATGAAGTCCTCACGCCGCTTCTCGCGCCAGTGCGCGTCCGCGGTGGAGCGCCCGTCGAGCAGCACCGGGTCCTCGTACTTCGCGCGGCCGTCGACCTCGACCACGACGCCTTGGTCCGGGAACCAGAAGTCCACGATCGCCGTGGCCGATCCGGCCCGGGCGAACACGTGCTGCTGCACCGGCTCCGGCACACCGAGCTCCCGGAACCGCACCCGGCACACCGACTCCGCGGGTGAACCCGACAGCGCCGACCCCATCCCCACCGCGATCCCCGCCTTGTCGTGACCCGCGGGTGCCGTCGTGGCGAGTTCGTCGAGCAGAATCTCGGGCAGGAGACGCCGGTCGTGGAGTGCCTGGTCGATCATCGGCAACGCGAACTCGAGGGTGGACGACCCCGCGATGTCGACGAGGGTCCGTGCCAACGACGTGACGGGCGCTCCGTCGATGTCGGCGGGCGTGGCCGCGGGCAAGTCAGTCCACCGTGAGTCCGTCGTCGGCGCGTGGACGAGCGGTCCGGGGTGGAGCCGGAGGTGTGCGGACGTGTCGGAGCGTTCGCGGCGCGGATCGACGACGTCGAGTTTCGACGGCGGGGCATGGACGAAGGGCAGTCCGTGCACGGCGGCCGCTGCGGAGCGCGCGAACGCCCTCGGTGCGTGGATCATCGGCGCGGTCGCGCGCACCAGGAGCAACAGGTGGTCCTCGGGCCGGAGTCCGACGACTGACGACGGGGAGACCAGGACCCCGGGACGGACCGCGAGCAACTCCCCCCGACGGACCCGGCGCTGCAGGGCCCGGCGTTCGGCGCTGGGCTTGCCGGTCGTGCGGATGAGGGGGATGGTGCGTACGCGGTCGTCCATGGATCAACCATCGATCGCCGGGCCCGGCCACGGGGCGGCGGTGGGCCGATCTGTGGATGACGAGCCGGGCCTCCAGGCTGTGGAGGGATGAGGCGGACGCAACTTGCGACGATGTCGATGTCGGACGACGGCGACTCTGTCGCTGTCCCGCGTGCACAACAGTTGCAAGCGCGGGGGTGCGACATCACCGATGTCGTACGACGTCGACAGTGTCGTTCCGCGTCGACCAGCCCGAAGCCCGCCGGCCCGGCCCGGCCCGCCAGCCCGCCCGCCACCTACACCCGCGCGAGCTCCGCCCGCAGCGGCAGGTCCTGCGCCTCGAGGATGACCTGCGCGCCCACGGCCGTCCGGGCGTTCACGACGATCGGCGCGAGCAGGTTGACCGTGGTGCCGGACGCGCCGGGGTTCGCGACGACGAGCAGCATCGCGTCGGCGGGGTCGGTCAGCCCGAGCCCGGCAGCCTGCTCGTCGGTGAGCTCCGGCGCGTACGACGGCAGGTGCACCGCTGCGTCGAGCAGGAACAGCCGTGCGTCGTCGCCGACGAGCGTGAACAGCCCCTCGGCGCCGACGACCGGCGACAGCTCGAAGGCCGCGGCGGGAGCGAGCCCGAACGGCGGGACGGCGAAGGTCAGGGAGATGCTCATCGGAGGTAGTCCATCAGGGTCGGCTGCAGGACCTTCGCGGTGACGGCGAGGGCTGCCTGGTAGTTGGTCTGCTGCACCTGCAGGTCGAGGACGGCCTTGGCGAGGTCGACGTCCTCGATGTCGGCGCGACGGCTCTCGAGCGAGACGGTCGCGGACTTCAGCGAGTCCTGCGCCGTGAGCGCGGCGGCGTGCCGGATCCCGACGTCGGCCTGGGCGCCGCGGACGGTCCCGAGTGCGCCGTCCACGTCGTTGATCCGAGCGTTCACGTTCACCCCGTTCTGCAGGTCGTTGACGATGGAGTCGATCACCGCGAACACCGAGTCGTCGCCGGAGCCGAAGACCGCGGTGCCGGCGGTGTCGACGCGCACCGTCGTGCCGTCCCCGATCCGGCGGGACACGTCGGTGCCGGCGGCCGCCCAGCCCGTGGCCGGGTCGTAGGCAGCAGCGGCGGTCGACGATCCAGCGAACACCGAACGGGTGCCGTAGGTGGTGTTGGCACGTGCCTCGAGGTCGGCCTTGAGCGACCGGAACTGCGTGACGAACGCGTCGCGGTCGGTGTCGCTCATCGTGCCCGAGTTCGCGGCCCGCACCGTGAGGTCGCGGACGTTGTTGAGCACCGAGTACACGCCGGACAGCGCGCTGTCGGTGGTGGCGAGCCATGCTGCGGCGTCGTTCGCGTTCCGCGAGTACTGCGCGGCAGCGGCCTGCTCCTTGCGGACCTGCATCGACGACGCGGTGCCGACCGGGTCGTCCGAGGGCTTCTGGATCGCACGCAGCGTCGTGGCCTGGTCGGTGAGCTCGGCGACCCTCGCGGCACCGGCCTGCAGCCGGGCCGACGCGGCCGCCATCGACATCTGGGTGGTCACACGGGTGATCACGATCAGCCCCTCCCGACGAGTCCGACGCGGTTGATGATGGTGTCGAGCATCTCGTCGACCGCGGTCAGGACGCGCGCCGCGCCTTGGTACGCGTGCTGGTAGCTCAGCAGGTTGACGTTCTCCTCGTCGAGGTCGACGCCGGCACTCGACTGCTGCTGGGTGCGCGCGTTGGTGAGCGCGAGTCCGGTCATCGTCGATTCCGACATCGCCGACCTGGAGGCTGTGCCCACCCCCGCCACGAACGTCGCCCAGACCTGGTCGGCACCGTCCGACGACGCCCCGAGTCGCGCGAGCGCGTCGGCGAACGAGTCGTCGAGTTCCCCCGCCGCGTTCCGCGTCGCCAGACCACCGGCGTCCGTGGGGACGACGCCGAGCGCCTGGGCGGCCGGGACCCCGGCGGCCAGGGAGAAGAACGGTGCGCCGGTGGTGCCGGCCGGGGTGGTCCCGGCGGCGTGCAGGGCGTTCACGGTGGTGGCGAGTCGCGTGGCCACGGCGTCGTAGGACGCCGAGGCCTCCGCGAGTGCGCCGCCGGTCCCGGTGCCGGACGCCGGTGCGAGGACCGCGAGGGCCCCGCCGATCGACCCGCCGCTCAGCCCGACCGCCCCGGCCGTGCCGGTGGTCCAGGTCAGGGTGACCGCAGTGCCGTCCGCCAGACGCTCGCCGCCGCCGAGCGCGACCGAGCGGGCGTCGGTGCCCTGCACGAGCGGGTTGCCGCCGAGGAGCACGTCGACCGTGCCGTCGGCGTTCGTCCGGGTGGTGCCGCCGGCGAGCGTTGCGATCTGCTGCGTGAGCTGGTCGCGCTGGTCGAGCAGCTCGTTGGCGTTGCCGCCCGAGGCGAGCGCGGTGCGGATCCGGCCGTTCAGGTCGGCGACCTGCTGCGCGGCACCGTTCAGCTGGGCGACCTGCCCGGTCAGGGTGCCGCGCACCGAGGACCACTGCGCGTCGACGGCCTTCGAGCCCGCGGCCAGCGCGGAGACGACGGTGCCGGCGGCCCCGAGCACGGCACTGGCGGCGCCCGGGTCGTCGGGGTGGCTCGCGAGCTCGCTCCAGGACGACCAGAACGCGTCGAGCTTGGCGCTCAGGCCGTCCTTGCCGGGCTCGTGCAACCCGGTCTCGAGGGCGGAGAGCGCCGTGGCGCGGGCATCCGCGTAGGCCGACGAACCGGCGGCGACGCGGACTCCGGCGTCGAGCGTGAGGGATGCCAGGCGGGCGATGCCGTCGACCGAGACGCCCTGGCCGGCGAGGGCCGCGGTGCCCCGCATGAACCCGGTCTGGGTCGCGGGGATCGAGTTCTGCGTCACGCGCTGCCGCGTGTAGCCCGCGGTGCCGGCGTTCGCGATGTTCTGGCCGGTGACGTCGATGCCGGCACGGGCCGCGGCGAGGCCGGAGTAGGCGGTCGCGAGGGATCCGAAGGTGCTGACCACGGTGTTACAGCGTCCCCTCGAACAGGCGGGCGCCGTCCTGGCCTGCTCCGGACGTGCCACTGGCGTCGTAGGTGGCGGCACCGGTGACGGTCCCCGCCAGGGTCTCCTCGGTGGCCTGGGCGGCGGCACGGAGGAACCGGTCGTTCTCGTCGCGCAGTGCGCCGATCTGGGTGGTCAGCTCGACCATCGCGGTGAGGTGCGACGACAGGATCTCGCCCCACGGTCCGTTCGGTGCCGCGGCGACGACGTCGCGCAGGGGAGCGTCGGCGGGGACGCCCCACTCCTCGGCGACCTCGGCGCTCTGCGCGGCGCGCTCCAGACCGGTGCTGCGGAGCCGGTCGAGGACCTGCTCGACCTCGCGGCTGGCGTGCGACACCCAGCGGGAGCGGCCCGCGGTGAGCAGGAGCTGCTCCTCCTCGAGCTTGAAGGTGAGCAGTTCGAGCAGCTCGCGTTCGCGCCAGAGCACGGCGGACAGGTCGTTCACGCTCATCAGCTCCTCCCAGGTGGTGGTTCGTCGGGGTGGCCCCCGGTCCGTCATCCTGCGGACACCGGGACCTATCGACTCGGTGTCCGCGACCGTAAGCCCCGGCGGCCGAGTGGCGTCACCCGTACTCGTCGACGCTGTGACCCGATGACCCCCGACGGGGGACAAGAACGACCGTTCCCGGCCCGGAGTCCCCCCAAATGCCGACCGGGAACGGGGTCTGACACCCCCGCATTGGGGACGGTTGAGCACCTGCTCAGGGCATTGCCAGCCGATACATTCAGAACGCACCCGGGGGACACCCGGAACCGCTCGGGAACGATGCGGGGTGCACCGCTCGGAGGGACCCGGGCGGGTCTTCGGCGTACGCACCGGCCATCCGAGGCCGGCGTCCGTCGCGCCCACGGACGGGTGAGCCGACACACGTCAGGTCGACCAGGGGAACAGCATGGACCGCACCGAACGCAACGCGATGATCGTGGAGCACCTCCCGCTCGTGGGCTACATCGTGGCCGACGTCCGCTCCCGGGCGACGCACCTGGACCGCGACGACCTCGCCGCCGTCGGATCGCTCGCGCTCGTCGCAGCCGCCGAGGCCTTCGACCCCACCCTCGGCGTGCCGTTCGGCGCCTACGCCCGCACCCGGATCGCCGGCGCGCTGGCGGACGACATGCGCTCGGCCGACTGGGCCTCCCGCGGCACCCGGAAGCGGATCCGCGAGACCCTGGCCACGCAGGAGGCCCTGTCCGCTCGCCTCGGCCGGAGCGTCGGTGCGCAGGAGATCGCCGATGCCATGGGCGTCGACAAGCAGACCGCCGTCGACGCGATGAGCGACGCCGCCCGGACCGTCGCGCCGCTCGACGAGACCGTGCACGACCTCGTCGCCGCGGACCTGCCGCTCCCCGGGGACGACCTGCTCGAGACCGAGAAGCGCCGGTACCTCCGCGCTGCGGTCGAGGCCCTGCCGGAGCGGATGCGCTTCATCGTCGAGGCCGTCTACTTCGGTGACCGCTCGGTCACCGACGTCGCCGCCGAGCTCGGCATCACGCACTCGGCCGTCTCGCAGCAGCGCTCCGAGGCGATGCGCCTGCTGCACGACGGCCTCGCCGCCCACTACGGCGACGGCACGACCGTCGAGCCCGCGAGCCGCACCACCGCGGCCCGCCGCAGCGCCTACCTCGCCCGTGTCGCCACGAACGCCGCCGCCGGTGTCGCGCGTGCCGTGCACGACGCCGCATCGGGGCCGGCCGTCGCGGCGAGTTGAGACGTCGGCGGAAATATCTCCGCCGATCCCCTAACGACTCCCGGCAACCGGTCGAGAGTCATCCATGTCAGCCCACGGACGGGCCGACGCACGACCCACATTCACGGAGGAAACCACCATGGGTATGTCCATCAACACCAACCTCTCGGCACTCAACACGTACCGGAACCTCAACGCGACGCAGAACGACCTGTCGAAGTCCCTCGAGAAGCTCTCGACCGGTCTCCGCATCAACCGTGCTGCCGACGACGCTGCCGGTCTGTCGATCTCCGAGGGGCTGAAGTCCCAGGTCGGTGGCCTCACGGTCGCCGCCCGCAACGCGCAGGACGGCATCTCCGTCGTGCAGACCGCTGAAGGTGGCCTCACCGAGACCCACTCGATCCTCCAGCGCATGCGCGACCTGGCCGTCCAGGCCGGTAACGACTCGAACAACGCCGACTCGCGCGCCGCGATCACCACCGAGGTCGGTGAGCTCCAGAAGGAGCTCGGCCGCATCTCGAGCTCGACGAACTTCAACGGCATCAACCTCCTCGACGGTTCCGCTGGTACCGCCAAGGACGGCAAGCTGACCTTCCAGGTCGGCGCGAACGCCGGTGACTCGTCGAAGATCGAGGTCGACCTCGGCAAGGCGAACGTCAAGGACATCGCGGCGAACCTGACCGTGGCCGCCGGGACCGACGCCGACGGCGGTGCGGTCGCGGCGAAGATCAGCTTCGCGAGCAACGCCGACGCGCAGGCCGCGATCACCACGATCGACGCGCAGATCAAGACGGTGTCCGAGGCACGTTCGAGCATCGGTGCAGTCCAGAACCGCTTCGACCACGCCATCAACGTGACGAACGTGGCCAAGGAGAACCTCACCGCTGCCGGTTCGCGCATCACCGACGTCGACATGGCGCAGGAGATGGTCAAGTACACGCGCGACAACATCCTGAGCCAGGCCGGCACCTCGATGCTCGCGCAGGCGAACCAGAGCACGCAGGGCGTGCTCTCGCTCCTGCGCTAGCCATCACGACGTCCGTCCTCCGCGCCCGACCGGGCCCGGAGGACGGACGTCGCCATCCTGACCACCTCCACGACGCCAGGGAGTGTCGACGATGTCCTCGTCCGTGTCCTCGAGCACCAGCCTCGCGATCGACGGTCTGGTCAGCGGTCTCAAGACGACCGACCTCATCAACTCGCTGATGAGCGTCGAAGGGGTCCCGCAGACCCTGCTCAAGAACAAGCTCACCAGCACCAACACGTTCATCTCGTCACTGCAGACGATCAACGGCTTGATCCAGGGTCTCGCCACGAAGGCCGCGGACGCCGCGAAGACCTCGTCGCTCGACCTCTTCGCCGCGACGAGCACGGCTCCGAGCGTCACCGCCGTCACCGGTACCGGGGGGACCGCAGGCTCCATCAACTTCACCGTCGGCTCGACCGCCGCGGCCCAGGTCGGGGTGACGGCAGCCATGTCGACGTGGTCGTCGGCCGCTCAGCCGATCACGGTCGTCGGCGCCGACGGGAAGTCCACCACGGTGACGCCGGCGTCCGGTTCGCTCGACGACGCCGTCACCGCACTGAACAAGTCCGGCGCGGGCATCACCGCGACGAAGGTCTCCGCCGGCACCGACGTCGACGGCGCCAAGCTCCACCGCCTGCAGCTCACGTCCGCCGAGACCGGGGCGGCCGGTGGCTTCCAGGTGTACCGGGGCGGCGCCGATGCCGTGGCCGCGGGCACCGCGACGAACGTCCTCACCGAGACCGGTGCCGCCGTCGTCACGGCCGCGAAGGACGCGAGCGTCACCCTCTGGGCCGGTACCGCGGCTGCGCAGACGGTCACGAGCAGGACGAACACCTTCACCGAGCTCGTGCCCGGGCTCGACGTCACCGTGTCCAAGGCCACCGAGGAGCCGGTCACCGTGACGGTCGCTCAGGACACCTCCAAGGCCCAGGCAGTGGCCTCGGGACTCGTCGACGCGATGAACGCGATCGCGTCGTACTACAAGACGAACACCGCGGTGTCGAGCACCACGAGCGCGACGTCCGGCACCACGACGACGAAGGCGGGGGTCCTGCTCGGCGACGGTGCGACCCGCAACGCCGTGCAGCGTCTCGCGAGCACGCTCTCCGCTCCCGTCGACGGCCGGTCTCCGTCGGCGATCGGGATCGAGATCACCAAGGACGGCAGCTTCACCTTCGACGCCGAGGTCTTCCAGAAGGCCCTCGCGACCGATCCGAAGGCCACGCAGTCGATGCTCTCCGGCGTCGCGGCGAACGTCGGCGCGGCCGCCACCGCGGCGTCCGACAAGTACAACGGGTCGATCACCACCACGATCACCGGGCAACAGGCCGTCGCCAAGGACATCACCACCCAGATCGACAGCTGGACGGACCGTCTGACGTCGCGCCGGGCCGCCCTGCAGACCCTCTACTCATCCCTCGAGACCAGCCTCAGCAAGCTCCAGTCGCAGTCGAGCTGGCTCGCCAGCCAGCTGGCCTCGACGTCGAGCTGACGGGAACGACCATGACCTTCGACTTCCAGGCCGCCGCCTTCCGCCAGGCCGCCCAGCCGCGCACCGTCACCGACCAGCGTCGTGCCCAGTACACGAACGAGGCCGTGTTGTCGGCGACCCCGGCCCAGCTCGTGACGATGCTCTACGACCGGCTGCTGCTCGACCTGCACCGTGCCGAGGCCGCGCAGGTCGCCGCCGACTGGGAGTCGGCCCGCGAGCAGCTCCTGCACGCCCAGGCGATCGTCGGTGAGCTCTCGAGCACGCTCCGGATCGACGTCTGGGACGGCGGCGAGGGGCTGCTCGCCGTCTACAACTACGCCTCCACCTCGCTCATCACGGCGAACGTGCACCGCGACGTGCAGGCCACCCGCGACTGCATCCGGATCCTCGAGCCGCTCCGTCAGTCGTGGCACGAGGCGGCCGCGTCGCTGCCCGCGACGTCCGCCACGCAGCAGCCGACCGGGGGAGCCCTCGGTGTCGCCTGAACCGTCCGCAGCGCTGTCGCCTGAGCAGACCGACGGGCGGGCCGCCTGGGAGGCCCTCCTCGCGTCCCTGGAGCACGACGCCGCCGGGCAGGCGGCCGACTCCACGGCCCTGGCCGGGTGGTCGGAGCCGGCCGGGCTGGGACCGCTGCCGCGGGACCTGGTGGGACGGGCCTCCCGGCTGCTCGCCGCGCAGCGGGACCGGATGACGGTGCTCGAGGCGGACCGCCGCTCGACGCTGGAGCACCTCGGTGCCCTGCGCGCCGTCGACGCCACGCGCGAGCCCCGCGGCTCCGTATACCTCGACGCTTCCGCCTGACCCGCGCCCCCGAGCGACGATGTCGTCGTCGTACGACGGCGACCCTGTCGCTTACGCGCGCTTGCAACTACGGGCGCGCGCAACCGGCGGCGTCGACACGGAGCGACGATGTCGCTGTCGTACGACATCGACTCTGTCGCTCTCGCGCGCGTGCAACTGGTGGCGCGTGCACGGGGCGACGATGTCGTCGTCGTACGACGGCGACCCTGGCGCTTGCGCGCGCGTGCAACTGGTGGCGCGCGCAACGGGCGACGTCATCGCTGTCGTACGACAGCGACTCTGTCGCTCCCGCGCGCGTGCAACGAACCGCGCGCGCAACGAGCGACACCGGCCCGCACCCGCACCCGCACCGCACCGCCCCCCGTTCGGGGCGACGCCTAACGCGGCGGACGACGGGCTCCGATAGCGCCACTCGAGCACGGATCGCTCACCAGTTCGGCCAGGGATCGGCCACCACCGCACGGCGACGTCGCACCGACGACGCCTGACGAGGGGACCCCCGTGTTCGATTCCGTGACGAGCGTCGCGCTGCAGAGCGCACTCGACGGCCTGTCGATGCGCCAGAAGGTGATCGCGAACAACATCGCGAACATCAACACGACGAACTACCACGCCGAGAAGGTCCAGTTCGAGGACGCCCTGGCGAAGTCGATCGTGGACGGCGACGGCGCCACCACGCCGACGATGGCGCGCAGCCTCGAGCCGACGAACACGAACGGCAACAACGTCAACCTCGACGAGGAGACGCTGTCGAACATCGACACCGTGCTGCGGTACCAGTTCGCCACGCAGGCGATGAACTCCGAGCTCACCAGCGTCCGTGCGGCGATGCGGACGAACTCGTGACGACCTTCGACGCGATCGGCATCGCGAGCACCGGCCTGACCGTGCACCGGAAGTGGCTCGACGCCGTCTCGGACAACATCGCGAACGCGAACACCGTGAAGTCGATGGACGACACCGCGTTCCAGGCGCGCTACGTCGAGGTGCAGGAGGGCGCCGGCGTCTCCGGCGCCTACGTCAAGGGCGCCGCGTTCGGCAGCGCCGCCGGCCGTGTGACCTACGACCCGGACAACCCGCTCGCGAACGAGGAGGGCTACGTCCGCATGCCCGACATCGACCTCGGCACGCAGATGGCGGACCTCATCATGGCCCAGCGCGGCTACCAGGCGAACGCCGCCGTGGTCGACCGTGCCAAGACCGCCTACGAGGCGGCACTGCAGATCGGGAAGAACTGATGCCCATCGACGCCGTGAACGGTGTGACCACCAACGCGATGACGAACGCCCTGACGAGTGTGTCGGGGACGTCCAGCGACAGCACGAACGCGACCGGTGCCGCCGGCGCGACGACCGACGGCAGCGGGTTCGCCGCGAGCCTCGGCAACGCCGTCGACGGGCTGCAGTCGCTGCAGAGCGACTCGAAGACCCTCGCGCTCAAGGCCGTGACCGGCAACCTCGACGACATCCACGACGCCACGATCGCCGCCACCCGCGCGCAGGTCACGCTCGAGCTCGTCTCCGCCGTCCGCAACAAGGGCGTCGACGCCTTCAACGAGATCATGAGGATGCAGGCCTGATGCCCGTCGCCGTCAAGAACGTCTTCGCGCGCCTCAGCGCCTACGTGAAGGGCTTCTCCGCAGCCCAGCGCACCATCGCGATCCTGGCGATCGCGGCGCTCGTGCTCGGTGGGATCGCCCTCGCGTCCTGGCTCGGCAAGGCGTCCTACGCCCCGCTCTTCACCGGGCTCGCCGCGGCCGACGCGAGCTCCATCACGGACCAGCTGCAGACCGACGGTGTGCCGTTCCAGCTCACCGACGGCGGCGCGACGATCCTCGTGCCGCAGGCGCAGGTGTACTCGGAGCGGCTCAAGGCGGCGTCGAACGGCCTGCCGTCGTCGAACGAGGGCGGCTACTCGCTGCTCGACGAGATGGGCGTGACGAGCTCGGAGTTCCAGCAGGACGTCACCTACAAGCGCGCCATGGAGGGCGAGCTCGCCAAGACCATCGGCGCGATGGACGGCGTGCAGACCGCAACCGTGCAGCTCGCGATCCCGGAGAAGTCGGTGTTCGTCTCCGAGGAGAAGGACCCGACCGCGTCGGTGTTCATCGCGACCGAGAACGGCACGCAGCTCAGCACCGACCAGGTGCAGGCCATCGTGCACCTGACGAGCGCCTCGGTCGAGGGCATGCAGCCCACCGACGTCTCGGTCGTCGACGCGAAGGGTCAGACCCTGTCCGCCGTCGGCACCGGTGCGACCGGCAGCGGCGCGGACCAGGCCGCCGACTACGACGCGGCGACGAGCAAGAAGATCCAGGACCTGCTCGACACCACGCTCGGTGTCGGCAACGCGACCGTCGTGGTCTCCGGGACGATGAACCAGGAGTCCGGCACCCGGACGTCCGAGAGCTACACGAGCCCGACCTCGGGTCCGGTCGCACTGAACGAGTCGAGCACCACCGAGGAGTACGGCGCCGGCTCCGGCGCGGGGAGCGGCGCGACGGGGGTCCTCGGTCCGGACAACATCGCCGTCCCGAACGGCACCGCGACGAGCGGCACCGGCGACGACGGGTACAAGAACGAGTCGGCGACGAAGAACAACGCCGTCGACCACACCACCGAGACCACGCAGATCCCCTCGGGCGGGCTCGACCGGCAGACCATCTCGGTCGCGCTGAACTCGAAGGCCGACGCCGTGCAGAACGCGAACCTGCAGAGCATCAACGACCTGGTGTCGGCCGCCGCGGGCGTCGACCAGGACCGCGGCGACCAGGTCAAGGTCGCGATGATGGACTTCGACACGAGCGCTTCCGACCAGGCCGCCAAGGCCCTCGAGGCCCAGCAGAAGGCCGACCAGCAGGAAGCACTGTGGTCGTCGATCCGCACCGCCGGCATCGTGATCGGCATCGTCCTCGCCGTCATCGCGATCATGTTCTTCGTCGCCCGCCGCAACCGGAAGCAGGAGCGCGAGGCCGTCGACCTCGGCGAGCTCGACGCCTTCGCCGGTGAGACGTTCCAGCTGCCGCTCGCGATGGACGGCGTCGACGACCGGGCGACGCTCGGTGCCGGTGACGCGCCGACCGCCGTGCTGTCGGCGATGCCCGCCGGTGACGCCCCCACCGAGGTGCTGACGACCGAGGAGATCTCCGCCGAGCGCCGCCGCCAGGACATCTCCGCCCTGGCCGAGCGCGACCCGAAGCGCACCGCCGAGCTCCTGCGCGGGCTCCTCGACGACCGGGCACCGGTGTGAGCGCCCTCATGCCGAGCCCCGGCGGCGGTTCCGGTCCGAGCGACCGTGCGCTGACCGGTGCGCAGAAGGTCGCGCTCATCCTCATGCAGATGGAGACCGACCGCGCCGCCGAGGTGATGAAGCAGTTCACCGAGATGGAGGCCGAAGAGATCTCCGCCGAGATCGTCCGGATGCGCCGCGTCGAGGACACCGTCGTCGACCAGACGCTGTCGGAGTTCCACCGGATCACGATGAGCGGCCGGCTGCAGAAGCGCGGCGGCAAGGAGACCGCCCTCGGGCTGCTCGAGGCGTCGTTCGGCGCCGAGCGGGCCGCCGGCGTGATGGACCGTCTGGCCTCGAACCTCGCCGGCCAGTCGTTCGACTTCCTCGACGACGCCGAACCCGGGCAGGTCATCTCCCTGCTCGAGGGCGAGCTGCCGCAGACGATCGCCCTCGTGCTCGCCCACCTGGGTCCGGGGCAGGCCAGTGCCGTGCTCGCCGGGATCGACGAGCGCGTCCGCACCGACGTCGCCCAGGCCTTCGCCACGATGGGCAGCGCGACCCCCGAGGCCGTCGGCATCGTCGCCGGTGTGCTGCGCCAGCGCGCCGGGGCCGTCGTGTCGCCGCGCGAGAGCGTCGAGGTCGTCGGTGGCATCGCGCCCCTGGTCGACATCATCAACCGCTCGGACGTCGCGACCGAGAAGGCCGTGCTCGAGGGACTCGAGGCCCGCGACCCGGAGCTCGCCGAGGACATCCGCTCCCGCATGCTCACCTTCGAGGACATCGTGAAGCTCGAGTCCCGCGACATCCAGCAGGTGCTGCGCGGCATCGACTCGAAGATCCTCGCGACCGCCATGAAGGGCGCAGCCGGGCCGGTCGTCGAGACCATCCGCGCGAACGTGTCCGAGCGCAACCGCGAGCTGCTCGACGACGAACTGCAGGCCATGGGCCCGGTCCGCGTCTCGCAGGTCGAGGAAGCCCGTGCCGAGGTCGTCCGCTCCGTGCGCGAGCTCGAGGCCCAGGGCGTCGTCACCGTGCACCGCGCCGAGGAGGACGAGCTCGTTGACTGACACCGTCGTGCACCGCGTCGCCTTCCCGGTGCTCGCCGACCCCGCCGGACGCGAGCGTGCGTCGAGCGCGGACGTCCGCGGGCACGCGGCCGGGTACACCGCGGGCCTGCGGGCCGCGCAGGCCGAGACGGACGCCCTGCGCGCCCGGCTCGAGGCAGAGCACGCCGCGCGGGTCACCGCGCTGCAGGCCGACACGGCACGCCGGATCGCGGTCCTCGACGCCGCCACGAACGCCATGCTCTCCACGGTCGCACCCGTCCTGGCGGACGCCGAGGCGTCGGTCGCGAGTGCGGCAGTCGACCTGGCCGAGGCGATCGTCGGCAACGTGGTCCGCGCCTCCAGGCCCGCGCACGACGCGACCGTCGCCGACGGTCCGGACGGACCGGGCAGCCGGGAGGCCCGCATCGCGTCCGGCGCCGAGGCCACCGTCCGGCGGGCACTCGCGTCCGTCGACCGCACGGTCCCGGTGGCCGTCCGGCTGAGCCCGGCGGACGCCGCGCGCGTCGCCGGCCTCGACCTGCCGGTGCCGGTCGTCGCCGACGGCGCCCTGCGCGACGGCGACGCCGTCGTCGACCTGCCGGACGGCATGCTCGACGCGCGCATCGCCACGGCGCTCGACCGCGCCCGCACCGCCCTCGGTGTGGACGCGACGGGAGCCGACCGGTGACCGCCACGCTGCTCCGTCCGCGCGGCCTCGACGAGGCGCTCCTGCGGGCCGCCCCCCAGCGGGTCGGTGTCGTCACGAGCGCCGTCGGCCTGGGGCTGACGATCGCCGGGCTCGACGCCCGCGTCGGCGAGGTCGTCACGGTCGGCGCCGAGGACGGCGAACAGACCGCGGTCGAGGTCGTCGCCACCGATGCCTCGGGCGTCCGCTGCATGCCGCTCGGCCGCCTGACCGGCGTGACCGCGGGCACCCCGGCGCGTCCGACCGGCCGCCCGGTGCTCGTGCCGACCGGATCCGGTCTGTTCGGCCGCGTGCTCGACGGACTCGGCCGACCGATCGACGACCGCGGGCCGCTCGAGGGCCCCGGCGGCGGACCGGTCACCTGGGTCCCGCTCGACCACGACACGCCGAACGCGATGGCCCGGACCCGCATCGACACGCCGATGCAGCTCGGCGTCCGCGTGCTCGACACCCTCACCACCGTCGGCCGCGGGCAGCGCATGGGCCTGTTCGCCGGGTCCGGCGTGGGCAAGTCGTCGCTGCTGTCGATGATCGCGCGCGGGAGCGACGCGGCCGTCAACGTCATCGCCCTGGTGGGGGAGCGCGGCCGCGAGGTGCGCGAGTTCCTGGAGGACGACCTGGGACCCGAGGGGCTCGCCCGCTCGATCGTCGTGGTGTCGACCTCCGACGAGCCGGCGCTCATGCGCCTGCGTGCCGCGTTCGTCGCCACCCGCATCGCCGAGTCGTTCCGCGATGCCGGGCAGGACGTCGTGCTCATGATGGACTCGCTCACCCGCGTCGCGATGGCGCAGCGTGAGATCGGCCTGTCGGTGGGGGAACCGCCGGCCACCCGGGGCTACCCGCCGTCGACGTTCTCGGTGCTCGCCGGACTGCTCGAGCGCGCCGGGACCGACCGCGTCGGCAGCATCACGGGCATGTACACCGTGCTGGTCGACGGCGACGACCACAACGAACCGATCGCCGACGCGGCCCGCAGCATCCTGGACGGCCACGTCGTGCTCGACCGCAAGCTCGCGATCACCGGGCACTTCCCGTCGGTCGACGCCCTCGGCTCGGTGTCCCGCGTCGCCTCGAAGGTCACCCGACCCGAGCAGCGTGCCGCCGCCACCGTGCTGCGGAAGGTGATGGCCGCCCGAGCCGGGGCCCAGGACCTGCTCGACGTCGGTGCGTACCAGCGCGGGTCGAACCCGCTCGTGGACGCCGCCGTCGACCACCAGGGATCGATCGACGCGTTCCTGCGCCAGGGCATGGACGAGCGGGCCACGGCTGATGCGTCCTGGCAGCGCCTCGGCGGCCTCGTGCAGCAGCTGGGGGTGTCGTGATGGCCCGCCGTTTCCCGCTCGCCGGGCTCCTGCGCCTGCGCCACACCGAACAGGACCGTGCCGCCGCCACACTGGCCACCGCGAACGAGCGCGTCCGTGACGCCGCCGACGCCCGGATCGCCGCACGCCGCAGCCTCGCCGACAGCGAGGACGCCCAGCCGATCCAGGACGCCGCCACCCTGAGCGCCGTCGCCGCAGCCCGTGCCGCGACCCGCGGGATGCTCGAGGAGCTCGACGCCGTGGTGCAGAACCGCCGTGCCGACGCCGACCGGGCACAGCAGGACTACACCGCCGCCCGTCGCGCCGCCGTCGGCCTCGAGAAGCTCGAGGGCAAGCACACCGAGCAGCAGGCGGCCGAGGAACTCCGGACCGAACAGAACGCCCTCGACGAGATCGCGGCACGACGCCGCACGGAAGGTGGTGCCCGATGAGCGTCGAAGCGGTGCTCTCCCGGATCTCGGAGATCCGGTCCCAGATCGACACGCTGCGCGGCGGGACGGCCACGGCTGCCCCGAGCGCGTCCGCCACCAGCGGTGCCGCGGGGTCCTCGGCCTTCGCCGACGCCCTCGCGACCGCCGACGGCACGACCGGCTCCGCGAGCGCTGCCGGTGCGACCGCAGCAGCGACCCCGACGGCCACCCGTGCCCCCGCGACCTCGGTGGACGCCGGTGCCGGCACCCTCGCCACCGGCAGCGGTGCGACCGGCGCCGACGTGGTGGCCGACGCGAAGAAGTACCTCGGGGTCCCGTACGTGTTCGGCGGGGAGACGACCGCGGGGATGGACTGCTCGGGCCTGGTGCAGACGGTCTTCAAGGACCTCGGGGTCACGATGCCCCGGGTCGTGCCGGACCAGGCGAAGATGGGCGTCGAGGTCGGCTCCCTGAAGGACGCGCAGCCCGGCGACCTGATCATCCCGAAGGGCGATGGCCACGTCGTCATCTGCGTCGGCGACGGCAAGGTGCTGCACGCGCCGCGCCCCGGCAAGGACGTCCGGATCGTCGACAACTGGTACTCCGACGCCGACATCGCGACCATCCGCCGGATCGTCCCCGCACAGGCGGCCCCGGCGGCCGTCGCCGCGCCGGCCGCCTCGGCAGCGCGTTCCGCGACCGACCTGCAGACCGCCGCGCTGCTGTCCATGATGCAGTCCGGGAGTGCCGCATGAGCCTGACCATCGCCACCCAGCCGTCCGTGCCCACCGCACCGGGCTCCACCCGGGGTGCGGCGTCCGACCCCGCGGCTGCCGGGTCCTTCGGTGCGGCACTGACCGCCGCCGTCGCGACCGAGCGGCGAGCCGGCGACGGTGCTGCCGGGCGGGACGACACCGAGGGCCGGACGGCGGACGGGTCGGCTGCGACGCCGGGCACCACCGCCACGCCGTCCACGTCTGCGGCCACGTCCGCGTCGGACCAGGCGGTGCCGAGCGACGCAACGCCCGTCGACGCGCAGGCGCTGCTCGCCGCCGGACTCGTGACCGTGGCCGCACCGATCGCTCTGGCCAGCCGCGCCGCCGAGACCCCCGACGACGACCCTCACGCCGTCGTGGCCGCAGGGGCGACCGCCGGAGCAATCGACACCACGACCACGGCACCGCCATCGGTGGAGGGGGACACCTCGACGCCGGTCCCGTCGACCCCGGCGCCGACCACCGCTCCCGCCACGGCGACCCTGCAGCAGGCACCGTCGTTGGGCACGGCACGGGGGACCGCTGCCGCAGCCACGACGGGCCCGGCGACCGCCACGACCCCCGCCGTGACACCCGCTGGCACCGCGTCTCCGGCCGCGCCCGCGACGACCGTCGCCGGCGCAACCCCCACGACGACCGCTGCGTCGACGACCGCAGCCGCGACCGACCCGGCGACCACCGCCCCGACGGCCGCTGCCGCGATCGCGGCCCCCGCTGCGACCCGCACCGCCGACAGCGACACCGCCACCGCGACCCCTGCTCAGGCACCGGTCGTGGCGGCCGCCGCCCCGCCAGCCGGCACCGGCTCCCGAGCCGGCCACGGGACGGAGCAGCAGGCGTCGACGCCGGGTGATCCGGGCCTCCCGGCCGTCGCCCCCAGCCGCGGTGGCGAGACGCCGTTCGTCATGTCGACGACGCCGACCGCCGCGCCCGCCGCGGCGACCGCGCCGGCCCCGGCACCGCTCGCCCAGCAGCTGGCGCGACCGGTGTTCTCGCTCGCACAGGCCGGCCCCGGCGAGCACGTCGTCACCGTGCAGGTCGTGCCGGACAGCCTCGGCCCGGTCACGGTCCGCGCGCACGTCACCGCCCACGGCATGCACGTCGAGCTGTTCGCCGCGTCGGACGCCGGTCGCGAGGCCGTCCGCCAGGTCCTGCCGGACCTGCGGCGCGACGCGGCCGGCACCGGTGTGAGCACCACGCTCGACCTGTCGTCGCAGAACCAGCCGCAGGACGCGCCGGGTCGCGACGAGCGCCCGGCCGCGCGTGCGCTGCCTGGCGACCCCGGTCTGGAGGCGCGGGTCACCCCGCGCATGCAGCCCACCGCCCACACGCCCTCCATCCGCACCGCGGGACTCGACGTCCTCGCCTGATCCGGCTCACGAACAGGAACGCACCATGCCCATCGACGGCATCACCGGCAGCGTCGACCCGACCGCGCAGGCCGCGGCCCTCGCCGCGAACTCCACCGCCCAGAAGTCCCAGACGATGGACTCCGAGGTCTTCATGAAGCTGCTCGTCACGCAGCTGCGCAACCAGGACCCGTCGTCGCCGATGGACACCAACCAGATGATCGGCCAGCAGACGCAGCTCGCGATGATGGAGCAGATCACCAACCAGACCACGACGGGGAACGAGAACTTCTCGCTCCAGATGCGCATCGCCGCAGCGAACCTCGTCGGCAAGCAGGTCAGCTACACCGACGCCGACTCGGGCAAGTCCGTCACCGGGACCGCCTCGGCCGTGTCGTACGCGAACAGCGTCCCCACGGTCACCGTGAACGGGAAGGAGGTCGCTCTCGACGTGATCTCCGGCATCACCACCACCGCTCCGGCGTCCTGACGCCCGCTCCTCGCTTCTCCCTCGTACTTCCTCGTACTTCCTCGCTCTTCCTGCCTCTCCGAAAGGACGCACCATGCTCCGCTCGCTCTACTCCGGGATCTCCGGCCTCCGCTCCCACCAGCAGATGCTCGACGTCACCGGCAACAACATCGCCAACGTGAACACCGTCGGCTTCAAGTCGTCGACCACCGTGTTCCAGGACACCCTGTCGCAGATGACCCAGGGCGCCGGCGGACCGCAGACCGGCATCGGCGGCACGAACCCGGCCCAGATCGGCCTCGGCGTGCAGGTCGCCGGCGTCTCCACGAACTTCTCGCAGGGCTCGGCGCAGGCCACCGGCAAGGCGACCGACCTGATGATCTCGGGCGACGGGTTCTTCGTCACCCGCCTGGGCAACGACACCGTCTACACCCGCGCCGGGGCGTTCGACTTCGACGCGAACGGCCGCCTGGTCACCGCCGACGGCAAGATCGTGCAGGGCTACCCGGCCACGAACGGCGTCGTCAACGAGAACGGCCAGCTGTCCGACATCACGCTGCCGCTCGAAGCAGCGGCCCCGGCGGTCCGCACCACCGCCGCCACGGTCGCCGGGAACCTGCCGTCCGAGACCGCCGTCGGCCAGACCATCACCCGTGAGGCCACCGTGTACGACGCTTCGGGTGCCAAGCACACGATGTCGCTCGCGTACACGCGCACCGCCGACGGCTGGGACGTCACCGGGCGCAACGGCCAGGGCACCACGGCGACGACTTCGCTGACCTTCGGCACCGACGGCAAGCTGACCGCCGGCGGCACCCTCGCCGTCGGGGGCATCCGGGTCGACATGGGCGACCTGACCGGGTTCGCCTCGCTCAACACCGCGGCGATCGGCTCGCAGAACGGCCGCGAGGCCGGCGCGCTGCAGGGCTACTCGATCTCGAAGGACGGCACCGTCACCGGCACGTTCTCGAACGGTGCGTCACTCGCGCTCGGCCGCATCGCGCTGGCAACGTTCGCCAACCCGGCCGGCCTCGAGAAGACCGGGGCGTCGGGCTACCGCGCCACGGCGAACTCGGGCGGTGCGACGGTCGGCGGCCCCGGCTCGGCGGGCGTCGGTTCGCTCGCTGCGGGGACGCTCGAGATGTCGAACGTCGACCTGTCGCAGGAGTTCACGAACCTGATCGTGGCGCAGCGCGGGTTCCAGGCGAACGCCCGCATCATCACCACCTCGGACGAGGTGCTGCAGGAGCTCACGAACCTGAAGCGCTAGGCGCGGGGGCGGGCGCGGGTCGCGGGCGTCGCTGCGCTCGCGTCTCGCGTCGCGTCGCGGGCGCTTGGTGAGCAGGAACGGTCGGGTGCTGAAGGGGGACTCGACCGTTCCTGCTCACCATCGTTCGTGGTGCAGGGAGTTCGGCGCCGCTTCGTGACGAAACGGTGTGTCGCCACGTCTCATCGGTGCGATGCGCGAGAACCACGACACCAACCACCAGTCCGACCACCGCTGCTGCAGCGTCTTCGACCGCTGGCGGTGTGATCGACCACGCGGCCACGACGGCGTGCACGAGTCGCGTGCTCCTGGCGGCCGCACGAGTTGGAACGACGCGTTGACCGGGCGTCGGCTCAGGGAGGTCTGAGATCGAACGCTGCCCGGGAGCGCGACGCGTCGTCCGGATCGGCGGCGGTCTGGGCGTGGCCGGATGTATGGTCAGCGCATGCTGACCATTGCCTCGCGGCACGACGTGTTGAACCGTCTCGGGCGCGCGCTCTCCGACCCCACGCGTGCGCGGATCCTGCTCCGGCTGCTCGACGGACCCGGCTACCCGGCGCGGCTCGCCGAGGAACTCGAGCTGACGCGGACGAACGTGTCGAACCACCTGGCGTGCCTGCGCGGCTGCGGGATCGTCGTCGCCGTGCCCGAGGGGCGTCGGACCCGCTACGAGATCGCGGACCGCAACCTCACCCGCGCGCTCGAGTCCCTGGTCGCCGTGGTCCTGGCGGTGGAGGTCGCCGACGACGACGGATGCGAGGTCGAGCGGTGACCACGGCTGCGATGTCGCTCGCACCGGCTCGTGTCGGCGTGCTCCGGCGACGGATCCGGTGGATCGTCGCGGCGACCATCGCCTACAACGTGATCGAGGCCATCGTGGCGATCGCCGCCGGTTCGGTGGCGTCCTCCACCGCGCTGATCGGCTTCGGGCTCGACTCGATCGTGGAGGTCCTGTCGGCTGCGGCTGTCGCGTGGCAGTTCGCCGGGCGTGACCCGGAAGCCCGGGAACGAACGGCGCTGCGGGTGATCGCGATCTCGTTCTTCGGGCTCGCCCTGGTGGTCAGCGTCGATGCCGTCCTGACCTTCACGGGTGTCCGGTCGCCGGAGCACAGTCCGGTCGGCATCGTGCTGGCCGCGGTGAGCCTGGCGGTCATGCCGTTCCTGAGCCTCGTCGAACGGCGGACCGGACGCGAGCTCGGCTCGGCGTCGGCGATCGCCGACTCGAAGCAGACGCTGATCTGCAGCTACCTGTCGGCGGCGGTGCTGCTCGGCCTGCTGGCGAACAGCCTGTTCAGCTGGTGGTGGGCGGACCCGCTCGCCGGACTCGTCGTGGTGGTGTTCGCCGTACGCGAGGGACTCGAAGCCTGGCGCGGTGACGCGTGCAAGCAGCCCGTGTCGGCCCTGACGGGGGAGCGCGAGGGCGAGGGTTGCGACTGCTGCTGAACGAAGTCTGCCCGCGGCCGGCGGTTCAGTCGGCTTCGGTCTCGCGGACGTGGCTGACCGCATCACCGACGATGTGGGCGATGTGCTCGTCGTGCAACGAGTAGACGGCGTTCCGCCCGATGCGCTCGACCTGCACGATCCCCGCGAGCCGCAGCGTGCGGAGGTGCTGGGACACCAGGGGCTGCGACAGCTCGGTCGCTTCGGCGAGGGAGCCGACGTCGGAAGGCTGGGAGATCAACGCCGACAGGATCCGGAGCCGGGCGGGCGAGGACAGCGCCTTGAAGAGTTCGGCTGCTGCTTCGATCCCGTCTGACATGGACTCATGTAAGCGCACGCGCATACGTGCATGCAACACGACGGCCCCGGCGCGGTGCGTCGGGGCCGTCGTGCAGGTCCGTCGATCGGTGCTGATCACGGGCCTGCGCTGATCAGGAGATCAGTGCTCGTCGTAGTGGTCGCCGTGCTGGGCGTGCTTGTGTCCGTCGTGGACGAAGTCGACGTGGTCCTCGTGCTGGACCGTCTCGTGGCCGCAGCCGTCCTGGTGGGTGTGCTCGGCGACGGTGTGCTCTGCGCTGTTCTCGTGCTCGGCCATGGTGACCTCCTGCTGATCGTCGGTTGGGATGCCCTCAGCGTAGATCACATATGCAGAAGTAGCAATACATTTATAGATGAGAACGGATGTCAGCCCGGGAACCGCTGGGTTCCGGCGACGGCCGACGTCGGCAGCGCGTCCCCGGGGATCGCGACTCCGGCGGTGAGTGCCGACGTCCACTCCGCGGTCGGTGCGACCGCGGCGAGGTTCGACTGCAACAACGCCATGAGCGTGCGGTGCACCGTCTCGGCGGACACGGCCCCGCCGGCGTTGACGATGTTGATCGCGCCGGTCGCGTCGGACAGCACCTCGACCGAGACGCCGAGTGCCTCCGCCTCGGCTGCCGAGGCGATGATGCAGTTGTTCGTCATGAAGCCGACCAGGGTGACCGTGTCGATCGACCGCTCGTGCAGCCAGGCGAGCAGGTCCGTGTGGGCGAAGACGGAGCTGAACTGCTTCGTGACCTGATGCCACTGGGGTGTCCGTCGCCGCTCGATCTCGGGGTGCAGGGCGAACGCCTCCGTCGTCGGGTTGAACACCGGCGCAGCGTCACCGGCGGTGTGCTGGACGACGACGATCGGCGTGCCGGCAGCGGTCGCGGCGTCGATCGCGGTCGTGATCTGCGCGAGCGCGTCGCGGACGGGCGGGAACCGGACCTCGAGTGGACCGCTGAAGTACTCCAGCTGGATGTCGACGAGGACGAGGGCGCGCTGGGGATCGGACACGGGAGCTCCTTGGGTCGGTGGGCGTACTCGACGATCCTCGTCCGTCGATGCGCTCGGTGCGATTGGCACGCGTGCGTCGGTACGATGGATCCAGGCCAAACCGGAGGAGTCCCGCGTGCGGATCGCCATCTACGCCTTCGACGGCATCACGATGTTCCACCTGTCGGTCCCGCAGATGGTGTTCGACGAGGTCACCCGGCTCGGTCTCGCCGACTGGGAGACCGTCGTGTTCTCCGACCGGCCCGGTTCGGTCCGGACCGCCGAGGGACTGATGCTCGGTCCGGTGCAGGGGCTCGGCGCCGCGGCGGACGCCGACCTGGTCGTGGTGCCGTCCAGGACCGACGACGGCACCCGACTGCCGGCACCGACGGAACGGGCGGTCGTCGACGCGCACGCCCGGGGATCGGTCGTGGTCGGTCTGTGCCTCGGATCGATTGCCGTCGCCGGTGCCGGGCTCCTCGCGGGACGCAGCGCCGTCACGCACTGGCGCGAGGTCGACCGGCTCGCCGCCGCGCACCCCGACGTCACCGTGGACGCCGACGTGCTCTACGTCGACCACGGTGACGTGCTGACCTCGGCGGGCACGGCGTCCGGGCTGGACGCGTGCCTGCACGTCGTGCGGACGCGGCTCGGCGCCGAGGCAGCGAACCGGGCCGCGCGGAGCCTGGTCGTCGCGCCGCACCGCGAAGGCGGGCAGGCCCAGTACATCGAGCGGCCGGTCGTGCAGCGTCGGGGCGACGACCCGGTGGCGACGGCATCAGCCTGGGCGGTGGAGCACCTGGACGAGGAGCTCGGCGTCGACCGACTCGCTGCGGCGGCCCACATGAGCCGCCGCAGCTTCGTCCGGGCCTTCAAAGCGTCGACCGGCACCACCCCGGCGGCCTGGGTGCGGAGTCGCCGTCTGGACGAGGCCCGTCGGCTGCTCGAGACCACCGACCTGCCCGTCGACCGGATCGCCGCAGCGTGCGGGTTCGGCAACCCGGTCACGCTGCGGCAGAACTTCGCCGTGGCCTTCGGCAGCACACCCTCGAGCTACCGCCGAAGGTTCGACGCGAGGCCCTGACCGGCCGGCTGAACGAGCGCGTTCCATCCCATGACGGCTGCGATGGGAACGCGGAACGGGCATACCTGGTCAGAACGACCGACCGGGTACGCCCGTTTCGACCAGGTGTGCCCGGAGTCGCCCTACGACGACGTGGGCGGTGACGCCACTGATTCGATGCCGTCCAGCCGCGCCTCTTCCGCGTCGTACCCGGCGCGCACCTGACGCAGCACCAGGTCGTCGATCTCGTCGGCGTCGCGCAGGCGCAACAGGGTCCTCGCCTTGTGCTGGACCAGTGCGAGCTCGAGGGCGACCGCGTTGTCGTGCCGCTGCAGCGCCGGGTGGTCGTCGTCGTCCCCTTCGCGGGCCTCGATCACGTCGAGGTGCGCCTCGTAGTCCTTGCGCAGGCGATCAACGGTGGCACGATCGGCTCCGGTCGACCGTGCGAGACGGGGGAGTGCATCGAGCGCCTCCTCGATGGCGGTGCGTTCGGCGTAGCGACGTTCCTCGCTGACGGACTCGTCCTCGGGGAGCGCGGCACGGCGCAGGACGGCCGGCAGCACGAGGGCCTGCCCGACGATCGTGACGATGACCACGCCGGCAGTGACGAAGACGATGAGGTCCCGCTCGGGGAAGTCACCGCCGGACTCGAGGGTGCGCGGCACGGCGACGGCCATGGCGAGCGACACCGCGCCCCGGAACCCGGCGAACCCGCTGACGAGCCGGTCGCGGTGCCCCTCGCGGGGTTCTCCGCCGGTGCGTCGGGTGACGAGCCAGATGGTCCCGCCCGCGGCGTTGAGGAACGCAAACCGCACGATGACGAGCAGCACCGCGACCGCGAAGACGATCCCGGTCCCGCGCAGCAGGTCGGCGGGGTCGAGTGCACGTGCGGCGACCATCGCCTCGATGCCGACCAGGACGAACAGCGCGCCGTTGAGCAGGAAGGTCAGGAACGACCAGAACGCGCGCACCTGCTGGCGGGTCTCGGCTCGGTCGAGCTTGGGACCGACCTGGCTGACGACGATGCCGGCCGCCACGACGGCGAGCACGCCGGAAGCGCCGATGGCCTCGGCGGCCAGGAAGGCTGCGAAGGGCACGAGCAGGGTGACGAGGTTCTCGAGCACGACGGTGTCGACGCGCCGCAGCACCATCGTCCCGATCCACGCGGCCGCGAGCCCGGCGGCGACCCCGCCGATGTAGGACAGGACGAGCATGCCCGACACGCCCCAGAACGTGAGCTCCTGCGTGCCGACGGTGACGGCCACCGCGATGCCGTAGACGACGAGGGTGGTGCCGTCGTTCACCAGGCTCTCGGCGCGGAGCACCGTGACGTTCCGCCGCGGCAGCATCTTCGTGAGCACGCCGACCGCGGTCGCGTCGGTCGGGGCGACCGCGGCGCCGAGCACCCAGGCCGGCCCCCACGGCATCCCGAGAAGGTGCAGCAGCACGGCGACGGCGCCGGCGGTCACCACGACGAGCAGGGTGCCCATCAGGACGATGCCGCGCAGGTTCTTCCGGATCTCGCGGAGCGACGTCGTCAGGCTCTCCCAGTAGAGCAGCGCCGGCAGGAACAGCAGCAGCACGGCCTCGGCGGGGAGCTCGACGTCCGCGAACTCCGGCACGAGCCCGAGCAGCGCGCCGAAGACCAGGAGCAGCACGGGTGGTGCGATCCGGATCCGGTCGGCCACGGCCGCCGTCAGTGCGATGGCGAGGCCGAGCACGACCACCAGTTCCGGTCCCAGCACGTGCACTCCGATCGTCGTCCGACCCGCCAGTCAACGCCGATCCACGGTGGATCCTTCCAGAACAGCCGGACGACGCGCCGCACACAGCCGGACGACGCGCCGCGCACAGCCGAACGACGCGCCGCACCACACCGCACGACGCGTCACAACCCGCCGCTCACACCGCCCGCGGCCGCCGCACCACCCGCCGCCACCACGCCCGCCACGGCAGGGAGCTCACCAGCGCCGACCCGATCACGACGGTCCCGAACCACCCCACGACGACGCCCGGGATCGGCACGAGCAGACTCGCCCACAGCAGCACCGACAGCACCCCGAGGACGTACGCCGCCCCGGCCTTCAGGTACCGAAGCCGCTTGAGCCCCGCAGCCTGGTCGACCCGCGAGGTCAGGCGGGCCAGGAACACCGCGCCCACCCCGATCGCCCCGATGGCGACCGCGGCCTGCTCCAGCGCCCCGAGCCCGTCCGACCCGAGCGGCCCGGACCCCGACAGGCTGTACACGCCGTCGAGGATCTCGAAGAGCATGAACACGACGAGCCCCCGCTCGAACACGACCGTCGACGCGTACAGGTGGATGCGCCAGGCTCCGCGGCCGACCCCGATCGACGCCGTGTCCGACCCGCCGCCGCCGGGGCCGCTGCGCAGCGCCCACGCCGCGGTCCGCTTCGACACGAGGTACGCCGCGATACCGGCCACCCCGCCGAGCGCGACCGGCAGCAGCGCACCGGCGGCCCAGCCGGAACGCGACCCGACGAGCACGGAGGTCACGACGACCCCCGTCGCAGCGGTGACCAGTGACCAGACGCGCGGTCGCGCGACGGAGGCGAGCCGCGCCTCCAGGCTGCCCAGCCACGACCTGCGTGACGCGCGGTCGGTGTTGAACAGGTACTCGGCGAAGACCTGCCAGATGAACGCGGCGCCGAAGGCGGCGAGGGCCGGACGCACCTCGGCCAGGTGTGCGGAGAACGAGCCGGGCGCGAAGACGGCTTCCTCCACCGAGCTGGCCGGGTCGGTCGCGTCACCGACCGCGACGGCGGCCGGCGGCAGGAGCAGGCGCATCGCGAGCACGCCCGCGACGATCCCGAGCGACAGGAACAGCCGCCGGGCGGGGGAGTGCAGCCGGCCGGCGATGCCGGCCATCGGCACGGACGAGTCCGCGGCCATCGCGATCTCGAGGAACGCGAGGGCGACGAAGGCGAGCGCTGCGGCGGGGCCGAGCACCAGCCAGGCCGCCGCGGCGGCCGCGACGGTGTTGAGCAGGGGGACGGTCAGGAGTGATCTCGTGGCCATCTGCCCATCCAGCACGGTCGGGCTGGGCGGCGCATGGAGCGCTCCTGGGCATCGGCCTGGAGGCCCGTGGGGACCCCGCAGAACGGGTGACGGCCCGTCCCCACTTGCGGGGACGGGCCGTCAGGGGGAAACGCAAGACACCGGTGTTCGCGTGCTGAACCGCGGTCTGCGCGTGTTCAACCGGCGAACACCGGTGTCTTGCGGGGGTTCAGCGTCAGTCGTGAAACGTCTCGATGGACGCGCCGAGCGAGTTGAGGCGCTCCTGCAGCTGCTCGTAGCCACGGGCGATGATGCCGACGTTGCGCAGGACGCTCTCGCCCTTCGCCGCGAGCATCGCCAGCAGGATCACGACGGCGGGACGCAGCGCCGGCGGGCAGCTGATCTCAGCGCCGGAGAAGTGCGTCGGCCCGGTCACGTCGAGGCGGTGCGGGTCACGCAGGGTGACGCTCGCGCCCAGGCGGGTGAGGTCGAGCAGGTGGATCGCCCGGCCCTCGTAGACCCAGTCGTGCACGAGCGTGGTGCCCTCGGCCATGGCCGCGATGACGACGAAGAACGGCAGGTTGTCGATGTTCAGGCCGGGGAACGGCATCGCGTGGATCTTGTCGATCGGCGCGTGCAGCTCGGACGGGTACACCGTGATGTCGACGAGGCGGGTGCGGCCGTTGGCGGCGGCGTACTCCTCGGTGACGTCGAAGCGCAGGCCCATCTCGGCCAGGGTCGCGAGCTCGATCTCGAGGAACTCGATCGGCGCCCGGGTCACGGTGAGGGTCGACGCGGTGACGATCCCGGCGGTCAGCAGGCTCATCGCCTCGACCGGGTCCTCGCTCGGCCAGTAGTCCACGACCTCGTCGATCTTGCTCTTGCCGGTGATGCGGAGCGTGGTGGTGCCGATGCCCTCGATCTGCACCCCGAGCAGCTCGAGGAAGAAGCAGAGGTCCTGCACCATGTAGTTGGGGCTGGCGTTCCGGATGACGGTCTCGCCGTCGCGGGCCGCGGCGGCCAGGATCGCGTTCTCGGTCACGGTGTCGCCGCGCTCGGTGAGCACGACCGACTTGGTGGGGACGGCCTGGTTCGCGACGTCGACCTCGTACCAACCGGAGGTCGCCTCGACGTCCACGCCGAACGGACGCAGCGCGATGAGGTGCGGCTCGACCGTGCGGGTGCCGAGGTCGCAGCCGCCGGCGTAGGGCAGGCGGAAGGACTCGTACCGGCCGCTGAGCGGGCCGAGGAACATGAGCACGCTGCGGGTGCGGCGGGCGGCGTCGGCGTCGATCGCGTCGAGGTGCAGGTCGTCGGGGGCGACGATCTCGAGGGTCTCGCCGTCCTCCGACCAGGTGACGCTCGCGCCGAGGCTGCGGAGCACGTCGATGATGCGGTCGACCTCGACGATCCGGGCGACCTTGTGCAGCCGGGTCACGCCGCGGTTGAGCAGCGAGGCGCAGAGCAGTGCCACGGCGGCGTTCTTGCTCGAGTTCACCGCGATGGAGCCGCTGAGCTTCCGGCCGCCCTGGACGCGCAGGTGGGCACGCTGCGGGGCGCCGCCGATCGAGACGATCTGCTGGTCGAGAGCGTCGCTGATGCGGGTGAGCATCTCGAGGGACAGGTTCTGCCCGCCCTGCTCGATGCGGTTGATGGCGCTCTGGCTGGTGCCGACGCGTTCGGCGAGCTGGGCCTGCGTCATGCTGCGGCCCTTGCGGGCGCCCCGGATCAGGGCGCCGACCTCACGGAGGGGTGCTGCGGTCGCCGGAGATGCCGGCGAGACGACGGTGGTGGTGTCGGTCATGCGCGCCACGCTAACACGCTCATGAGATAAAGCGGTGGAAGATCGACACCCGTCGCGCGTCCTGAGGTCTCGAATACGTCACAGTTGGGAATTTCGGGGGACGAAACTGCTCAGGGATCGGTCAGGGTGCCCCGGACGATCGAGTCACCGGAGTGCGCCGGATCGCCGTCGTCGGCCTCGGCCGAGACGTCCACGACCGGGAACTCCGCGGTGTCGACGCCGTCGGGCACCGTGAAGCGGCCCTGGTCGCCGTCGAGGTAGCCGACGCTCACCAGTCCGCCGAGGTCCGACCGCATCATCCAGACCTCGCGCAGCGGACCGGTGCCGGAGCGACCGCGCTCTCCGTGCAGGTCGACGAGCAGGGTCACCCGTCCGTCCTGGTCACGTTCGAGTTCGGCACGGCCGGTCGTCCCCGACCAACCGGGCAGCGCTGCGAGCTCGGTGTTCGCCAGGACGGTCTCGGTGTCGCCGCGGGGGAGTCCGGGGACGATCCCCGACGCCACACCGATGCCGAGGACGACGGCGAGCACGCCGACGCCGGCGATCACCAGCGCCAGGACACGGCGACGACGCGGACGGGATCGGGGTCGGCGGGCCACGGCGAGGTGCTGCGCGTCGGACGGCGTGGCGACGGATGCGCGTTCGGCCGCTCGTCCGGGGTCGGTCGCCGGCGCCGCAGCCTGCTGCGGCGTCCGGGCGATCTCGGCCGCGATCCGGTCCCACACGTGCTCCGGGGGCGCGGCCAGCGTGACGTCCTCGGACGCCCGGGTCACCGCGGCGACCCGCTGCAGCGCGGCGACCTCGTCGCGGCACCGGTCGCAGGACGCCAGGTGCTCGGCGACGTCGTCCGCGGCGACCTGGTCGGAGACCGCGAGCATCGCCAGCGTCTCGTCGTCGACGTGCTTCATTCGATCACCTCCAGACGTGTTCGGAGCCGAGCCAGACTTCGGTGGATGTGGCTCTTGACGGTGCCCAGCGGCAGTTCGAGCCGTTCGGCGATCTCACGATGGCTGAGGTCGTCGTAGAACGCCAGTCGCATCACGCGCCGTGGGACCTCGTCGAGCCGCTCGAGCTCGCCGGCGACCAGGGCGCGTTCGGCCAGGTCGAAGGCCGGTTCCGGCGCCGGGGTGGTCTCCTCGACCACGTCCGGGTCGGCGGCGCTGGCGTGCCGGCGACGCTCGTTCTGCGCGTCGGCGATGCAGTTCCGGGTGATGCCGACCAGCCACGCGCCGAGCGGGGCGCGGCCGGGGTCGTAGCTCGTGCTGCGCTGCCAGGCCTTCACGAAGACCTGCTGCGTGACGTCCTCCGCGGCGGCCGGGTCGGCCAGGGCGCGCAGGGCCAGCGAGTACACGAGCGACGACCACCGTTCGTAGACGGCTCGCAGGGCGTGCTCGCCCCCGGCGCGGAACGCGTCCGAGAGCTCGCTGTCGTCCGGGAGGATGGTCGTCACGTCTTCCTGTCGCTGGCGCGGTCGTCGTCGACCACGATCCGATCGTAGGGGGCGGATCGTCGCCACGGTCAGGCCGGGACCGCGGTGACGATGAGGTTGCTCTCGTAGTGTCCGGTGGCTGCGTCGAACGTCCCGCCGCAGGTCACCAGGACGAGCCGTCGTGGTCCGTCGTCACGGAACACCTCGCCCCAGGGGAGTCCCTGCTTCTCGAGCATGCTGACGGAGTCGATCCGCCACGCGGTCTCGGCACCGTCCGCGTCGGTCAGGGTGACCCGGGTGCCGGTCGGAGCGTCGCCGAGGCGGGAGAACGGGCCGATGCCGTAGCCGACCGCGTCGACGTGGGCCGCGATGACGACGGTGCCCTCGGAGGACGACGGGGCGGCACCGAACCGGTACCAGCCCGCGGTCGCCGGGTCGGGCGGGAGCGCCATCGCGCCGTCCTCGTCGACCCCCTCGGGGCGGATCGGCGCGCTGATCCCGGCGTGGTCGACGGTGATGGTGGTCGGGGCGGGGGCGTCCCGGACCGGGGGGATCGTGGCGGCCTGCTGCGGCACCTCGGTCGAGAACGCCGACGGGACCGGTGTGGGGGTGGTGGTCGGCAGGACGGACGGCTGCCCGCCGGGGGTGGTCCCGGCCGACGAGCACCCGGTCAGGGCGGCGGCCGCCACGGCGACGACGAGCGTCACCGTGGCGGACCGCACGGGGCGTGGCACGTTCAGCGGCGGGTCGCTGCGTGCCGGCGGCGGAGCACCACGGCCCCCATCGCGGCAGCGGCGGCCAGTGCGGCCGCCGCTGCGCCGACCAGGGGCAGGGGGTCCTGGTCGTTCGTGGCCACGAGACCGGCGTTCCCGGCGGGGACGCCGTTCGGCGTGCCACCGAGGTCCGCGATCGTCTGCGTGGCGAGGGCGAGGTTGTCGTCGTCCAGGCTGCCCCAGGCGTAGACGATGGTCGACGAGCCCGCGGTGACCGCGACGTCTGCCGGGCCGATCACGGGGTCGGTGGTCCCGGTGGCGGCGACGGTCGCCGACACGGTGCCGGCCGGCAGCTCGAGGGCCTGCTCGTCGGGGTTCGACAGGTTCGACACGACGGCCTTCCCACCGGCGAGGACATCGACGGCCGGTGCGGCGGCGACGTGCCGGACGACCAGGCGTCCCTGGCCGGCCGCGACGGCCGAGGTGTCGTTGGTGAACACCGTGGCGGTCGGCGACCCGTCCGTGGCGTCGTGGGCGACGGCGGTGTAGTTGCCGCCGGCGTCGAACGAGACGTCCGCCGGGCCGATGATCGGCTTCGACGCGTCGGTGGCGTCCGAGGCGGTGATCGCGAGCTGGTGTGCACCGGCCGGCACCATCATCGGGCCGGCGAGGGTGCCCGGGGTGAAGTCGTCGATGGCACGTTCGCCGTCGAGGTAGACGTCGACGGTGACGTCGGGGACGGCGTGGAGGACCGAGAGCGTCGCCTCGCCGGTGGCGGCGGTCGCAGCGGTCGCGGGCAGTACGGCCGCAGCGGCGGCGAACAGGACACCGGCGCTGAGGCCGGTGGCGAGTGTCTTGCGCATGACGTGTCTCCTTCGGGCCGGTCCGGGCCGGTGCGGACGACGTCGTCCTCGACGTCGTACCCCCACTACCGCCGGAGCACCCCGATCGGATGCAGCGATTTCCTGGGGATCAGCTGAGACGGCGCCAGACCCCAGCGTTGCCCGGACGCGACCAGGTCTCCGGATCGCCCGTGACGGCCTCGTCCCCGGCTCCCCGGTCGGTGAGCCGGTACGCGGAGTCCGGCGTCCACCCGGCGACGACGCTCGCGCGGCGGCCGTCGACCGGCACGGTGAGCCCGGAAGTGCGGAACCAGCCCGCGACGGTTAGGTGCACGACGTCGTACTCGGTGGCCACCGCGGACCAGTCCGGCTGCACCCAGTCGCCCTGCCGTCCGGTCGCCACGGCCCAGTCGTTCCGTCGGGTCGTCCCCGTCACGTCGAGCGGCCAGCGTCGGCACAGCGCGGCCCAGTCGGCGGGACCGTCGACGGTGCACACGCGCGCCGTGACATCGGCGGGCACCGCCGAGACGACGGCGCGTTCCTGCCCGAAGGAGTCCTCGACCGCCCAGAGCGCCAGCGGCCCGGCGGGCGGGAACGGCGCTCGCGTGTGCTGCGCGAGCGGCCACGGCGGCGTGGTCCACCACACACCGCTGGCCACCCCCGGGTTCCCCTCGGCGTCCTCGCGGCGCAGCTCCCGGGACCAGTCAGCGAGCGCCTCTGCCGCTCCCGGACGTCGGGGCTGCTCGTCCTCGTCGAACTCGACGGTCCATGCTCCGCCCTGCGGGTCGAAGAGCCTGCGCACGACCGGGCTGTCGACCGCCCAGCGAGCGAGCCGCCGGAGCGCGGCCTGCAGGTCCGTCCGAGCGAGGAGCGCGTCCAGCGCATCGGGCTGCTGCCACCACAGCGCGCTCTCCGCAGTCGACTCGAGTGCGACCACGACGTCGTCCTCGCCCACGGACGGCAGAGACACCGCCGCGAGTGCGCTCGCCACCGCTGCCAGGTCCGGAGCCGGCTCGGGTTCGACCGCACCACCGATGCCGAAGAGCGTTCGGTCGTCGCCGCGTTCGACGCCGAGGTGGTGCTCCGCCCAGAAGAGCAGGTCGCCGAGTTGCAGGGCGGCCGGGTCGTCGGGGTCCTGGACACCGCTGACGAGCTCCAGGCAGAAGCGCCGACCACGCGGGTGGGCGAGCAGGTCCGAGGCATCGATCACCGAACCAGGCTAGTGACGGCCGCTAACGCACCCGTCGCACCCGCCGATAGTCCTCCGTGCAGGCCCACGGACGGGCCCGCATCCCGCCCCACGGACGGCGGCGGGACGATCGAGAACCAGGACGGGCCATGATCGTCGTCACACGACTGAACGGCAGCGGATTCGCTGTGAACCCCGATCTCGTGGAGCGCATCCAGGAGACGCCGGACACGACGCTCATCATGGTCGACGGCGCGAAGTACATCGTGCGGGAGTCGATGGCCGACGTCATCGACCTGATCGCCGCGTACCGCGCACGCATCGTCGGCATGGCCTACGGCACCGACCAGGCCCCCCGCTCGAGCACGAACACCGGCCCGCTGCCGACGCTCGCCCCGGTCGCCGCGCTCCGCTCCACGCAGCACGGTCGCGCGCTGGACGGGGGTCGCTGACGTGGACATCGCAACGATCGTCGGCATCCTGCTCGCCTTCGGCGCCCTGTTCGGCATGGTCCAGATGGAGCACGTCGAGCTCGGTGGACTCTTCCTGCCCGCCCCGATGCTGCTCGTGTTCGGTGCCACCATCGGCTGCGGCATCGCGAGCACCACGCTGAAGGACGCGATCGCCAGCTTCAAGGCCGTGCCGAAGGCGTTCACCGGCAAGGTCACCCCGCCGGCGTCGGTCATCGACGACGTCGTCGGGCTCGCCGAGACCGCCCGCGCCAACGGCCTGCTCGCCCTCGAGCAGGAGGCCGACAAGCACGACGACCCGTTCATGAAGAAGGCGCTGCAGAACATCGCGGACGGCACCGACGGTGACGAGCTGCGGATCCTGCTCGAGGACGAGATCGAGTCGAACGCGGCCCCGACCCGGAGCGCGAGCGCGTTCTTCATGGGCCTCGGCGGCTTCGCCCCGACCGTCGGCATCATCGGCACCGTGGTCTCGCTGACCCACGTGCTCGCGAACCTCGGCAAGCCCGACGAGCTCGGACCGCTGATCGCCAGCGCGTTCGTCGCCACGCTGTGGGGCCTGCTGACCGCGAACTTCATGTGGCTGCCGATCGGCGGCAAGCTCCGCAAGCTCGCCCAGCTCGAGTCGGACCGCCAGACGCTCCTGATGGAGGGGCTGCTCGCGGTGCAGGCCGGCAGCCAGCCCCGTCTGCTCGGTGAGCGGCTGAAGGCCATGGTCCCGCCCGCCGCCCGCGCCGACACGGGTGGCAAGGCGGGCAAGAAGGCCGATGCGGCCGACGACCAGCAGCTGGCGGCCTGACCGTGAGCGCCAACCCCCGGGGCCGCGGCCGCGGTCGCGCGAAGAAGTCCCACGACGAGGCCGAGCACCCCGACGAGCGCTGGATGGCGTCGTACATGGACATGATCACGGTGCTGATGTGCATGTTCCTCGTGCTCTTCGCGATGTCCACCGTCGACCAGGAGAAGTACATCCAGCTGAAGCAGTCACTCGCCACCGGCTTCGGCGAGGTCGACTCGCAGAAGATCGACACCGCGAGCGGCACCGTCGTGACGAAGGACCAGGTCGAGGACGGCTCCGGCTACTCGACGGACAAGTCCCAGGCCGACCACTCGACCGCGTCGTCGGGCACGAAGGACACCAACGTCGACCCCGCGTCGACGGTGGTGCCGACGACGGCGAGCAAGCAGGACCTCGCCGAGGCGAAGCGCGAGCTCGACGACCTGACGAAGCTCGAGCGTGCGATCCAGCGCAACCTGGCGAAGGCGGGCCAGACCGAGAACGTCCAGTTCACCGTGGACGCCCGCGGCCTGATCGTCCGGTTGATCGGCAGCGAGACGTACTTCGGCACGAACAGCGCGGACCTGTCCGACCAGGCGCGGTCGATCATGGACGCCATCGCGCCGGTGCTGAAGACCTCTGCCCACGACGTCAGCGTCGAGGGGCACGCCGACCAGCGGAACTCGACCGCGCCGTACGCCACCAACTGGGAGCTCAGCGCTGCGCGGGCGACCGGGGTCCTGCGCGACCTGGTCGAGCGGGGCGGGATGCCCGGCGACCACGTGCAGAGCGTCGGCTTCGGGTCGAGCCGGCCGCTGGCGAAGGGCGGCACGGACCGCGACCTCGCCCTGAACCGGCGGGTCGACATCGTGGTCCTGTCGAACGCCGACCAGGACGTCAGCGCCCTCATGCCGGCGCTGGCCAAGGCGCAGGACGGAGCACAGCAGGGCTGAGACACGCAGCGCAGCAGGGCTGGGACACGGAGCGCAGCAGGGCCGAGACACGCAGCGGGCGGAGCGCACCATCGCTGACGCCACCGCCCCACTACGGGGTACAGCACTGACGGGTGCCCCACAGGTGACCGATAGACGCACCCGTGACCGAGACCCTGCCAGCGCCCGAGGTGTACGACTTCGCGCGCCCGTCGACGCTGGCCCGTGAGCACGCCCGGGTCCTCGAGCTCGCCTTCGAGACGTTCGCGCGCCAGTGGGGCACGCAGCTGACGGCGAAGGTCCGCGCGGTCAGCCAGGTCACCTGCGAGCAGGTGGAGATGACGACGTACGACGAGTACGCCGCGTCGCTGCCCGCGCTCACCGGCATGGTGCTGCTGCCGATCACCGGCCTGACCCCGAAGGGCGTGCTGCAGGTCCCGCTCGACGCCGCCCTGACGTGGGTGTCCCACGCGCTGGGCGCCTCGAAGCCGCTGCCGACGCCGGACCGCACCTTCACGCCCATCGAGCAGGCCCTGGTCCGCAAGATCGTCGAGGACGCCCTCGACGACCTCCGCTACTCGTTCGGCGGGCTGCTCGCGCAGGACGTCACGGTCGGCGGGTTCCAGTTCAACAGCCAGTTCGCCCAGGCCGCGCAGAAGGGCGACCTGATGATCGTCGCCTCGTTCTCGATCCGGGTCGGCGACCGCATCGCCCCCGGCACGCTGGCCCTGCCGGCCGAGGCCGTCCTGCCGCAGCTCGGCGAGGCCGCCGCGCACGTGTCGCCCGCCGACGCCCGAGCCCAGCTCGACGCGCAGCTCGAGAGCGTGCCCGTGGGCGTCAGCCTGCGCTTCGCCCCGGCCGCGGTCCTGCCGACGCAGGTCCTGCGGCTCGCCGTCGGCGACGTCCTGCCGCTGCCGCACCCGCAGCACCGGCCCCTCACCATCGCGGTCGACGGCGAACCCGTCGGCACCGCCGCGGTCGGCGCGAACGGCTCGCGCCTCGCCGGCATCGTCGTCACCACCACGAGCACGGAGCAGCACTGATGACCGAAACGACCACCCTCCACACCGCAGCGGCCGAGTCGCTCGCGGCGCAGCTCCCGACGGCCGCCCCCTTGACCGCGGTGCTCCTGCCTGGAGGCGCGACACCGGTCGTGCTCGACGCGGCGACGAACGCCGTGGTCGCCTCGTTCGTCGGCGGCCTGTCGGCCGATCTGGCGCTCGTGCTCACCGACCTCGAGTCGATCACGGCCGCCGGAGGCACCGACCACGGCATCGTGGCCGTCACGGACGTCCTGCGTCCGTCGCTCGAGGCCGCGGCCGGGGTCCTCGGCGTCGGGGTGCTCGGCGAGGCGAACCGCGAGTCGGCCGCGTCGCTGCTGGCCGACCCGGACACCGTCGTGTTCGAACTGACCGCCGGTGGCCTGCCCGCCGGGTGGTTCGGCATCCGGATCCGCGAGAACGGCACGGTGTCGGCGCCCGTCGTGGCGAACCTGCCCGCCGGCAACCTCGGCCGGATCAACAACGTCGAGATGACCCTGACGGTCGAGATCGGCCGCACCCGGATGTCGGTCCGCGACGTGCTCGGCATGGAGCCCGGCGCCGTCGTCGAGCTCGACCGCAGTGCCGGTGCCCCCGCCGACGTCCTGCTGAACGGCCGCCTCATCGCGCACGGCGAGGTCGTCGTCGTCGACCAGGACTACGCGGTCCGGATCACCCGCATCCTCGACGTCGCCGAGAGCGTCTGAGACCCGCGCGTGGACACCCTCGTCGTCACCCTCCGCGTCGCGCTCTCGCTCGGCGTCGTGCTCGCCCTCATGTGGGTGCTGCACCGCGCGAGCCGCAAGCGCTTCTCGGGCAAGCCGTCGGGCCGTCGTGCCGCGACCGTCGAGGTCGTCGGTCGGCAGGGCATCGGCGGCAAGGCGAGCGTCGTCGTGGTCGACGTCGAGGGGGAGCGGCTCGTGCTCGGCGTGTCCGAGCACGGGGTCAACCTGCTCACCAGCGGGCAGGCGCCCGCGCCGGAACTCACCATCGTGACCGGACCGGTGGCGCTGCCCGTGCGTCCCGCCCCGTCGGCCGACGCGTTCGGTCGGGAACTCGCGCAGCAGTCGGACGCCACCACGGGCCTCCCGGCAGACACGGACGACGTGACCCGCACGACCGACGCGACCAGCGCCGTCGCGCCGCTGCCGATGCGCCCGCGCAACCGTCGCCCGCAGCGCGCCGTGCCGAGCGCCCAGCAGCTGCAGGGCTCGATCCTGTCGGTCGACACCTGGCGCCAGGCCGCCGCCGCGCTGCGGAACCGGCGGGCCGGGTGACCGCGGCAGGGCCGCACCGGCTGGCACGGTCGGGTCGACTCGTCGCCCTCGTCCTGCTCGGCCTGGCGGTCGTGGCCGGGTTCCTGATGCTCACGACGACCGGTGCGCACGCCGCCGGTGTCGTCGAACCCACCGCCCCGGCGACCCCGACCGCCCCCGCGACCGGTGACTTCAGCGTCAGCGTGAACGGCCCGGACGGCACCCCGTCGTCGGCCGTGGTGACGCTCATCGGCATCACGCTGCTGAGCGTCGCACCCGCGCTGATGCTCATGATGACCTCGTTCACGAAGATCTTCGTCGTGCTCGCGATGACCCGGAACGCGCTCGGGCTGCAGTCCATCCCGCCGAACCAGGTGATCGCCGGACTTGCGCTGTTCCTGTCGCTGTTCGTGATGGCACCGGTGCTCGGGCACATCAACGACGACGCCCTGCAGCCCTACCTGGCCGGGCACCTCGACTTCAACCAGGCCGTCGAGATCGGCACGAAGCCCCTGCGGACCTTCATGCTCCACCAGACCCGCGACGAGGACGTCGCCCTGATCACCCGCGCCGCCGGGCTCGACAACCCGAAGTCGATGGCGGACGTGCCGATGACGACGGTGATCCCGGCGTTCATCATCTCGGAGCTCCGCAGCGCGTTCATCATCGGGTTCGTCATCTTCATCCCGTTCCTGGTGATCGACCTCGTCGTCTCCGCGGCCCTGATGTCGATGGGCATGATGATGCTCCCGCCGGTCATGATCTCGCTGCCGTTCAAGATCCTGCTCTTCGTGCTGGTCGACGGCTGGGGCCTCATCATCACGTCGCTCATCGAGAGCTACCACGTTGTCTAGGGGGCACGCATGAACCAGCAGGCCGTCATCGACCTCGTGCTCCAGGCGCTCCTGGTGTCCGGCAAGCTCGCCGCCCCGGTGCTCGTCACCTCGCTCGTCGTCGGCTTCGCGATCTCGCTGTTCCAGTCGGTGACGCAGATCCAGGAGGTCACGCTCTCGTTCGTGCCGAAGGCCGTCGCCGTCGCGATCGCCCTGGTGGTCTGCGGCAACTGGATGATCTCGGAGATGATCGCGTTCACGCACGTCGCCTTCGACATGATCCCGAAGCTGCTCGGGGCCGGTTGATGGAGCTCAGCATCGACGCCGACCGTCTGGAGGCGACCATGCTCGCCGGCGTTCGGCTCGTCGCGTTCTTCGTCATCGCGCCGCCGTTCTCGTACCGGGCGTTCCCCGGCACCGTCAAGGTGATCCTCGGGCTGGGGCTCGCCATCGGCGTCGCACCGCGCGTCGCCGTCGGCTACGAGTCGCTCGACACGGGGCCGTTCCTGCTCGCCCTGCTCACCCAGCTCGTCGTCGGGCTGTCCCTCGGGTTCCTGGTGTTCCTGGTGTTCGCCGCCGTCCAGTCGGCGGGTGCGCTCATCGACCTGTTCGGCGGGTTCACGCTCGCGCAGGCGTTCGACCCGCAGTCCCAGGTCAACGGCGCCCAGTTCACCCGCCTGTTCCAGATGACCGCGCTCGCGCTGCTCTTCACCTCGGGCGGCTACCAGCTCATCGTCGGCGGTCTGGTGCGGTCGTTCGACGCCGTGCCGCTCACCGGCACCTTCGCGGTGGACGGGCTCGCGTCGATGCTCGTGACGGCGATGTCGCAGATGTTCCTCGCCACCCTGCAGATCGCCGGACCGCTCGTCGTCGTGCTGTTCCTGGCCGATGTCGGCCTCGGGCTGCTGACCCGCGTGGCACCGGCGCTCAACGCGTTCCAGATGGGCTTCCCGATCAAGATCGGCCTGACCGTCCTGTTCGCCGGCGCGCTCTTCATGGCCCTGCCCTCGGTGGTGTCCTCGCTGACCGGCGACGCCGTCGAGGCGATCACGGGACGGGGGTGACGACGTGTCCGACAGCGGAGAACGTTCCGAACAGGCAACCCAGCAGCGGATGCGCGAGGTCCACGAGAAGGGCCAGATCGGTCGCTCGCAGGACCTCGGCGCGTGGATCGGGATCGCCGTCGCGGCGCTCATGATCCCTGCCGCGATCGGCAACGCCGCGGCCGCCGGGCAGGACCAGCTCCTCGCCGTGCAGCGGGTCATCGAGGACCCCGAGCTCGGTGCCGTGCAGGCCCTGCTCGCCGACGCCCTCGGTTCGATGGGTGCGACCCTCGGCCCGATGCTCGCGGTCGTCGCGGTCGCGGTGCTCGCCGCCGCCGTCACCCAGGGCGGGGTGCACTTCCGCAAGATGACGCCGCAGCCCGACCACTTCGATCCCGTCGCCGGACTGAAGCGCGTGTTCGGCACCCAGGCGCTCTGGAACGGGGCGAAGGCGCTGCTCAAGACCGCCGTCGTCGGGCTCGTCCTCTGGTTCGCGGTGCAGGGGCTCATGCCGGTCCTGATGACGAGCGGCTCGCTGCCGCTGTCGGCCGTGCTCGAGGCCGCCGCCGCCGGGTCCGGCACCCTGCTGCGCGCCGCGATCGTCGCCGGGCTCGTCCTCGCAGCCCTCGACGTGTTCGTGGTGATCCGCCGCAACCGGAAGCGCACGATGATGACCAAACGCGAGGTCAAGGACGAGAACAAGCGGAGCGACGGCGACCCGCTGGTGAAGTCGCAGCGACGCTCCCGTCAGCTCGCGATGAGCCGCAACCGGATGATCCAGGCCATCGGCACCGCGGACGTCGTGATGACGAACCCGACCCACTACGCCGTCGCGATCAAGTACGAGCCGGGGAAGTCCGCGCCCCGGGTGGTGGCGAAGGGGGCCGGCCCGGTCGCCGACGTCATCCGCGCCCGTGCCGAGGAAGAGCGGGTGCCGATCGTCCGCGACGTCCCGCTCACCCGTGCGCTGCACGCCGCGTGCGAGCTCGGGCACGAGATCCCCGTCGACCTGTACACGCCCGTGGCCCGCGTCCTGTCCTTCGTGATGGCGCTCAAGGCCCGCGGCACCGCGGCCGGCACACACGCGCCGCCGCGTCCGACCACCCCGGACGAGGTCGCGAGCGTCATCGACCCCGCCACCCTGACCGGTGACCTCCGCCCCCGCAGGCTCCGCACACCGCGCACCGCAGAGAACCAGACCGAAGGACTCCCCGCATGAACCGCAAGGACCTGCCGAAGCTCGTCGTCCCGGTGTTCATCGTCGGCATCATCCTGCTGCTGATCCTGCCGGTGCCGTCGTTCCTGCTCGACTTCCTGATCATCATCAACATCCTGCTGGCGCTGGTGATCCTGCTCACGACGCTGTTCGTGAAGAAGCCGCTCGACTTCTCGGTGTTCCCGTCCCTGCTGCTCGTCGCCACGCTGTTCCGGCTCGGCCTCAACGTCGCGTCCACCCGGCTGGTGCTCGGCGAGGGGTTCGCCGGTGACGTCATCCAGGCGTTCGGCCACGTCGCCGTCTCCGGGTCGATCATCATCGGCGCGGTCATCTTCCTGATCCTCATCGTCATCCAGTTCGTCGTGGTGACGAAGGGTGCCGAGCGCGTCGCCGAGGTCGGGGCACGCTTCACCCTCGACGCGATGCCGGGCAAGCAGATGGCGATCGACGCCGACCTGAACGCCGGGCTGATCACCGACCAGGAAGCCAAGGAGCGCCGCGCCGCGGTGTCCGCCGAGGCCGACTTCTACGGCGCGATGGACGGTGCGTCGAAGTTCGTCAAGGGCGACGCGATCGCCGGCATCCTCATCATCATCATCAACCTGATCGGCGGCATCGCGATCGGCATGCTGCAGAACGGACTGTCCGCCACCGACGCCCTGTCGAAGTACGGCATCCTGACGATCGGCGACGGCCTGGTCACGCAGATCCCGGCGCTGCTGATGGCGGTGTCGACCGGCATGATCGTCACCCGGTCCGGCGCGGAGTCCGAGATGGGGTCCTCGGCCGCGACCCAGCTGTCGCAGTCGCGGAACGCCCTGATGATCGCCGGTGTCGCCGCGATCGCGATGGGGTTCATCCCCGGCATGCCGATCCTGCCCTTCCTGATCGTCGGTGCGACCCTGCTCTTCACGGGCTGGCGCATCGGCCGGAACGCCGCCCGGGCCGAGGCCGACGCCGCCCAGCAGCAGGCACTCGCGGCCGCGGCACCGACCGGCGACACCCCGGAAGACCTGCTCGAGCAGATGCGCGTGCACGCCCTCGAGATCCTGCTCGCCCCCGACCTGGTCGACATGGTGTCCGGCGCCTCCGACGACCTGCTCGGCCGGGTGCGCGCCCTCCGCCGCAAGATCGCGATCGACATGGGCATCGTCGTCCCGCCGGTCCGCACCCGCGACTCGATCGACCTGCCGCCGTCGACGTACGCCATCCGGATCGCCGGCGTCGAGGCGGGTCGGGGCACCGCGCCCGCCCGCAGCGTCCTGGCGCTCGGCGACCACCTGGACGGCCTGCCCGGCACCTCGACCGTCGAACCGGTCTTCGGCCTGACCGGCAAGTGGGTGCCCGCTGAGCTCCGCCACGCCGCCGAGATGACCGGCGCGACCGTGATCGACCGGGTCTCGGTGCTCGTCACCCACCTGCAGGCGGTCATCGGCGACAACGCCGCGCGCCTGCTCACCCGCGAGGACGTCAAGGTCCTGACCGAGGGCGTCAAGCAGGTCAACCCCGCCGCGGTCGAGGAGCTCGTCCCCGGCATGCTCTCGATGGCCGAGCTGCAGCGGGTGCTGCAGGGCCTGCTCGCCGAGCGCGTGCCGATCAACGACCTCGGCCGGATCTGCGAGGCCCTCACGCTCCGCGCCAAGGTGTCGACCGACCCCGAGGGGCTCGTGGAGTCCGCCCGTGCGGCCCTCGGCCCGGCCCTCGCCGCCCGGCACACCGACGCCGGCACGCTGCGCGTCATCATGATCGACCCGATGCTCGAGCAGTCGATGCTCGAGGGGCTCCGGCCGTCCGAGCAGGGCAGCCAGATCGTGCTCGACGCGCACCGCATCGAGCAGGTCCTGGGCTCGGTCCGCGACGCCGTGCGCTCCGTGGAGGACCAAGGGCTCTCCGCCGTCCTGGTCTGCGCCCCGCAGCTCCGCCCGGCCGTGCACCGCATGGTCGCCGCCCAGTCGAACGGGCTCCCGGTGTTGTCGTACCAGGAGGCCACCGCGGCGGGCTCCACCATCGAGACCGTGGGAGTGGTCCGTGCCGCCGACCCGATTGCAGCGTAGCGGCGCCACGCTCGAGTCCGTCCGCGACGCGGTCCGGACCGAGTTCGGCGCGGGTGCGCGGATCGTCGCGGCCGAACGCGTGACCACGCAGGGCTTCGGCGGACTGTTCCGCAAGGCGCACGTCGAGGCCACCGTCGAGGTGCCGGAACCGGGGGACCAACCCACCGCCCGGGTCGTCATCGCCGACTCGCCCGTGCAGCGCGTCGGCATCGCCGCGCTGCTCGCCGACGCCGAGGCGGCCGAGGCCCGCATCGCCGGCACTGACGGCACCGCGACGACGCGGGCCGATGCCTTCGCGTCGGTGCTCGACGGGTTTCAGGCGGACGGCATCACGCCGAGCGCCCCGCGCCCGACGCGCGCGCCCGCCGAGCCGGACGTGCCCGCGGGGGTCGACCCGCGCCTCCAGGCCGCCGTCGACGCGCAGACGGTGGTCGACACGCAGGCGGTGGCCGTCGCGCAGCCGGTCGTCGAGACCCGGTCGGGAGGCCCGTCCCGCGTCCTCGACGCGCCCTCGCCTCCTCCGGTGGCCCGGTCCACCGCGCCCGCCGTGCGGTCTGCGGACGGCGACCTGGTGCTCCTGGTCGGGCGGCCGAACGACGTCGACGCGGCCGCCGGGCTCTTCGCGGTGCGGCACACGCTCCGGCCGACGGACGCCGCCGACCGCCGTGCCGCGATCCTGGCGCGGGCCGACGGCGTCCGCGACGGTCACGCCGTGCTCGCCGTCGCCGCGTGGGACGACCGGACGACCGGCGACGCGCTGCAGGCCGACCAGGTGTGGGTCGTGGTCGACGTCGGTCGGAAGCCGGCGGACTCGGCCGCGATGGTGTCCGCGGTGGCCTCGCGGCTGCCCGTGGTCGGTGTCGTGGCGATCGGTGCGGGGGAGACCGCCACGCCCGGGTCGGTGGACCTGCTGGGGCTGCCCGTCGTGTCGCTAGGCTGAACCGGTGCTGGTACTCACGCGGAAGGTCGGCGAGCGGATCCTCGTCGGCGACGACATCGTCATCACGGTGCTCGACTCCCGGGGCGACGGCGTCCGGATCGGCATCGACGCCCCGCGCGGCGTGAAGATCCAGCGCGAAGAGGTCGTGCGTGCGGTCGCCGAGGCGAACGCCGAGGCCGCCGCTGTCGGTGACGACGCCGAGGCGCAGCTGCGCGCGGCGCTCGGGGCGCGTGGCGGGGCTGCCGCGGACGGCTCGACCCCGTCGGGACCGACCGGCTCCTAGGCGTCCCACGCAGCCACGCCCGTCACGGGCGCGGCTGCTCGTCGATCACGGCTGCGGCTGTGTGTCCGTCACGGGCGGGGCTGCACGTCCGTCACGGGCGGGGCTTCTTCTCCTGTTCGGGCAGCCGGCCGGCGGCGGCCTCGGCGGCGAACCAGGCGCGGGCCTCGTCCTGTCGGGCCTGCTCGGCACCGAGCGCGATCGGCGCCCGGACGTGACCGGGCTCGTACCCGAAGGTCTCGATCAGCTGCGGCACGATCGGTCGGACCCGGGCGACGAGCCGGTCGATGTACGCGGACACCGCACGGGCACGCTGCGCCGACAGCCGGCCGTGCAGCAGGTACCAGTCCAGGTGCTGCTCGAGCAGGCCGAGCGCGAACAGGTCGCGCAGCCACACGAGCACGCGGCGGGTGTCGCCCTCGGTGACCTCGTCGAGCGCCTCGGTGAAGGCGTCCCACTGCATGAGCTCGGCGTGCGCCTTCGACGCCTCGATGAGCTCGTGCTGCGAGCGGTTCAGCAGTCGGGCGGCGCGGGCGCGGTCCTTGCCGGCCGACGCGAGGCGCATGCCGATCTCGGCGACCATGGTGTCGACCCGACCGGCGAGCAGTTCGCGCTGCGTGCGGGGATCCTGCAGGTCGGCGACGCTGGCGGCCAGGGACCCGCGGTCGGCCACGGTCTGGCCGAGGCGGCGGATGCCGGACGCGTCCGCCAGCTTCGACGCCGCGACGGCCGCCACGAACTTCGCAGTGGACGCCGGGTCCTTCGGGGCCTTCGCGCGGAACTCGGTGAGCAGGCGCTTGCCGACGAGCTGCAGCAGCACGGTGTTGTCGCCCTCGAACGTCACGTAGACGTCCAGGTCGGCGCGGAGCCCGGTCAGACGGTTCTCGGCGAGGAACCCGGCACCGCCGCAGGCCTCGCGGGCCTCCTGCAGGGTGTCGAGCGCCGACCAGGTCGACATCGACTTGAACGCTGCGGCCTGGGTCTCCAGGTCCTCCCGGCGCTCCGGGGTGTCCTCGCGCCCGCTGAAGACGTCGTCGAAGGTGCGCAGGAGCTTCTCGTGCGCGAACGACTGCGCGAACACCGTCGCCAGGCGCGGGATGAGCCGGCGCTGGTGCCGGCCGTAGTCGAGCAGCACGCCCTCGGTGCCGTCACCGGTGGGGAACTGCCGGCGCTGCATCGCGTACGTCAGGGCGATCTGCAGCGCGATCTTCTGGGCGACGACCGCGGCGCCGTCGAGCGACACCCGGCCCTGCACCAGGGTGCCGAGCATCGTGAAGAACCGGCGGCCGGGCGAGGCGATCGGCGACGAGTAGGTGCCGTCCGCGGCGACGTCGCCGTAGCGGTTCAGCAGGTTGGTGCGGGGGACCCGGACGTGGTCGAACGCGAGCCGGCCGTTGTCGATGCCGTTCAGTCCGCCCTTGGGGCCGTCGTCCTCACCACTGACGCCGGGCAGGAACGCCCCGTCGGCGTCGCGGAGCGGGACGTAGAACGCGTGCACGCCGTGGTCGACACCGGCGGTCACGAGCTTCGCGAACACGACGGCGGCGTGGCCGTGCAGGGCCGCGTTGCCGATGTAGTCCTTCCACGCACCACGGAACGGCGTGTGGATCTCGAACTCCTCGGTCGCGGGGTCGTACGTGGCCGTCGTGGCGATGCTCTGGACGTCCGAGCCGTGGCCGGTCTCGGTCATCGCGAAGCAGCCGGGGACCTCGAACGAGACGATGCCCGGCAGGAACTCGCGGTGGTTCGCCTCGGTGCCCAGGTGGTGCACGGCCGACCCGAACAGTCCCCACTGCACCCCGGCCTTGATCTGCATCGACGGATCGGCGACGACGAGCTCCTCGAACGCCGCCAGGTTGCCGCCGTGGTTGCTCTGGCCGCCGAACTCGGCGGGGTAGGGACGCTGGATCGCCCCGGCGTCGACCAGGGTCCGGAGCTGCTCGAGCACGCGTGCCCGGTGCTCGGGGATCGGCTGGCCCTCGATCTTCTGCATCGCGGGGTCGAGCGCGAGACGCCGGGAGATCCGGCGGTCCTCGGCCCAGCGTCCCAGCAGGAGCTCCTGCACCAGCTCGACGTCGATGCGGACGTCGGTGTCCGTCCCGGCGGTCGGGGTGCCCGCTGCCGGGTCGCCGGCGGCGTCGGCGTTCGGCGCGGCGTTCTTCGCCTCGACGTCCGGCGCGGTGTCGTTGCCGCTGGCGGGGGTGGTGCGCTGGGCGGGTGCGGTGTCGACCATGGGCGGAGTCCTCCTGAACTGCGGTGTCCGTGTTGCACCGTCCACGCTAGACACCGGTGCCGACAGCGGCGGGAACGCCGTGCGGGCGCACAACCCCGTGTCGCCGGTGCCGTCACGAGGTCGTGGGAACCCTCCAAAGACATGAGCGGGGTTCGACGATTGGGCGTGCGCACCCGGCCAGGGGCAGACTGGCCGCCATGTCACGTACCACCCCCGCGGACCGCGAAGGCCGTCCCGGACGCACCTTCTTCGGGCAACCGTTCGAGCTCTCGACACCGTTCGCCGTGGAGCTCTGGGAGCGGTTCTCGTTCTACGGGATGCAGGGCATCGTCCTCATCTACATGTACTACACGGTCACGCAGGGCGGCCTGGGCATCGACAAGGGCATCGCCACCGGCATCATGGGTGCCTACGGCGGCGCGGTCTACCTGTTCACGATCATCGGAGCGTGGATCGCCGACCGACTGATCGGAGCTGACCGGACCCTGTTCGGCAGCGCGATCGTCGTGATGCTCGGGCACATCGCCCTCGCGCTCATCCCCGGGGTGGCCGGGGTCGGGGTCGGCCTCGTGCTCATCGCGCTCGGCTCCGGCGGACTCAAGGCCACCGCCACCACGATCGTCGGCGGCCTCTACAGCCGCGAGGACCCGCGCCGCGACGCCGGCTTCTCGCTCTACTACCTCGGCGTGAACCTCGGGGCGTTCTTCGGACCGCTGCTCACCGGGCTGCTGCAGAGCTCGCTCGGCTTCCACTGGGGCTTCGGCCTGGCCGCCGTCGGCATGGCGGCGGGCCTGGTGCAGTACGCGATCAGGCGGAAGAAGCTGCCCGAGGTCGTCCGCCACGTGGCGAACCCCGTCGACCGCCGCCGTCTGCCGCTCATCGGAGCCGGCGTCGTCGTCGCGCTCGTCGTCATCGTCGTCGCCGTGCTGACCGGCCTGCTCAACGTCGGCAACCTGCCCACCGTCGTGGTGGCGGTCGTCGTGCTGGCCACCATCGGCTACTTCGTCGTCATCCTGTCGAGCGGCATCACCCGTGACGAGCGGTCGCGGGTCTTCGCGTTCATCCCGCTGTTCATCGGCAGTGCCGTGTTCTGGTCGCTCTACCAGCAGCAGTTCACCGTCGTGACGGTCTACTCCGACGAGCGCCTCGACCGCTCGCTGTTCGGCTGGGAGATGCCGGTGTCGTGGGTGCAGTCGATCAACCCGGTCTTCATCATCGTGCTGTCCGGCGTCTTCGCGGCGCTGTGGACCAAGCTCGGCGACCGCCAGCCGTCCACCCCGACGAAGTTCGCCCTCGGCACCGGGATCATGGGGCTCGCGTTCCTGCTGTTCCTGCCGTTCACCGGCTCGGGCGAGAACGGCACGCCGCTGCTGGCGCTCGTCGGCATCCTGCTGGTGTTCACGCTCGCCGAGCTGCTGCTCTCGCCGGTCGGCCAGTCCGTCGCCACGAAGCTCGCGCCGCCGAAGTTCCAGACCCAGATGGTCGCGCTGTTCTTCCTGTCGGTGTCGCTGGGCACCGCCGTCACCGGGGTGCTGTCCCGCTACTACGACCCGGCGAACGAGGCCCCGTACTTCACGATCCTCGGTCTGGTCGCCGTCGTGGTGGGCGTGGTCCTGCTGCTCCTGGCCAAGCCGGTGCTGCGGCTCATGCGCGGCATCCGGTAACCTGAGCGGAGCCACACGCCGACGCAACCAAGGAGTCACCACCCATGCTCGAACTCATCGCAGGGATCATCATCGGCGTCGGCGTCCTCGGTGGCGTCGGGTGCTGCATGGCCGTCGCGGCCATGATGAAGAGCGGCTCCGAGGAGTACTGAGTCCGGACCCGGACTACTCGCCGCTGTCGGTCGTGACCGGCACCAGCTGACGACTCAGGACGGTCGCGCGCTCGAAGGGGCCGCGGCCGTCCTTCGTGTACGCGGGCTCATCGAAGGCGACGGTCCACGTGCGCTGTGTCCCGCCGATCTGACTCCCGCCGGGAGCCACGATCACCCCGATCGGCTCGTCGGCCCACTGCTCGCCACCCCGATCGGTGTCGATGACCTGCACGAGGGCACCGATGCCGAGACCGGGAGCGTCGTCGGGGCGGGGACTGGGGGAGCGGCGGCGTCCGAACACGCCATCGCCGTAGCGGCGCGTGGTCATGGAACGTCTGTGCGGCACCTGGCGACACGCTGACGGCCCGGCCGCCGGGTGGTCAGGACACCCCGCCTGCCGCGCGTCGAGTGGTCACGAACTGTCGGCTGCGCCGCCGCCATCCGACGGTTCGTGACCGCTCGGCGGAGGTGAGCGGGGTGTCTTGACCAGCCGACACGCGCGACCAGACCCGGCCCGCGTCAGACGGCGGCCGGCTCCACCCGGGCGATCTCGGTGACGGACGAGTGGCCCGTCTCGGGGTGCTTGCGCATCGACAGGAGCCGCTCCATCGACGGTTCGAGCGCCGTGACCTTGTCGAGCGGCGCACTCACGACGAGCTGGAACCCGAGCCGGAGCCACGCGGTGACCGCACGGCCGGCGAACTCCGAGTCCGCCTTGATGAACGCCTCGTCGAGGAACACCGGCGCGAACCGGGGACGGGGACGGGTCTCGTCACCGAGCTGGTAGCGCAGCGCGGCGCCGACGATGAACGCCACGAGCTCCTGCGTCTCCCCACCGGACTTGTCGCCGAGCGACGAGTACACGCCGAGGTCGTTGCCGTCGGTGTCGTACCGGACGGCCGTGATCTCCATGTGCCGTCGGACGTCGAGCACCGCGTCGCGCTGGGTGGTGCGGCCGCGGGCGGCGTCGGGGTCGGGCCGGATGACCGCCATGAACCGCCGGAGCCGTCGGAACCGGGTCTCGAGCACGTCGTCGGTCAGCTCGGTGTCGACCGAGGCGGACAGCGCGCGGAGCTCCCGACGGAAGGCGGTGACGTCCTCGCGGGTGACCCGGCGGATCTGGATCTTCAGGCGGTCCCGGTTCGCGCCGAACGGCAGCTCCCGCAGGATCTCGTTCACCGGCTCGAGGCGCTCCTCGATCTCGACGACGGCGCGGTCGAAGGCGCCGGCGAGCGGGACGAGGTCCTCGCCGCTCCACTGCGACAGGCGTCGACGCCACTCGCTCCGACGCGCGTGCAGGCCGGTCGCCACGATCTGGTCGAGGATCGCGTGGTAGTCCGGGTACGACGCGACGCCCGTGCCGAGGTTCGGGTCGGGCCAGGCGTCCTGGTAGCGCTGGAACGTCAGCGTCAACGAGGTCGAGGCCGCCGCGGCACCGTCGAGCGCCTGCGTGAGCCGCTCCTCGAGCCGGCGCTTCAGTCGTCGCGTGGCGTCGTCGAACCCGTCGACACCGTCCGGGGCACCGATCTCCTCGAAGGTCTCCTCGAGCAGACGGGACTGCTGGTCGTCCGGCAGCGAACCGGGCGAGGCCTCGAAGCGCTCCAGGATCTCGGCGGCGGCGTCCTGGCCGTCGACGAGCACCGCGTGGCGCTCCTCGAGCCGCTGGACGGACAGCCGTGCGGCGGAGCGACGGTCGGCCGCTTCGTCGAGGGACTTCCGGAGCCGCGCGACCGAGGCCCGCAGCGTCCGCAGGCCGTCGTCGGCGGCGAGCAGCGCCTGCCGTTCCTCGTCGAGCCGGGCGAGGGACGTCCCGAGCCCGTCGACGTCGATCGAGGCCCACGTGACGTCGACCACGTGCTGGTGCGCGGCGCGGAGCACGTCGAGCGCGGTGAGGTCCTGCGCGACGTCGGTGCGGCGGGCCTCGAGCGTGGCGAGGTCCTGCGCGATCGAGGCGAGCTCCTGCTCGACCGCGGCGACGCGGGCCTCGTTCGTGAAGCCGATGACGTTCGACTGGCGGCGGTCACCGTGCGCGCCACGACGGCCGTCGCGGAGCTGCCCGGACTCGGTGACCCGGCGGCCACCACCGCCGAGGTCCGACGCCGAGGCGACACAGCGGGCGTCGGTGCGGTCGGACTCGATCCGCTCGCGCACCCAGGTGCTGAACGGCGACGGCTTGATGGCGAGCTTGCCGGAGACCATCGCCGGGTCGCCGTCGAGGTCCAGGTGCGGGCCGGTCGGCACACCCTCGAACTGCACGCGGACGGGCAGGCGCAGTGCGTCGATCGCCTCGCTGAAGTCGCCGAGGCGGTCCTGGTCGACGAGCAGCGTGCGGGCGACGGGGGCCAGGACAGACTCGATGGCCGTGCGCCAGCGCTCCTCGCCGGGCAGCACGTCGAGCAGTTCCGCCACGAAGGGCAGTTCGGCCGGGTCGATGCCGGTGGCACGGGCCATCGCGAGCCGGGCCTCGTGCATCGGCAACGGCATGGCGCCCTGCCGGTGCTCGAGCGACTGGCGCTCCTGCCGCAGGGACCGTTCGCGGTCGAGGAGCGGGTACTCCTCGCGGGTCAGGGCGTCGCGGCGCTCGTCGAGGGCGGTCCGCGCGTCGGCGTACGACCCGAGGAACTCGTGCGCGGCACGCTGGATCCCGGTGAAGTCCTGCTCCGAGGAGACGGGGACCCCGAGCACCGCCGTGCGCTCGTCGAAGGTGGCGCGGGTGCGGACCACGGCGTCGCGCTCACGGGTGAGCCGTTCGATGCGGTCCTCGAGCTGGGCGAGTGCGTTGCCGCCCTGGTCGCGGAGCCGGGCCTCGGCGTCGCGCAGCTCGATCTCGACGGCGGCGTGCCGGGCCTCGGCCGCGGCGACCTCGGCGCGCGATGCCGTCCGCTCCCGGGCGTTGCGCGCGACCTCGGCATCGAGCAGGTCGCGCTTCCGCGAGGCCGTCCAGTGCGCGAACGGCGACACCTCGGCGCCGGTCGCGATGCCGTCCAGGGCCGCTGCGGCCTCGGTCGCGCGCGAGATCTCGTCGTGCAGGTCGGTGATGGGGGAGAGGATGCGGACCTTGCGCTCCTCGGTGTCCATCGCCTCGTACGCTTCGTCGAGGGCGGAGAAGTGCGCGAGGGCCCGGTCGGCCGCCTCGTACGTGCCGGGGGTCTCGAGCACGAGCGACTTGTACAGCGCGTCGACGGTCGGCAGGTGCTGACCGGCCTGGATCCGGGCGAGCAGGCGCATCGCTCGGTTGCCGCCGCCGGAGTCGCCGATGCCCAGCCGGGTCTGCAGCGTGTACGCGAGCTCCTGGTAGGTGTCGCGGATGACGAGCCCCGGCACACGGCCGGTCAGCTCGAGATGGTGGAACCGCGACGGCACGAACTCCTCGAGCCGACGCAGGTCGAAGGTGTCGTCGACCGTCGCCATGGTCATCTGGATGTCGCCGACCCCGCGGGCGCGCTTCGGCACGATGTACGCACGCAGCACCGTGAAGCGCCGCTCGTCGTCGTTCCGGAACGTGACCGCCGCCGCGCCCCAGGTGGTCTGGTCGTCGCCACGCAGGTTCACGTCGCGCAGGCTGCCGGTCTCCGGGTCGCGCCGGGTGTCGACCTTGCCGCGCAGGTACGTGAGCAGGTTGCGCTGGTCGGCGCTGCGGGCGCGGCCGGTGGTGGCGTCGTTTGAGGCGCCGTTGAACGGCACGTCGGACGGCATCATCACGGCCAGGTAGGCGTCCATCAGCGTCGACTTGCCGGTGCCCGAGGCGCCGGAGATGAGCGTCGCCGTGCCGGACAGCTCGACCTGCCGGTGGCCGTGGAAGCCACCCCAGTTGACGACCTGCATCGACTCGGCGCGCCACTGCGCGACCGTGTCGAAGAGCGCCGGGATCTCGAACGTGTCGGTCACGCTTCCGTCTCGCCTTCGTCGTCGGTGTCGGTCTCGGCTTCGCCGTCTGCCGGGAGGCCCGGGTCGTCCCCGTCGGTCGGCTCGCCGCCCGGGGCGGTCGCCTCACCCTGCGCGGTGGTGGTCCGCAGCCAGGTGTCCAGTTCGAGCAGGCGCTCCAGGGGGAGCAGCACCTCGACGACGCTCGCCACCCGGAAGCGGTCCGGGTCGGAGGTGCGGATCAGGATGCGCGCGGTGACGAGGCGCTCGATGGCCTTCGCCACCCGGCCCTCGTCGCGGGTGCGGTCCGTCGCGGTCGCTGGACGGAAACCCGCCACGTGCCCGAGGATCTCGGAGCGGTCGACGACGACCTGGTCCGGGCCCGGTCGGGCGTCGGCGCGCAGGCGCATCCGCAGGTAGACGAGGACGATCGTCTCCTCGCGGGTGTACGGCAGGTCGCGGAGCAGGGTCGGGAACGTGCGGCGCTGGCTCTCCGACCGCGCCTGGCGCTTCCACGCGACCTCGCGGTCGCGGTCGACGTGCAGCTCGAGGAACAGGTCGTTCAGGCGGGACCGCAGCTGGTACTCGGCGTCGAGCACCGCACGCCACTCGTCGGGGTGTGTGCGGGAGCTGACGTACGAGTGCCGCAGCAGGGCCACCAGGGCGCGTCGCTGGTGCTCGTCGAGCCGGCCCTCGTCGCCCTCGAAGAGGGCGAAGCTGGACTCGTCACGCTCGTCGTCCTGCATCACGGATGCGGGGTCGTCGTAGGGGACCGTGTCGTCGACCGGTGCCGGCGTCGTGTCGCTCACCGTGCCTCCTGTGCGTTCTCGTCGTGTGCGTCGCCGACCGGAGTGCGCTCGTCGTCGAGCGCAGCGGTGGGCATGTGGAAGGTGATCGCGGTGCCGTCGGGGCGGACCGTGCGGTGCTCGGCGACGTGGGCGGCCGACTCGAAGTCGTCGCGCCCCGTCAGCAGGTGCGCGAGGCCGAAGAGCTCGACCGGTCGGCGCTGCTCGGGCGGCAGCCCGTGGAACGCGTCGACGCTGGAGTCGGCCTCGGCGAAGCGGAGTGCCGCGCGCAGCTCGGTCAGGAGCGGCCCCCCGTGCTTGCGGAGCATCTCGACGTCGAGGTCCTCGAAGACGTCGTCGTCGGGTTCCTCGATGGGCGGTGGCACGGACTCGGCGTCCGGGTCGTAGAAGCGCTCGCGCAGCGTGCCGACCTCGGCCGCCGCCGGCAGGAGCGGCAGCGGGATCCGGTCGCGTGCACCGCCCTGGTCCATCAGGGTGGCGAGGCCGCGGTTGATCGAGCGGAGCACCGCGTCGAGCTCGCGGTCGCGCACCACGTCGTGTGCGACGATCTGGTCGCGGAGCGTGGCGGTGAGCTGACGGCGCTGGGCGAGGACGTCCTCGATGCCCTGGCGCAGGATCGTCACGGTGTTGCGGAAGGCCCGACGCTCGCCGGCCCCGAGGCCCTGCGCGAACGGGTGCGCCAGGATCGTCGCGATGTCGTCGCGGAGCCGCAGGAGCAGGGCGTCGTCCCGCAGCAGTTCGAAGGCGCCCTCGAAGGCACGGCCCTCGGGCGTCGCCTCCATCAGGTTGTCGGTGCGCGCCAGGTAGTCGTCGAGGATCTCGCCGATGGGGCGGACCTCTTGCCGGAAGTCCTCGACGATCGAGCGGTGCATCGTCGCGACCGCTTCTTCCACGCGCTTGAAGTCACTCGGCAGCTGCCGGATCAGGTCCGAGATGTTCGTGTACCCGTCGCGCATCCGGTCGTCGTCGACGGCCACGACGTCGTCGCCGTGCTCCAGGCGCTCCCGCTCTGCCTGCAGTTCGGCGATCTGGGCGTCGATCCGGCGGATCTGCACGTCGGGGTCGGGCTCGGCGCGGGCGGCCCACCGGTGCACGGCGTCGACGATCATCGCCAGCCGGCTCTCGCTGATGAGGGCGCGGTCGGCCGACAGGGCGTCGACGAGGCTCAGGGCTTCGAGCGCGTGGCTCGTCAGGGAGTACTGCTCGTCGCCGTCGGGGGAGTTCGAGCGGACGAGCCACTGGGCGCCGACCCACTCGCGGCACAGGGCGCGGCCGTTCGGGCGGGCCTCCTGCTCGCCCTCGGTCGGCTCGCTGTCGGTCTGCGCGCTGGCTGCCTGCACCGCCTGGTCGCTGGCGGGAACGCGGGCACCCGCCGCCTGCAGGCGCGCGACGTGTTCCTCGACCTGCAGGTGCATGCGGTCGGCGGGGACGTACTGCACGTCGCGATCGAAGACCGTGCGGAACACGGCCAGGACCGTGGCGCTGGTCGGCCGGGACATGAGCCGCAGGGTCGGACGGTCGAGGACCGCTCGGACCCGGGCGAACTCGAGGTCGACGTCGGTCATGCGCCCCTTCGTCCGATCGTGCTGGTGGTCTGGCCGCGTGCTGCGGCCTGATGAGATGACAAGAGCCCGACGCTGCTGCGTCGGGCTCTTGTCGGTGGTGGGTGTTGCTGTGTGGGCGATACCAGACTCGAACTGATGACCTCTTCGGTGTGAACGAAGCGCGCTACCAACTGCGCCAATCGCCCCCTGCACTGTTCGTGCGGATCGATACTAGCGGAAGTCCGGCGGTGCATCGAACACGTCGCGCGGCCCGGGTGTGGCGCGCTGTCCACAGGGGGTGTCGAACCGCCCCGATCCGCATGAACTCGGGGGACACGCCCGGTGAACGGGGAGGATTTTGGTGGAAGTGCCCCGGTGCGTATAGAGTTTACGTCGTCGCCGCGACAGCGGAACGACAAGTGCGGATGTGGCGCAGTGGTAGCGCATCACCTTGCCAAGGTGAGGGTCGCGAGTTCGAATCTCGTCATCCGCTCGAGTGTGGGTCTTCTCGAAGGCCCGCGACTCACCAGAGGGTATCCCACCGTTCGGGTACTCACGGAGACGTGAACCTCGATGGTGGGGTGGCCGAGAGGCTAGGCAGCGGCCTGCAAAGCCGTCCACGCGGGTTCGAATCCCGTCCCCACCTCCAGATCCACCCTCCAAGACCTTGATGGACTCCGGTCCACGCAGGGACCTGGGCGATTGGCGCAGCGGTAGCGCGCTTCCCTGACACGGAAGAGGTCACTGGTTCGATCCCAGTATCGCCCACCACCTGAAACCCCCGGCCTCGGCCGGGGGTTTCGTCGTTCCGACGGTGTCACCCGGGGATGTTCCGCGGATCGTGTCCGTACGTGGAGCGTTCGTGGATGGTGCCGTCCTCGTTGCGGATGATGTGCTCGACCTTCTCCGCCTTCGCCCGCTCCCGACCCAGCGCCACTGCCTCGCGCTTCGTGTGTGCGACGCCGAACACGTCGTCCGTCCCCTCGACTTTGCTCTGCCACTGCCCGTCCTGGTGGTACGTCTCGATGTCTCCTCGCATGGTTCCGACGGTGCCACGAGGTGGCCGAGCGGACGTCGAGGTGGGGCTGGTGCCGGCTCGCTGGCTCGTCGGTCAGCCTCGTCCGCCACCGCGGGTGCTCCGGGGCGCCGTACCCGCTCGGGGCCACGAGGAACTGGCGGCCTTGCGCCTGGTCGGCCAGGGTGGTCACGTGACCGCGCTGTCGACGACCACGCCCCCTCGGCTCGCTCCGCTGTACGCCGCGGGGTTCGTGACCGCCTTCGGGGCGAACGGCATCGCCGCGGCGGTCGGCGGCGAGCACCTCGAACTCGGCCTGACGCTCGCGTGGCTGGGGCTCTTCCTGGCGCTCTACGACGTCGCCGAACTCGTCCTCAAGCCGGTCTTCGGCGCACTTTCCGACCGCATCGGCCCGCGACCGGTGATCGTCGGCGGACTCATCGTCTTCGCGGCGGCTTCGCTCATCGGCGTCTTCGGGACCGGTCCGTTCTGGCTCGGGCTCGCCCGTCTGCTGCAGGGTGCCGGCGCCTCCGCGTTCTCGCCGGCATCTTCCGCCGCGGTCGCCCGCCTCGTGCCGGTGCACCGTCGCGGGACGTACTTCGGTCGGTACGGCTCGTGGAAGGGTCTCGGCTACGCCGGGGGACCGGTCATCGGTGCACTCGTGGTGCAGTTCGGCAGCACGCAGTGGCTGTTCGGGATCCTCGTCGTGATGGCTCTCGTGACGGCGGTGGCGGTGCTCGTCGCCGTCGAGCCGGTCGTGCCCCTGCCCCGGCAGCGGGCCACGCTCGCCGTGATGGTCCGAGCGGCCACGGACCGCCAGTTCCTGATCCCGGTCGTCGTCCTTGCCGTCGGCAGCGCTGCGATCGGCGCGCTGACCGGGATGCTCCCGGCGCTCGGCACCGAGGTCGGCATCCCGCTCCTGGTGTCGACGCTCGCGGTCGCCGTCCTCGCCGTGACGTCGTCGCTCGTGCAGCCGGTCGCCGGGCGGCTGCACGACGCCGGGCGTCTGGGCACCGGGGTCGCGGGGGTGGCCGGGACGGCCGCGGTGGCCGCTGCGTTCCTGGTGGTCGCCGTCGCACCCTCGGCGGTGGCCGTCTTCATCGCGGCCCTGCTCGCCGGGGCCGGTGTCGCCACGCTGACACCCGTCGCGTTCGCGCACCTCGCCGGGACGACTCCGCCGGATCGGCTCGGTCGCACCATGGGTTCAGCGGAGCTCGGGCGTGAGACCGGGGACGCCGTGGGGCCGCTCGTCGTCGGTGGTGTCGGCAGCGCGATCGGGCTGCCGTTCGGGTTCGCGGCCTTCGCGGTGGTGGCGCTCGTCGGGACGCTCGTGGCATCGCGGTTGCCGTCGAAGACAGACTCCGCACGGGACGCGTAGGGCACAGACGAACCCCATCGGGCGCTACGCGTACGGGTCAGCGGACACCGTCCCGTAGGCATTCGTCCGACGTCGACGATCGCGGCGCGCAGCGACCCAGCGAGCCACCGCGAGCGCGAGCAGCGCGGCGGACACCCCGGCGAGCAGCCACAACCACCCGTCGTCGTCCTCGATGAGCAGCCGCAGGGCCAGCACCCCGAGCGGTGCCGCGACCAGGATCCGTCGGAGCTCGCGCCAGGACGGCTTCCACAGCGTGGTGAGGCCCTTCTTCCACCGACCGACCACGACGTACGCGATCACACATCCTGGGATGCAGAGGGCGACCCAGTTCGCGACCGCCCGCACCCCGTCGTCGTAGAACGGATGCACCACTTCGCGGAGGACGCCGCCAGCAGCAGCCGCGACGAGCAGCACCCACATACGCGCTTCCCAGCGGCGAGGGTGCCACCAGGGCGTGCGCCACAACGGCACTCGCTCGCGGACCACCGGCATCGCGACTCCTCCCCGGTCGGGCGTCCAGCCTATGCGCGACGTCGATCGACGACGGGACCGACAGGCTGCCGTCCCTGGCGGGAATCCGGCCCGTCCGCGTACGGTGTGACGGGACGAGGCCGACACCGCAGGTCGGTCCGACGAGGGGGCGCCATGAGGATCTTGAGCACCGTGGCACGAGGGCTGGGCTGGTTGCTGACGACGGTCGCGAAGACGCTGGGCGGGATGCGGGGCGCGAAGCCGTACACCGATTCCCACGCGGCGCAGGTCCCGCCACGTCGCGAGGACTACCGCCCCTAGGATGCGCAACCGCGGTTCCGCGGCGTGACCGTAGGATCGTCGAGCCGCATCCAGCGGAACGACGGGGGAGCACCTGATGGAACAGCACGCCGATCAGCGAACGCGACCGCGGGTCGTCACGATCGCCGTGGCGCTCTGGTGGGCGTCCGTCATCATCAGCCTCGGGGCCGCCGCGCCCGGCATGGTCGTGTCCATGCGCGAAGCCGGCGGCGCGATCATCGGGGCGTCGCTCGGGCTCGTCCTCGTCCTCGCCTGGTCGGCACTGTTCGTGTGGCTGGCAACGCGGATGGGACGAGGCTCCGGGAACGCGCGTCTCTGGCTCGCGATCATCGCCGGGCTGAGTGCCTGCAGCACAGTGTTCGCCATCGCCACCGACGGCGTGGACTGGAGCTTCATCGAGGCCGTCTGCGTCGTCGTCGCCGCGGTGCTCAGCTACCTGCCCAGCGCCCGTCCGTTCTTCCCGCGGGACGAACGACGCCCGCGATCAGCGGAACCCCGCACCATCGGGTGGGACCCGACGACGGGCGAGCGCATCTTCGAGACGCACCCGTCGGGCGACCGCGCGAACTGAAGCGAACCCCCAGGAACAGCCGGAGAACGCCCGTTCCCCATTGTGGGGGTACCGCCGGACTCGGGCAGATGGTTCCATTCAGAGGTCGGCATCCTCCGGGTGCCGAACAGCCACGGACCGTCTTGCGTCGCAGTGAAGGTGGTCGCCGCTGGTTACGGTGACCACGAGGTGCCGTCGAGTCGATTCGGGTTCGACACGGCGGCGCCTCCCACACACCGGGGGACCGTCCGACCAGGAAGCAGCACCATGCGATCGCTCGTCTACACCAGCACCCAGACCCGTCCGATCACGGATTCCGAACTCGCCCAGATCCTGACGGTCGGTCGCGAGAAGAACACCCGGCTCGGCGTCACCGGCATGCTCGCGCACCGCGACGACAACTGCATCGGGATCATCGAGGGCGAGGACGACGTCGTCCGGGAGCGCTTCGACCAGGTCCGGGCCGACCCGCGGCACACGAACGTCCGGGTGCTGCTCGACGAGCCGATCGCCCAGCGCTCGTTCCCGGACTGGTCGATGGCGTTCCAGTCCCTCGACCCGCTGATGCACGACGTACCGGGGTTCAGCGACCTGTTCAGCCCGGGTCGCCCGACTGATCCGGCGTTCGGGGCCTCCCGCGCTCGCGCACTCCTGGACTGGTTCCGGAAGCACCCGCTGGCGCCACTGACGAACCAGAACGCCGCCGACGAGGAAGTCCCGCGCACCCGGGCGATCAACGGTGCGATCGCGGTCCTCCACGACGGGGGACTGTCACGCTTCTCGCTCGAGGGCGTCGCGTCCCGGTCGGGGATGCGGCAGGCCGAGCTCCTCGAGCTCTTCCCCTCCGAGCACGCACTGCTGGCCGCCGCGGTGATGCGGTGGACCCGTGCGGTGTCGGCACCGCTGCTGCCGCTCGCCGGTGAGAAGGGCACGGTCGCGTTCCTGCACGCGCTGCTCTCCGCCCACGCCGAGGACCCGTCCCTCATGCGTCTGATCGCCGCGACGCTGGCCATCTCGACCGACCCGTCGACGGACGGCGCCGACTACTACCGGTCTGCGTACCTGCAGTTCCGCGAGACCGTCCGCACCGCGCTGCAGGAAGACGTCCGCGCCGGCCGCGAACCGGCGACGATGGACCCGATCCGCGGGGCACAGCAGCTGCTCGCCCTCTACGACGGCATCCGCCTGCAGGCGCTGCTGACGCCGGACACCGACGTCGTCGACGCGTTCGACCGTGCCGCCGCACGGATGCGCCGCGGCTGGTCCGAGCAGTACGAGGAGACCACCGTGTGGGACATCTCCGCGCCGGCCGTGGACTGACATTCAGCGCACCAGACGCACGGTCCGGGGGATCGGTCCGAACGCCGACTCCGCGCCGTCGGGCGTGAAGCCGTTCCGCCGGTAGAAGGCGTGCGCCCGCGGGTTGTCCGCTGCCACCCACAGCGACGCCGGACGGTCGGCGAGCACGGTGTCGAGGAGTGCCTGGCCGGCGCCGGTTCCTTGCGCACGGGCCAGGACGTAGAGCGTCGTCAGCTCCTCGGGGCGGACGGCATCCGGCTCGGGGGTCGTCTGCGCCGCGGCGAAGCCCACGACGCCGCTGCTGTCCAGGGCGACCTGGACGGCTTCTCGGACGTCGGGACTCTCGAGCGTCGACCGCCACATGTCGACCCGGCGACCCGCGTCGAACCAGGGGCTCGTGTCCGGGTCGTCGACGAACCGGCCGTACGTCTCTCGCCACGACACCGTGTGCACGTGCGCGATCGCATCCGCATCGGCGAGCGTCGCCGGCCGGATCAGCGTCGAGACATCAGCATCGTTCCCCACTCGGTCAGGGTAGCGACCGGCGTCCGGTGCTCAGAGCTGGAGGTCCAGGTCGAAGAACCCCGTACCGCCGAGGAACAGCGGCACGATGACCCCGAACAACGTCAGCGTCGCCCCGATCAGGATCGCCGCGAACGCGATGCCGTCACCCCGCTCACCGGTCAGTCGCACGTCGCGGCGCGCGATGAACCCGACGACGAGACCGCCGATCGGTGCCACGAACGCGAGGGCGATCGCCACCACCGCGAGCAGGCTGAGGGGCGGTAGCGGCACGGCTGTCGATGCGGGGGACCCGGCGGCGCTCGGCGCGGTCTGGTCGGGAGCGAGGTCGGTCACGCCGGTCAGCCTAGGGTCGACGTCGACCGCTCCGCGCACCCCTGATCGAGGCTCACGCCGGAGGCCGCACCGCCCCGTCCACGTAGCGGACGAGGGCCCCCGCCACCGATCGTGCTCGGCGGGGGAGTCCTCACCCGTCGCGACCACGGTGACCGGCGAGCGGACGCTTGGGTCTCCACCCGGGACGGACGGGAGGCCCGGTGCCAGCTGGCACCGGGCCTCCCGTCCGTCCCGGGGTCGCGTCTCAGACGCGCACGGCGCGTTCGTCGGGGACGCAGTGCGTCATCATCAGGCCCTCGACGTCGCGGGAGCCGTTGTGACCGAGGTTCGCCAGGCGGGCGAGCTCGTCGTCGCTGAGCGTCTGGGACTGCAACGGGGGCAGGTCCTTGACCTCGTCGAGGGTGATGCCGAGTCCCTCGCCCACGCGACGACCCAGGTCGTCCTCGACCATGTAGAAGTGCCAGAGCATGCGCTCCTGCACCGGACGGGCCGCCTGCGAGATGAGGTCGACGAAGTTCGCGACGAGGTCGTCGCGCTCCCAGTCCTGCAGGAGCAGGTACCGCTGGCCGGCCTGGGTGTAGTCGTTCGTCCGGGGGATCCGCTTGCGGGTGAGGCGCCCGACGATCTCCGGCCCCTGGTCGTCGTGGGTCGGGTACTCCGCCTCGCGCAGGCCGCCGGTGATCGACGGCTCGTAGTTGACGTGCGGGTTCTCGCCGCCGTGGTCCTGGTGGTAGGCCATCTGCCCGTCGCGCTGGTTGGTCGCGACGGCGCCGTTCTTCGGGGCGTTCACCGGCAGCTGCAGGTAGTTCGGGCCGACGCGGTAGCGCTGCGTGTCCGAGTACGAGAACGTGCGTCCGACGAGCATCTTGTCGTCGGAGAAGTCGAGGCCGTCGACGAGCACGCCGGTGCCGAAGGACAGTTGCTCGTTCTCGGCGAAGTGGTTCGTGACGTTGCGGTTCAGGACCATCTTGCCGACGGGCTTCGGCGGGAACTCGTTCTCCGGCCACACCTTCGTGTCGTCGAGCGGGTCGAAGTCGAGCTCCGGGTGCTCGTGGTCGTCCATGAGCTGCACGCGGAGCTCCCACTCGGGGTACTCACCACGCTCGATCGCCTCGTACAGGTCCTTCGACGCGTGCCCGAGGTCGCCGGCCTGCACGGCGGCGGCGTCGGCCTCGGTCATCGAGGACACGCCCACCGACGGGATCCAGTGGTACTTGACGAGCTTGGTGTCGCCGTCGGCGTTCACCCACTTGTAGGTGTTCACGCCGAAGCCCTGCTGCGTGCGGTAGTTCGCGGGGATCCCGCGCGGGCTGAACAGGTTCACGAGCATGTGCATCGACTCGGGGGTCTGCGACATGAAGTCGAAGATGCGCGCCGGCTCCTGCCGGAAGGTCACGGGGTCGGGCTTGAGGGAGTGGATGACGTCGGGGAACTTGATGGCGTCGCGGATGAAGAAGACGCCGAGGTTGTTGCCGACGAGGTCCCAGTTGCCGTCCTCGGTGTAGAACTTCACGGCGAAGCCGCGCGGGTCGCGGGCAGCCTCGGAGGAGTCACGGCCGCCGATCACGGTGGAGAACCGGATCGCCAGGTCGGTGCGCTTGCCGGGCTCCTGGAACAGCTTCGCGCGGGTGTACGGCGCGATGGGTTCGTCACCCCACGTGCCGGTGGCCTCGAAGTACCCGAAGGCGACGGCACCGCGCGCGTGCACGACCCGCTCCGGGATCCGTTCGCGGTCGAAGTGGCTGATCTTCTCGAGGAACTGGTAGTTCTCGAGCGTCGCCGGGCCACGGGCCCCGACGGTGCGCTGGTTCTGGTTGTCGGAGACGGGGTGGCCCTGGCGGTTCGTCAGGATGCGGCGGTCGTCGCCCTCGGCGGGCGGTTGGCTGGAGACGTCGGTCATGTCTCGTCCTCTCTGCGGTCGCGGTCGGCTCGGGTTCCCGACCGAGTGTGGACCGGGGCGCGGGCACGCCCTCTCAGCGGCGTCGAGGACGCCGACGAGGACCGGTCGCCGGTGCGGCCGCCGCTGACGACCCGTCAGTACTTCGCCGCTGACGGCCCGTCAGTACGAGGTGCGACCGGTGGCCGCGGAGCCGAGCACCGCGGCCGCACCGTGCGCGAGCAGGGTCCCGTCGGTGACGACGGCGACGCGGTCGAAGCCGAGCGCGCGGAGCCGTTCGGCGCGGGCCAGGTCACCGGCGAAAGCGCCGGTGTGCTTGCCCGCGCGGCGGGCTGCGGCGACGATCGCGGGGAGGGGGTCCGTGGCGCTGTCGGCGTCGAGCAGCTCGCGCAGTTCCACGCCGAGCCCGATCGACAGGTCGAAGGGTCCGACGAACACCGCCGAGACGCCCGGGACCGCCAGGATCTGCTCGGCGGCACGGAGGCCCTCGCGTGTCTCGAGCATCACCCACACCTCGGGGTCGGCAGCGACGGCGGACGGTGCCGAACCGCCCCAGAGTCCCGCCATCGGCCCCCAGCTCCGCCGGCCCCGCGGTGGGTAGTGCGCGGCACGGACGGCGTGCTCGGCCTGCTCGACGGTCTCGATCATCGGGACGATCACGATGTCCGCGCCGAGGTCGAGCGCACGGCCGATGGCCGCGTCCGAGCCCTCGGCGACCCGGACGGCCACGGGGACCTGCGGTGCGACCGCGGCGAGCGCCGGCATCGTCGCCAGGAGCGTGGCGTCGTCGAAGGCGCCGTGCTGGGCGTCGAGGCCGAGCCAGGCGAACCCGTTCTGCGCAATCTGCGCGGTGGTGCGGGGTTCGCCGAGCGTGCACCACACGCCGTCGGCGCGGCCGTCTCCGAGTGCTGGCACCGTGGTCCTCCGTCTGGTCTGCGATCGCGAGCGCCGATGGTTCGGCGTCCGGCGCGCCAGGCTACCGCCCACGGGGACCTCGACGCTCACACGGCGGCGCCGGGGGACGGGCCGCGCCCCATGCGCACGCATGGGACATGGACAACCGCTCACCTCCGGGTGTAGTCCTGTGCGCAGGACGCACTCCACGGGCGGTCTCCGGTCGCCAGCACCAACCAGCACCACAGCACCAGTCGGGACCTGCAGGGAGGTCGGACGGACATGCGTGACGAACGTGACGTCGGCCAGCGGACTGGCTCGCTTCCGCCGGGCGGCGACGGGATCCGGGTGGCGTTCGGGATCGTCGGCGCGGTGGGCGTGCTCGCCGGACTGGCTGCGATCGTCCTGCCCCACGCGACGCTGTTCGCGGTGTCGTGGGTCTTCGGGATCTACCTGGTCGTGTCGGGGGCGGCGCTGGTCGTCCGGGGACTCCAGGTGCACCCTCGGGTCTGGTGGCGTCAGGTCGGGCTGGTGGTCCTCGGGGCAGTGGTGGTCGCCGGCGGTGTCGTCGCGATCGTGTTCCCGCCGATCGGGGCGCGGTGGGTGGCGCTGCTGCTCGGGTTCGCCTGGATCCTCGAGGGCATCGCACTCATCTACGCACCGTGGGTGGGCCGCCGTGCGCTGACCGTGGTGCTCGCCGTGCTCAGTGTGCTGAGCGGCATCCTGGTGATGAACCTGCCGGGCCTCGGCGCGCTGGTGACGGTGGCCGCGGTGGGGAGCGTGCTCATCGTGTTCGGTGTCGTCCAGCTCGCCGTCGCGTTCAGCTGGCCGCATCCGGACGGGGAGCGGGCCGGCCTGCCGGTCCCCGGCCCCTGATGCTCGCCGTCCGCTGGGAGCAACAGGGACCGAAGTCCTGGGTGGCGCGCGACCACGGGACCAGCCTGGGGCTCGTGCTGCACGTGCGTGAGCGGTTCCTGGCGTTCGACCAGGACGACCGCCCGCTCGGGAGCGCGGCGTCCCTGGCGGCGGCCCAGCAGCTCGTCGCCGGTGCCGTCCGCGCGAGTGCCCCGGCCCGGCGGGACACCGTCGCGGTGGTGCTGTCGGTGCTCGCGGCGCTGACCGTCGGGGGAGCGGCCGTCGTGCTCGCCGCTCGCGCGCTGATCTGAACGGCGATCATCGGCGGCGAGGCGGACCGGCGCACGCACGGCGGGTGCACCGGTACCGTTGCGTCCGTGAACGACGACCCCGATGCCGCCATCGCCCAGCACGTCCACGACGCCTGGGACGGTTCCCTGCGCCTGGTGCACATCACGATCTCGGACGAGGACGGTGACGCCTACCCCGGACAGGACGTCGACCGGTGGGTGATCGACGTCCGTGTCCCGATCACCGACGACGACGAGACCGAGGCGGTCTCCGTCGCCGAGGTCACCGCGTTCACGAGCCGTGCACCGGAGTCGCTCGAGGCACTGGTGCTCGGCTACCAGGTCTCCGACGTCGCCGGGTCCTTCGCGTCCGCCGTCGCCGCGCAGGACGCGACGGGGGAGACGTTCTTCTCGCTGCAGACCCACGCCGCCGAGATGCTCGGCAAGCCCGACCTGCTCGCCGTCGACCGGCTCACGGTCCGTCCCGCCTACCGGGGGCTGCCCGGACTGGTGCCGGCGATCGTCGAAGCCGTCCGCCACGGACCTGCCGGTCGCACCGCATCCTGGGTGCTCACCGACCCGACGGTGTGGGACGTGCCGTTCGGCGAGGACGACCGGTCCGCCGGCGCGTTCGTGCAGTGGGCCGACACCACGGTGCTCACCTCGATGAACGCCGCGCCGGACGACCTGGAACACCTGTCGCTCGTCCCGCCGGCCGGTGGCATCGTGATGGGGTCCCGGGCGGACGAGGTGCACCTCGGCGACGCGATCGACCACGCGATGACGCAACCCGCGATCGCGGTGCCCTTCGACCTGCCGCCGAAGCTCCCCGCCAGCATCTGGGCCGCCGCGCCCGAGGACGTCCACGGCGTGCACCCGGACGAGACCACCGGGTCGATCACGGTCGAGACGCACGACGAACAGCTCGAGGTCGTCGGTTCGCCCGGCACCGCACCGCAGCTCGTGGGGATCTCGGCCTCGGCCGACGCCGCGACCCAGGAGTGGCTCCGCACCGTGCACCAGCGCTGGTGGCAGTACGAGCCGGACCTGCACGCCCGCATCCACGACGTCGTCGACGAGTACCTGTCCACCGGACACATCGAGTCGGCGTCGGACGAGCTCGCCGGGCACCTGCACGCACCCGACCTGCCGCCGTACCGGACGGAGTGGCCGGGCACCGGTACCGTCCTGCTCGAGGAACTCGGTGAGGACACCGAGCCGATCGTCTTCGACGCCGTGCTCGAGGACGGCACCCGGCACGAGCACATCGGCGTGGTCGTCGTGCACGAGTCCGGACACGTCCGCGCGTTCCTGCACGACGAGTGGGAGCCCGGGTTCCCGGCCGCCGAGGCCGCGGTCGCGCACCTCATCAGCCTCGGTGCCGGCGAGTTCTTCGCGGACGCCCTGCACGACGAGCTGTCAGCGGGTGTCGAGCACGCGATCCTGACGGGTGACGTCCGCGGTCACTGACCGGGCCGCCCTGGGTCGGCTCAGACCGGGCGGTAGATCGCGATCGGCGGGGTGTCGTCGTCGCCCGCGTCGTGGGCGTCGCCCGTCGCGAACCAGGTGCGACCCTCGTGCTCGATCGTGGTCGGCAGGTCGCCGTGCACCAGGATCCGGATCGCGGGGGCGTCGCGGTCGACCAGGTCGACGCCGTGGGCCTCGGTCCCGCCTGGATTGTCGTGCACGTAGCTCATGGTCCGATCGAACTCCGTCGACCTGACGGACCGCCCGCGCCGCGCCGGACACGCCCGGAACCTCCACCGGAACCGGTGCTGCCGCCCTTCTTCGGGTAGAGTCATCTCCGCACGGCCAGGACGGCGTGTGAATGCGGATGTGGCGCAGTGGTAGCGCATCACCTTGCCAAGGTGAGGGTCGCGAGTTCGAATCTCGTCATCCGCTCAGAACAGGAAGACCGGAACCCCCGTCGCTCGGAAGAGCGGCGGGGGTTCCGTCGTTGCGGGGCGGCGTGGCACCGAAGGCGTGGGGGCCCAGCGGGCGCAGGCTTCGGGTTCCCGCGCCCACCGGGCGCGGAGGCGACCCTGCCCCCACCGGCACGCGCCGGGTGGGTGGCCCGGCGCAGTTCCGAGGATGTATCCGGAGCCGTCCCCCGTTCGGGTGGGAACCGGATCCAGGGTTGCGGGAACCCGCAAGAAACCCGCACGACCCGCCGTTCGAGCCTTGTGCTACTCGATGCCGTCCGGTAAGGACGCCGACATCGTGCGGGCGCCGGGCAAGCCGACCCACCGCCGGGCCCCGGACTCCACGACCGTGACGAGCACCGTGTCGCACCCGCGGCAGCGCGCCACCGACCCCATCGCGGTGCGGTGGACCGTGGTCTGCCCGAGCACCCCGAGCGAACCGCACCCGGCGCAGCGCAGGACAACCACGGTCGGCTCGGGTCCCAGGCTGTCGGCCAGCGTCCCCGCCAGCGCGTTGCCGTCCACGACGACCATCAGTTGCCCCCGAACCGTTCGGCGCGGACGTCACTCGTGTCGTGTCCGAGCTCGGCGAGCCAGCGCAGCACCTGCTCGACGAACGGCGTCGACCCGCACACGTAGACCAGGGCGGCCGCGTCCGGCGGGAACACCGCGGCAGCGAGGGCGTCCCGCGTCAGCCGTCCGGCCGGCACGGTCGAGCCTGGAGGCGCGGTGCGGCTGTACACGTGGGTCACCTCGAGCGGTGCCCGGCTCGCGAGCGCCTGGTCGAGTTCCGGACGGAAGAAGACGTCATCCGGTGTGCGGACGGCCGCGAGGAGCCGGAAGGGCGCCGGGTCGTCCGCCTCGGCGTGCGCGGTCACCATCGCGACGAGCGGCACGATGCCGGAGCCGCCGGCGATGAGCTGCACCGGCCGGGTGGAATCGCCCGGCCGCCAGACGAACCAGCCGCCCAGGGGTCCGTGGACCTCGAGCGCGTCGCCGACCTCGACGGCGTCGACGAGGAACGGCGAGACCTCGCCGCCGTCCACCCGGTCGACCGCGAGCACGACGTCGGTCGCGGGGCCGGCCGACGCGATGGAGTACGAGCGCTGTGCCTGGTAGCCGTCCTCGGCGGTCAGTCGCAGGTCCAGGTGCTGCCCGGGGTCGTTGCCCGGCCAGGTGGGGACGTCGAGGACGATCCGGCGCGCGTTCGTCGTCTCGCGGCCGACCGACGCGACGGTGGCGGCGTGCCAGGCCGGCCGCCTGCGGGTGGCGGGACGAGCGGAGGGGGTGCTCCGTGCCTCCAGGCCGGTGTCGGGGAGCGTCACCAGTACCGCTCTTCCTTCCACGGGTCGCCGTGCAGGTTGTAGCCCGCGTTCTCCCAGAAGCCGGGCTCGTCGTCGGACTGCATGACGATGCCGCGCACCCACTTGGCGCTCTTCCAGAAGTACAGGTGGGGGACCAGCAGGCGGGCGGGCCCACCGTGCTCGGGCGTCAGGGGCTCGCCGTCGGCCTCGAACGCGATCCAGGACTTGCCGTCGAGCAGCTCGTCGAGCGGGACGTTGGTCGTGTAGCCGCCGTAGCTGTGCACCATGCAGTAGTCGAGTTCGGTCTCGACGTCCTCGAACAGGCGGTCGAGCGGGACACCCCGCCACGGCATGTCGAGCTTGGTCCAGTGCGTGACGCAGTGGATGTCGACGGTGACGTCCTCGACGCCGAGTGCGTGCACCTCGTCCCAGGTCCACTGGTGCAGGCCGGACTCGGTGCGGATCGAGAAGGCCCAGTCGGTCGGCTCGATGTCGGGCGTCGCCCCGGCGGACAGGACGGGCCAGTCGCGGACCAGGGTCTGACCGGGCGGGATGCGGGTGTCGTCGCGGTCGTCGCGGCGACCGCCGAACCCGCGGGTGAACGTGGCCATGGTCCTCCTCGGGGACGTCGGTGCGTTCCCGATCATGCCGTGTGCCGGGCGGTGCCGTGTAACGGATTGGTAAACGTTCCACCCGTGGACGGAACGGACGTGCGCGGCGGCGGATCCGCGCGGGCTCGCCGATCGGGTCGGACGCGGTGGCGACCCGCGCGTCAGGAGCGGGCTTGGGGGATCGGCCCGGGACCTCTATCGTTCACCGGAACGATTACAGGAGGGGTCACCCCGAATGCAGCCCATCGTCCCCGAACCCCGCAATGCCCACGGTCCGAGCCGTCGGGCGCTCATCACCGGCGCCGCCGGTCTGGCCGGCCTCGGCCTGCTCACGCTCGCCGGATGCAGCTCCGGTGCGACCGCCGGCACCCCCACGATCCCCGAGGCCGCGGCCACCGGCGTCGCCCGTCGCGGCGGACGCCTGCGCATCGCCCGGCCCGCCGCGTCCGCCGCCGAGACCCTCGACTCCGCGAGCTCGCTGTCGGCCTACGAGTACCTCGGCGCGCTGTACAACCGGCTCGTCAAGCTCGACCAGCAGGGCACCCCGGTGCCGGACCTGGCCGAGGAGTGGTCCGCGAACGCCGACGGCACCGAGTGGACGTTCGCGCTCCGCCGGGGTGTGACCTTCCACGACGGGTCGCGGTTCACCGCCGACGACGCCATCGCGAGCATCCGGCACATCCTCGACGAGAAGACCGGCAGCCCGCAGGCCGGGGTGCTCGGCGAGGTCATGGACGCCGACTCGATGCGCGCCGTCGACCCGTACACGCTGCGCTTCTCGCTGACCAAGCCCAACGCCGAGTTCCCGTCGCTGCTCACGGCCTACCAGTGCTACATCGTGCCAGCCGACGCCGTCGCCGACATCGGCCGCACCGGGATCGGGACGGGGCCGTTCCGGCTGTCGTCGTTCACCCCCGCGGGTGCCGGCAGCGTCGAGGCGTTCGCGGAACACTTCGCCGGCCGCCCGGCGCTCGACGGCATCGACTTCTACTCGATCCAGGACACCACCGCGCGGGTGAACGCCCTGCTCGCCGGACAGATCGACCTCATCTCGCAGACCAACCTGGACTTCGCGACCGCCCGGGTGGTTTCGGCGTCCGACCGCGCCACCGTCGCCCGGTCGAAGAACGCCCAGTGGTACACGATCCCGATGCTCGCCACGAGCGACGAGTTCAGCGACCCGCGGGTGCGCCAGGCGATGAAGCTCGCCTACGACCCTCGGAAGATCGTCGACACCGCCCTGCAGGGCACCGGTTCGGCAGGTTGGGACAACCCCGTGCCGCCGCAGCTCGCCGCGTTCGTCGACGACCACCGCGAGTACGACCCGGACAAGGCCCGGGCGCTGCTCAAGCAGGCCGGGCGCGAGGACTTCCGCGCCGCGATCTACACGTCGAGCTACGAGTCGGTGTTCACCCCGATGGCCGTCGCCTACCGCGACGCCGTCGCCGACGCGGGCATCCGTCTGACCGTCCGCAACGCGAGTTCGGACTCGTACTACACGCAGATCTGGATGCAGAAGCCGCTCATGGTGAGCTACTGGTTCACGGGGCGGCCGATCGACCAGCTGCTCAACCAGATCTTCCGCTCGGGGTCGTCGTACAACGAGAGCGCCTGGTCGAACGAGACCTTCGACGGGCTGCTCGACGACGCCCGCGCCGAGATGGACGACGCCAAGCGGCTCACCCTGTACCAGGACGCCCAGCGGCTCGTCGTCGAGGACGGTGCCGACATGACGCCGATGTTCGGCGACCGGCTCGTGGGGCTGTCCCGCGACGTCGTGAACTACTCGGAGTACGGGTTCGAGTTCGACTACCTGCGGATCGGACTGCGCCGATGACGACCACGAACACGCCGTCGGACGTCCTCGTCCCCGTCCTCCGCCGCGTCGGCATCGCCGTGCTGACCGTGGTGCTCGCCTCGCTCTTCGTGTTCCTCGCGGTGCAGGCGCTCCCCGGTGACGTCGCCCAGCAACTGCTCGGGCAGAACGCCACCCCCGACGCCGTCAAGCAACTGCGCGAGACCCTCGGCCTCGACCAGAACGTCTGGCTCCGCTACCTGCAGTGGCTCGGCGGCGCCGTGCACGGCGACTTCGGCACCTCGCTCGTCAGCGGCGAACCGGTCGCCCCGACGCTGTTCACGGCCTTCCGGAACAGCATGCTCATCGCCGTGCCCGCGATGCTCGTCGGCGTCACGGTGTCCCTGACGCTCGGTGTCGTCGCCGGTGTCCGCCGCGGCCGTCCGAGCGACAAGGTGATCTCGATCGTCAGCCTGATCGTGATGAGCGTGCCGGAGTTCATGGTCGCCACCGTCCTGGTGCTGCTGTTCGCGATCGGCCTGCCGGTGTTCCCCGCCGTCGTGCTGCGGGGGAGCGACGCCACCGTCGCCGAGCTGCTGCCCACCATCTGGCTGCCGATCATCGTGCTGACGCTCGCGATGGCCGCCTACATCGTGCGGACGGCCCGCTCGTCGACCATCGACGTGATGGCATCGGAGTTCGTCACGACGGCCGAGCTCAAGGGGCTGACGATGCGCCGGGTGGTCTGGAAGCACGCGGTCCCGAGCGCCCTGCTCCCGACGCTGAACGTCGTCGCGCTCAACGTCGCGTGGCTGCTCGGCGGTGTCGTGGTGGTCGAGAACGTCTTCAACTACCCGGGCATGGGCAAGCTCATGCTCGAGTCGGTGTTCAACCGCGACCTGCCCACCATCGAGGCGATCGCCCTGCTGAGCGCCCTGATCTACGTCGTGTGCAACCTGGCCGCCGACCTCGTCGCGCTCGCACTCGACCCGAAGCTGCGGACCCGCCAGCGACGACCGCGCACGCGCACCCGCAGCGCCCGCAGCACCAGGAAGGCCGCCGCATGACCGCCACCGCACCCCGCCGCCGCGTCGGACGCGACGTGCTCGCCGGCGCGCTCGCACCCCTGCGCGGGTCGACGGCGCTGAGCATCGGCCTCGGCCTCATCGGCCTGCACGTCGTCCTCGCCCTGCTCGCGCCGGTCATCGCCGGGCACGACCCGGTCGCGACGAACGCCGGCGACGTGCTCGCCGGTCCGACGTGGACGCACTGGCTCGGCACCGACCAGTACGGGCGTGACGTGCTCTCCCGCACGCTGAACGGCGGCCGGTACGCGCTGTCCGTGACCTTCCTGGCCACCACGATCGCCGTCGCGGTCGGCACCGTGCTCGGCTGCGTCACGGCCTACGCCGACAACTGGTTCGACGAGGTCGTCATGCGCGTCGTCGACGCCCTGCTCAGCGTGCCGTCGATCCTCGCGCTCCTGGTCGTCGTGACGGTCTTCGACGCCGGCCTCTGGGTCATCGTCCTCGCCGTCACGGTCGTCTACGCCCCCGCGGTGACCCGGGTCGTCCGCGGCGCCGCCCGCACCGTGATCACCCAGGACTACGTCACCGCTGCCCGCGCCCGGGGCGAGCGGCCGCTGTCGATCGTGTTCCGCGAGATCCTGCCGAACGTGCTCGACGTCGTGCTCGTCGAGTACGCGATGCGGGCCTCGTGGATCGTGCTGCTCGTCGCGTCGCTGTCCTTCCTGGGCTTCGGCGCGAACCCGCCGACCCCGGACTGGGGCCTGATGGTGCAGGAGAACCGCACCGCGCTCACCGTGGTGCCGCTCGGCACGCTCGCCCCGATCGTGGCCCTCGCCACGCTGGTGATCGGACTGAACCTCGCGGCCGACGGCCTGAGCAAGTCGCTCGGCGTCGACCGTGCCAAGCAGGGAGTCAGCGCATGACCCGCACCGACACCGGCACGACGTCCGCCGCGACGGCGACCGTGCCCGACGCGATCGTCCGCGTCGACGACCTGTCCATCTCGTACGCCGCCGGCAAACGGCGCGTCCCCGTCGTCCGGGGTGTCTCGTTCACGATCGAGGCCGGTCGCACCCTCGGCCTGGTCGGCGAGTCCGGCAGCGGCAAGTCGACCGTCGCGCGGACGCTCCTCGCACACCTGCGCGCCGGGTCGGCGATCGACGGCGGGACGGTCCGCGTCGACGGTGCCGACGTGTTCGCCCTGTCGCCGGCCGGCCGCCGGGCGCTCCGCGGCGGCACCGCCTCGGTCGTCGCCCAGAACGCCGGACAGGCGCTCACCCCGTCGATGCGCGTCGGCGAACAGATCCGCGAGGCCCTCCGCGCCCACGGCGAGCCCGACGGCCCCGAACGGGTCGCCGAGCTGGTCCGGCTGGTCCGGCTGCCGGACCCCGACGCGATCGTCCGCCGGTACCCGCACCAGTTGTCCGGCGGGCAGCAGCAGCGCATCGCCATCGCGATGGCCGTCGCCGCCCGGCCGCGCGTGCTCGTCCTCGACGAGCCGACCACCGCCCTCGACGTGGTCACGCAGGCCGCGGTCCTCGACCTGGTCGCCGACCTCGGCCGGCAGCTCGGCATGGCCGTCCTGCTCGTCAGCCACGACCTCGGGGTGGTGTCCGCCATGGCGGACGAGATCGCCGTGATGCGCGACGGCGAGGTCGTCGAGCACGCCGCCACCGCGGCGCTCTTCGCCGCGCCGCAGCACGAGTACACGCGTGCCCTGCTGGCCGCGGTGCCGGACGGGCGGCGGCCTGGAGGCGCGGATCGCGACGCCCTGGACGCGACCGCCCCCGGGACGGTCGGCTCCACGGCCACCGGCACCGTGCCTCCCGAGCGCACAGCCCGCCCCGTGGTGACCGCGGACGACCTGGTGATCCGCTACGGCCGCGGCCTGCCGGCCGCCGTCGACGGCGTCTCGTTCACGATCGCCGCGCACGAGACGCTCGCCGTCGTCGGCGAGTCCGGCAGCGGCAAGTCGACGCTCGCCACGGCGCTGGCCGGCCTGGTACCGGCCGAATCGGGGACGTTCACGTACGACGACGGCACGACGAGCGGCGACCTGCGCGAGCCGATCGCCGGCCGCGCGCCCGCCCTGCGGCGCGCGGTGCAGCTCGTGTTCCAGAACGCGGACACGTCGCTCAACCCGCGGCGCACCGTGGGCGCAGCCGTCGCGCGGCCGCTCCGGTTGTTCAGCGGCTCGTCCTCGCGCGATCGCGTCGGGGCACTGCTCAGCCAGGTCGGGCTCGGGCCGGAGTTCGCCGACCGTCTGCCCGCGCAGCTGTCCGGTGGGCAGCGGCAGCGCGTCGGGATCGCGCGCGCACTCGCGGCCGAGCCGTCGCTCGTGATCGCCGACGAGATCACCACGGCGCTCGACGTGCAGGTGCAGGCGGGGATCCTCGCGCTGCTGGCCGACCTGCAGCGCGAGCGGGGCCTCGCCTGCCTGTTCATCAGCCACGACCTCGCGGTGGTGCGGGGCGTGGCGGACCGGGTCGCGGTGATGACCGGTGGCCGGATCGTCGAGATCGGACCGACCGAGCGGGTGTTCACCGGCCCGAACCACCCGTACACGTCGACGCTGCTCGCGGCGACCCTCGAACCCGGCAGCACGACCCTGCCCGACGTCGGTGACGGGGTGCCGCGCTGGCGGCACGCCGACGGCTGGACCGACCACGGCGACGGACACCGCACCCGCAACTGGGAGGACGCATGACGACCGACGACGGCACCGACCACGGCACCGCCGCCACCACCTTCACCGCCATCGGCAACCCCGGCTCGCTGCCCGCGGGCGTGACGGTCCGCGACGAGTGGATCCCGATGCCCGACGGTGTCCGGCTGCACGCCCGGATCTGGGCGCCGTCGCAGCCGCCGACGCAATCGGGTGCGCCCAGCGACCCGACGCCGGTGCTGCTCGAGTACCTGCCGTACCGGCTCGACGACTGGACCGCACCGCGCGACTCGGAGCGGCACCCCTGGTACGCCCAGCACGGCTATGCCTCGGTGCGGGTCGACATCCGCGGCACCGGGTCGTCCGACGGGTTCTTCGACGACGAGTACAGCGAGCAGGAGCTGCTCGACGGCGAGGCCGTGATCGCGTGGCTCGCCGAGCAGCCGTGGTCGACCGGTGCCGTCGGCATGTTCGGCATCTCTTGGGGCGGCTTCAACGCGCTGCAGCTCGCAGCCCGGGCACCCGCCGCCCTCAAGGCCATCGTGACGGTCTGCTCGACGGATGACCGGTACGACAACGACGTGCACTACGTCGGCGGCGCCGTGCTCGGCATCGACATGGCGGCCTGGGGCGCGACGATGTTCGCCTTCAACTCGCGGCCGCCCCGGCCCGAGGTCGTCGGTGCCGGGTGGATCGACCGGTGGCGGGAACGCCTCGAGGCGAACCGCCCGATGACGCCGGTGTGGCTCGCGCACCAGGAGCGCGACGACTACTGGCGGCACGGCAGCGCGGCCGAGGACTACGACGGCATCCGCGCCGCGGTGCTCGCGGTCGGCGGGTGGGCGGACCCCTACCGGGACGCCGTGCTCCGGCTCGTCGACCACGTCAGCGCCCCCGTGAAGGGCATCGTCGGCCCGTGGTCGCACCAGTACCCGGACCGTGGACTCGCGCCGGGGCCGTCGATCGGGTTCCTGCAGGAGACCCTGCGGTGGTGGGACCGCTGGCTGCGCGGGGTCGACACCGGCGTCGAGGACGACCCCGCACTGCGGGCCTGGATCAACGAGGGCGAAGCCCCCGCGCCCTACTACGCCGGCCGCCGCGGTCGCTGGATCGGTGCCGAGGCGTGGCCCTCCGCCGCGACCCACGAGCGTGTCCTGCCCCTCGCCGCCCTGCGCGGCGGTGACCTCGGGCCGGTCGTCGTGCGGTCGCCGCAGCACACCGGGGTGGACGCCGGTCGGTTCTTCCCGTTCGGCAACGCCACCGACCTGCCGACGGACCAGCGCGCCGAGGACGGCCGGTCGGTCACCTTCGACCTGCCCGTCGGCAAGGCGTTCGACCTGCTCGGCAACGTGCTCGTGCGGCTGTCCGTCACGAGCGACCAGCCCCGGGCCACCCTGACCGTGCGGCTCTGCGACGTCGCACCGGACGGCTCGTCGACGCTCGTCACGCGCGGGGTGCTGAACGCCGCGAAGCGTGACGGCATGGACCGCGACGACGTGCTCGTGCCCGGGACGCCCGCCGACCTGCCCGTGCGGCTGGTCTCGACCGGACACCGGTTCGCCGCCGGACACCGGCTGCGCATCGCGGTCTCGTCGTCGTACTGGCCGTGGGTGTGGCCGCACGGCGTCGAGGCCACCGTGACGATCGACCCGACCGCCTCGAGCGTCACCCTGCCCACCTGGACCCGGGAGACCGACGACGGGGTGGTCTTCGCCGAGCCCGAACGGTCCGAGCCGCTCGTGATCGAGCGTGTCGCGCCGGCCGACCCGCTGCCGCAGCGCACGGTGACGCACGACGTCGAGACGGGGGAGTGGACGCTCGACGTCGACCCCGGGTACGGCGGCGGCCGGGTCTACCCGGACGGCCTCGTGTTCACCGAGGACGCCCGCGAGACGTACCGGATCCGCTCCGACGACCCGACCAGCGCACGGGCGAGTTCCGGCTGGGCGATCGGGCTGACGAAGCCGGAGTGGGCCGCGCGCCTCGAGACGACGTCCGAGGTCACCGCCGACGCCCACACCTTCCACGTCGTCAACACCGTGCGCGCCTGGGCACGCGACGGCGGACCCGACGAACCCGAGGTGCTCGTCACCGAGCGGACCTTCGTCGACGACGTCCCACGGACCTCGGCGTGACCGCGGCGGCACGCGTCCGGCAGCGGCCGGAGGTCCGGCGCGCGATGATCGTCGAGGCCGCCCGCGCGGTGATCGTCCGGAACGGCGTTGGCGCCACCGGACTGCGTGACATCGCGGCCGAGGCCGGCGTCTCCGTCGGCACCGTGACGTACCACTTCGGCAGCGTCGCGGAGATCCTCAACGAGGTCGTGGTGCTCGAGACGGAGCGCTTCTACGGCGCCATCGTCGCGGCCGTCGACGCCGAACCCGACGTGCTGGTGGGGCTGCGGATGCTCGTCGCCCCGCTGTTCGGCGACACCGAGCAGGTCCGGCAGCACTGGCGGATCTGGTCCGACTACTGGACCGCGGTGGTGCGACGGCCCGAGGTCGCCGCCGAGTACGCCGAACGCATCCGCGTCTGGGAGGCCTGCCTGGTGCGGGTCATCCGGCGCGGGGTGGACGCCGGGGTGTTCGGTGGCACGCGCCAGGGCAGCGACGGCGGCGACCCCGTCGACGCCGACACCGTCGCGCTGCAGCTCGCCGCGTACAGCGACGGCGTCGCGACCCAGATCGCCCAGGGCGTGCCCGGCCTGACGAACACGGTCGCCCTCTCGTGGATGTGGCGGTTCCTGTCGCACGAACTCGGTGTGCCCGCTGTGGACATCGCCGGAACCGGTCGTTCCCCCTTGTGATGAGGTAAGGCTTCCCTTACCGTTGCCACATGGCACGGACCCGGCGACAGCCCAGCGAACGCATCCTCATCGCGGGCGGTGCCGAGGACCTCGTCGAGATCCACCGCCAGCTCGAGGAACTCCCCGAGAACGCGTACGGGCAGGTGTTCGTCGAGGTCGCCCTCGACGAGCAGATCCGCATCCTGCCGGCCCCGCCGCGCGTCACCGTGACCTGGCTGGTCCGGAGCGCCCGCAGCTCGGCCGTCGCCCCGCTGGTCTTCGCCGACCACGGCGAAGCGCTGGCACACGCCCTGACCGGGTGGGCCGCCGAGTGGTGCGTGACGGGCTGCGAGCCCCGCACCTCGGTGTGGATCGGGTGCGCGGACAGCCCGTGGATCGAGCGCGCTCGGTCCATGGTGCAGCTCGAGCTCACCGACGCCGGCCAGCAGGTCCAGGTCGAGTACGGCGGGTAAGGGCAGCCTGCTCTTCCTTGCAATGTGCAAAAGACGGGGGCATGGTTGTGCCATGACCACGCAGAGCAGCACCACCACCCCGAGCACCACGTCCCCGTTCTCGACCACGCCGGAGCTCGCAGCCGGGGTCGCCCAGTTCCTCGCCCCCGTCGTCATCGACCTCGAGGCGCTCGTCGTCAACGGCAAGCAGGCCCACTGGCACGTCCGTGGCCGCAACTTCGTCGGCGTGCACGAGCTCCTCGACGAGATCGTCGAGCACGCGCAGGACTACGCGGACAAGGCTGCGGAGCGCATCGTCGCCCTCGGCCTGCCGGTCGACTCGCGCATCGCGACCGTCGCCGCGAACACCACCCTGCCGCCGCTGTCGCAGGGCTTCCAGAACTCCGACGTCACCATCACCGAGGTGATCGCCCAGATCGACGCAGCGCTGCTGCAGGTCCGCCGTGCGGTCGACGGCCTGGACGAGGTCGACCTCAACAGCCAGGACGTCGCGATCGAGATCGAGCGCGCGCTGACCAAGGACCGCTGGTTCCTGCAGGCGCACCTCGCCGCCTGAGTCGCGACCACCCCGCTGACGGGAGGCCCGGTGCCAGCTGGCACCGGGCCTCCCGTCCGTCTCGGGTCGCGCTCCGGGCCCGCACCTCACGCGGACGGCGTGACCAGCCCGCTCTCGTACGCCAGCACCACGGCGTGCACCCGGTCCCGCAGCTGCAGTTTCGCCAGCACACGGCCGACGTGGGTCTTCACGGTCTGTTCGGCGATGAACAGCTCCGCCGCGATCTCCCCGTTCGACCGCCCCCGCGCCATCAGCAGGAACACGTCCCGCTCCCGGTCGGTCAGCACGTCGAGCACCTCGGTCCGCGGGGCCGCCGGCTGCGGACCGGCGACGAAGGCCTCGACGAGGTGCCGGGTCACCCTCGGTGCGAGCAGGGAGTCGCCGGCTGCGACGGTCCGCACGGCCTGCACGAGCTCCTCGGCGCTCGCGTCCTTGAGCAGGAACCCGCTCGCCCCGGCACGGAGCGCGTCGAACACGTAGTCGTCGATGTCGAAGGTCGTGAGCATCACCACGCGGACGGGCGACTCCGCGGGCGCCGCGGTGATCCGCCGGGTCGCCTCGATCCCGTCGAGCTCCGGCATCCGGACGTCCATCAGGATCACGTCCGGCCGGAGCCGGATCGCCATGACGACCGCGTCGGCCCCGTTCGCGGCCTCGCCGACGACCTCGACGTCGTCCTGGGCCTGGAGGATCGCCCGCAGTCCGACACGGAACATCTGCTGGTCGTCGACCACCATCACCCGCGTCATCGCGTTCCCCCGTCGGCCTTCGGCTGCGACGTGGTCGCGGTGGGCTGGGTGGGCAGACTGACGGCGACGCGGAAGCCGCCGTCCGGGTCCGGTCCGTGGTCGATGGTGCCGCGGAGCGCGGCGACCCGCTCGCGCATGCCCGCCAGACCGAAGCCGCCGTCGTCCGGCGGCGCACCGGGCACGCTGCCGGCCGGTGGCGCGGCGTTGGCGACCTCGACCGTGAGGGCCGACCCGTGCCTCCCGACCGTCACGACGGTGGTCGCACCGGGCGCGTGCCGGGCGACGTTGCCGAGCGCCTCCTGCACGACCCGGTACACGGTGAGCTGTGCGAGCCGGTCGACGTCGTCGAGGTCCGGGTCGAGCCCCTCGTCGAGTCGGACCTCGACGGGGATGCCGGCCGCGCGGGTGGCCTGCACCAGTGCGGGCAGGTCGGCGAGCCGCGGCTGCGGCGCACGCTCGGCGTCGGCGTCGCCACGCAGGGTGCCGAGCAGCTGCCGCATCTCCCGCAGGGCCGTGCGCGAGGTCTCGGCGATCGCGGCGAACTCGGTGCGGGCGTCCGGCGGCAGGTCCGCGACGCGGTACGGGGCGGACTCGGCCTGCATGTGCACGACGGACATGCTGTGGGCGACGACGTCGTGGAGCTCACGGGCGATCCGGGAGCGCTCCTCGACCGTCCGGCGTCGGGCCTGCTCGAGCTCGGTGTCGCGGCGGGCGGCGGCGAGTTCCTCGCGCACGGTCCGGCGCTGCCCGATGACGACCGCAGCGGCGGCCACGACGAGGGTGTCGCCGGCGCTCACCACGAAGCTCGTCGCCCAGACGTCGACCTGGCCCCACCGGTCGGGCGTCACGCCGATGAGCAGCAGGGTGAGCAGCGTCGCCGCAACCCAGACCACCGCGGTGAGCCGCCAGGTGGTGCGGACGCCCAGCACGACGAGCAGCACGCTCAGGCCGATGATGCTCGTGACCGAGACCGGCCAGGGCCCGATGGTGCCGGGTGCCGTCAGGACCCCGAGGCCGGCGAGGGCGACGAGGTGCGCGCCCGACGCCGTGCGGGGGAAGAGCGGTGCGAGGCCGATGCTCGCCGAAAGCACCGCGGTCACGAACAACGCGAGCGGCACGGGGACGCCGTAGAACACCGCGGTCACGGGTGCCGCGACGGCGAACAGGGACACCGCGACGACGACGAAGCCGATCTGCACGGCGGGCCGGACCCAGGTGGGTCGGGGCATCGGGACGACGGTCACGGGCGGGCGGTCTCTCCGGTTCGGGCGAGGCAGGGTTCGGGGGTGGGGGCGGTGGCTGTGGCGGGTGTGGCTGTGGTGCTTGTGGCTGTGGCTGTGGCAGCGGCTGCGGCGCGGGCGTCACGGGCTTCGCGCCTGCGGCTGATGCTACCGAGCACCCGGTCGACCGCGATCCCGAGCCCGGCGGCGACCACCATCGACACCAGGGCCGCGACGATCGGTTCGTGCAGCACGCTCGACGCGGCCAGGGCGATGCCGATCGACACCGCCGACCACGCCAGCCCCGCGATCGCGCTGATCGCCAGGAACCGGCGGTAGGACAGCCGGGTCGCTCCGGCGGTCATGTTGACCGCGACCCGGCCGACGGGGATGAAGCGCCCGGTCAGGATGAGGCTGGCGGAGCGGCGCTGCATCTGCCGCTCGGCGAACGCGAAGGCCGCCGCGATCCGTGGTCGCTTCGAACGGGCCAGCCGGGCGAACCCGATCCGGCGTCCGATCCAGTACGCGATCGAGTCGCCGGCGATCGCTCCGAGGGCGGCGGCGACGAGCACCACGGCGAGGACGGGCTGTCCGGACGTCGCGGCGATCGCGGCGACCGCGACCAGGGCGGACTCGCTCGGCACCGGCGGGAAGAAGCCGTCCACCAGGCACAGGACGAAGAGGACGACGTAGACGAGCGGACTCGCGGCCAGCTCGACGACGAGCGGGGTGATCTGGTCGAACACGGGGTGCTCCCTCCCGCCGACGGAACTCGTCGACGAGGACGACGCTACGGAGCCGATGCGCGCTGGCCATCCCGCGGCGGTCTCGACCACCCCCTACTGCGGTATGACGTTCCCGTCCGCGAAGACCACGTCGGGTGCGTCCACACGGCGGTCGACGACGGTGGTCGGTGCCTCCAGGTGTACGGCGCCCGAGGGCATGATGCCCGCGCCGCCGAACCGTTCCATCACCCGCCACTGCGCGACGACGTCCTCGCCGGCGTGCTCGGGCGGCAGGGTGTCCCAGAACCGGAAGCCCCCGACCTCCTCGAGAGCACGACGGTCGTACAGCGCGCAGGCACCGACCCACGCGACGCGGTAGGGCACCCACTCGCCGGGGTGCAGGTCGAGGTCGGCGGCGACGTGCGTCGGGTTCGCGGCGTTGTGCAGTGACCAGCGGTCGAAGCCGGGGGTCCCGCGGCGCACCACCTCGGGCACGACGGGGCCGTCCCACCGTTCGAACACCGCGGTCTCGTTCGGACGGCGGTCCTGCAGGTACGACAGGCCCTGCACGGCGCTGCCGACGAACCCGCAGCCCAGGGTGCGGAGCGCGTCGAGCATCCGCGCGATCGACCCCGGCTCGAGCCAGACGTCGTCGTCGAGGAACAGCACCGCGGCGGCCTCGGCGTGGTCGAGCAGGAACTGCCGGTGCTCTGCCAGGCCACGCCGTTCCGGGTGGGTGAGGAGCGTGACGGGCCGGCCCTGCGCCTCCAGGACGCGGAGCATCGCGGCGACCGCAGGCGCGCTGGCGGCGTCTCCGTCCGCGGACTGGTCGCTGAGCACGACGCGCAGGTCGACGTCGGTCTGGGCGGCGAGGCCGGCGAGCGTCGTGGCGAGTTCGGCCGGCCTGCCGACGGTCGGGATGAGCACGTCGACGTCGACCGTGCTCGTGTCCGCTGGATCGGGGGCCTTCGCCCAGGACCCGGACCAGCGGGCGGTCACGGTGCCGGGTCCGGTTCGGGCCGCGCAGCGGCTTCGCGGATCCGGCGCACGACGGCGCTGGTGGAGTGCTCGGGCACGTAATCGACCATGACGACCTCGCCGCCGTAGCCGCGCACGACCTCGGTCTCGGTCAGCATCTCGGGGGAGTAGTCGCCGCCCTTGACGTAGACCTCGGGGCGCAGCCGTTCGATGAGCGGGATGGGGGTGTCCGTCGCGAACACCGTGACCAGGTCGACGCAGGCCAGCGCGGCGAGCACGCCGGCGCGGTCCTCGGCCGGGTTGATCGGCCGCTCCGGGCCCTTCAGCCGGCGCACTGAGTCGTCGTCGTTCAGGGCGACGACGAGCAGGTCGCCCAGGTCACGGGCCTGGCGCAGGTACGTGGTGTGTCCGCGGTGCACGACGTCGAAGCAGCCGTTCGTGAAGACGACGCGGCGGCCGGCCTGGCGAGCGGCCTCGACGGCGGTGGCGAGCTCGTCGTGGTCGACGACGGTCGCCGCCGGAGCGGTCACCGAGTCGAGCAGGGCCGCGGCGGTGCAGACGGACGTGCCGGCCTCGCGGACGACGACGTCGGCAGCGGCCTGGGCGACGGCGACGGCGTCGCGCAGGGGTGCCTGCACGGCGAGGGCGACGGTCGCGGCGGCGCAGAAGGTGTCACCGGCGCCGGAGGCCTGCTGCTCCGAGGCGGGCGTCGCACGCGTGCGGAACCCCTGGTCGGAGCCGGGCTCGAGCAGCACGGTGCCGTCGCGGTCGAGCGTGACCACCGCGGCACGGGCGCCGCTGCGGGCGAGCACGTCGGCGCGGGCCGCGACGACCGTGCCGACGCGGTCGGCGCCGGTGCCCAGCTCCGTGCCGAGCAGTGCGGCGGTCTCACCGGCGTTCGGCGTGACGAGGTCGGGGTGCAGCGCGGCCCAGCGGGTCAGGTCGTGCGCGTCGACCACGACGGCACCGGGGCGGTCACGGTCGAGCATCGGCACGACGTCCTCGGCGCGGACGCCCAGGCCGTAGTCGCACACGACGGCGGCGTCGGCGCACCGGATGGCCCGGGACACCGAGCGGGCGAGGCGTTCGCCGTGCTCGGCGGTCGGGGTCGCGGCCAGTTCGTCGACCCGGACGACGACGCGGTCACCGCCGACCACACGCGACTTCGTCGTGGTGCGGGCGCCGGGGATCTCGACCAGGAACGACGTGTCGACGCCAGCTGCCTCGAGCCGCTGGCGCAGGACGTCACCGGCCTCGTCGTCGCCGATGAGCCCGACCATGCGGACCCGGGCGCCGAGGGCGCGGGCGTTCACGGCCGTGTTCGCCGCGCCGCCGGGCACCGCGATGGTCTCGGTGACGCGGACGACGGGGGCCGGGGCCTCGCGGGAGACCCGCTCGGCCTCGCCGACGGTCCAGCGGTCGAGGATGCAGTCGCCGATCACGACGACGAGGGGTTCGCGGTCGTCGATCGTGGCGACGAGGTCACGGACCAGCCGGACGTCGGCGGTCATCGGGTGCCTCCCACGGTGTCGGCGCTGCCGGCGGTCGCGCCGGCAGCGGCTGCGGGGCCGGTGGCGGTGCCGGTCGCGGTGCCGATGGTGGCTGCGGTGCTGCTGGTGGCTGCGCTGCTGCTGGTGGCTGCGCTGCTGCTGTCTGCTGCCGTCGACGGCTCGGCGGTGCGGCGCGGCGGGGCTGCCTCGAGGTGCACCACCGTCGTGGTCGTCATCTCGTCGAGCAGGTGCGGGCCGTACCCGAACCCGGCGCCCGAGGCACCGCGGGGCTGGGCGCTGCCGCCCGGAGCGCCGCCGAACACGGCGTTCACCTTGACAGTGCCGACGGGCAGCTCGGCCGCGGCACGGAGCGCGTGCGCGGTGTCGTTCGTCAGCACGGTGGCTGCGAGGCCGTAGCGGTCGGCCGCGGCGAGCCGGAGACCCTCCGCGAAGTCCGACACGACGCGCACCGGGGCGATCGGGCCGAAGGTCTCCTCGGTCAGCACGAGCATGTCGTCCGTGCAGTCGGTCAGGACGGTCGCCGGGTAGAACGATCCGAGCCCGCCGGGCGTCACGCCACCGGTCCGGGCCGAGGCGCCGCGGGCGATCGCGTCGTCGACGTGGTGCTGCACGAGCTCGCGCAGCCGGTCGTCCACGAGCGGCCCGAACTCGGCGGCGGGTGCGGCCGTGCGGCGCTCCGCCTCGGCGACGAGCGCGGCGACGAAGGGCTCGGCGACGTCCTGGTGCACGTACACCCGCTCGACGCTGGTGCAGATCTGGCCGGTGTTCGCGAACGCGCCGAGGGCGACCTGTGCGGCGGCCCACTCCGGGTCGACGTCGGCGTCGACGATGACCGGGTCGTTGCCGCCGTTCTCACGGATGACGTGGGCGCGGGTGGTCACGGACACCTCGCTCAGGCGGTCACCGGTCGCGGTCGACCCGACGTGCGCGTAGACGTCGATGCCCTCCTGCGCCAGGAGCAGCTCGCCGGTGGTCGCGTCGCCGTCGACCCCGATGAGCACGCCGTCCGGCAGGACCTCGGCGAGGAGCGCGTTGAGGCGGGCGAAGGTCGCCGGGCAGCGTTCGCTGCCCTTGTGCACGACGGTGTTACCCGTGACGATCGCTGCGCCGAGGACCCCGCAGGCCACGGCGACCGGGTCGTTCCACGGCGTCAGGGCGAGCACCACGCCGCGCGGGTGCGGCACCGACCAGTCGGCGGCACCGAACTGCCCGCGCAGGGCCTCACCGCGGTGCACCGGCCCGAGCTCGGCGTACTGCACGAGCGTGCCGATGCCGGCCTCGACCCCACCGAGGGCGTCGCCGGGCACCTTGCCGGTCTCGCGGGTGTTCAGGTCTGCCAGCTCCTGCGCGTGCGCACGGAGGTGCTCGGCCGCGGCGTGCAGCAGGGCACCGCGCTCGGCCGGCGCGGTCCGGGCCCAGGCACCGGCAGCGGCACGGGCGCGAGCGACGGCGTTGCGGACGTCGTCCTCGGTCGAGCGTCGCACGGTGGACGCGATCGATCCGTTCACGGGGTCGGTCACCACGAGGTCGTCGGCGGCGGGGGGTGCGATCGTCATGGGGTCCTTCCGGAGGCGGGCGGGGCCTCACACGGTGCTCGTGCTCCGCTGTGTGCGGTCACGGCATCGCGCTTCTCGTCCATCCGAGCGCGCTGCTGGGCGTCCGGACGGGTCCGACCGGTAGACGTGGAGCTGTGCAACAGATCGGTGTGGGCGGAGAACGGTTCGACGGTGTCAGCGAGATCGCGGTGCTCCGCGGCGGGGGACTGGGCGACCTGATGTTCGCCCTCCCGGCGGTCGAGGCCCTGGCCGCCGCGTACCCCGGAGCCCGGATCACGCTGCTCGGGGCGCCGACCGCGCGGCCGGTGCTCGAGGGCCGGAGCGAGGCCGTGCACGCCTACGAGGAGCTTCCCGTCGTGCCCGGGGTCCGGGACTCCGGCGAGGATGCACCGACCGAGCAGGACTTCTTCGACCGGCTGCAGGGGCGCTTTGACCTCGCGGTGCAGCTGCACGGCGGCGGCCGGAACTCGAATCCGTTCCTGCTCCGGCTCGGTGCCCGTCACACCGTGGGCACCGCCACCGAGGACGCCGAGGTCCTGGAGCGCTGGGTCCGCTACGTCTACTACCAGCACGAGGTCGTCCGGGCGCTCGAGGTGGCCTCGCTCGCCGGTGCCGAACCGGTCACCCTCGACCCCCGACTGCACGTCCCCGACGCCACGCGTGCCGGGGTCCGGCAGCGCCTCGGGGTCCGGGGACGACTCGTCGCGATCCACCCGGGTGCCACCGATCCACGTCGCCGCTGGAGCCCCTCGCGCTTCGCCGAGGTCGCCCGTGCCCGGCTCGCCGCGGGGGACGACGTCGTGCTCGTCGGCGACGACTCGGACGTGCCGGCGTCGTCCGCCATCGTCGCGTCGCTGCCGCTGGAGCTTCGGGAGCGCGTGCACGACCTCACCGGGTCACTGCCGCTCCGTGAGCTGCCCGACGTCCTCGCCGCTGCCGACGTCATGGTCGGCGACGACTCCGGCCCGCGGCACCTCGCCGTCGCCGTGGGGACCCCGACCGTCGGGGTGTTCTGGTTCGGCAACGTGATCAACGCCGGGCCGTTCGACCGTGGTCGGCACCGCGTGCACCTGTCCTTCGTGACGCAGTGCCCGGTGTGCGGCACCGACGTCACCCAGGTCGGCTGGACCGCCGAGCGGTGCGAGCACGACCCGTCCTACGTGGACCAGGTCGAGCCGGAGGCCGTCCTCGCCGACGTCGAGGACCTGCTCCGCACGCTCTGACGCTGCGCACGGCGCCACAAGCGCACGGTGCGAGCTTCCGCACTCCGTGGGACGCTTCGGCCCTTGCACGGAGTGCGGAAGCGCGCACCGAGCGGTGGGCGCGACCGGCTTCCGGCCTGGAGGCGCGGTGCCAGGCCGGCACGAGCCTCCCGTCCGCGCCGTGGCGCGTCACGAGCGCCCGGTGCGAGGTTCCACACTCCGTGCGGCGCTTCGGCCCCCGCACGGAGTGCGGAAGCTCGCACCGAGCGGTGGACGCGACCGTCGGACGGCCGGGAGGCGCGGTGCCAGCCCGGCACGTGCCTCCAGGCCGCGCCGCACACCGCCACGAGCGCCCGGTGCGAGGTTCCACACTCCGTGGCACGCTCCGGCCCTCGCACGGAGTGCGGAAGCCCGCACCAGTGCCCGGCACACGGCACACCGGGAGGCGCGGTGCCAGCCGGCACCGCGCCTCCCGTCCGTCAGCGGCGAGCGACTACGGCCAGCTCGGCTCCGTCGCAGGCATGATCGACAGCTCGCGGATCTCGCAGCCGGCCGGCTGCGACAACGCGAAGATGATCGAGTTCGCGACGTACTCCGGCTCGATGAGCTGCGCGTCCGGGCCCGGCTTGTACTGCTCGGTCCGGTCGGCGAAGAAGTTCGTGCGCATCCCGGCGGGGATGATGTTGGTCACGCCGATGCGACCGGCGGTCTCGGCGGCCAGCGCCTGCGAGAACCCGCGGACGCCGAACTTCGACGCCGAGTACGCGGTGCCGTCGCCGACGCCGCGCAGGGCGAGCGACGACGAGATCGTGACGACGCGGCCGTGCGTGGCCTCGAGGGCGGGCAGGGCGGCGCGCACGGTCGAGGCGGTGCCGATCAGGTTGACGCCGACGATCTGCTCCCACTTGCCGGACGAGATCGCGTCGATCGGGGCGGGGGTGTCGATGCCCGCGGCGGTGACGACGGCGTCGACGCCGCCGTGCCGCTCGGCAGCGTCACGGACCGCCTGCTCGACGGCGTCGGTGTCCGAGACGTCCACGGCGACGGCGTCGACGCCCTCGGGGACGGCGTCGATCCGCAGGTCGAGGACGATCGGGGTGCCGCCGGCCTCGGTGACGGCGGCCACGACGGCGGCGCCGAGTCCGGAGGCGCCGCCGGTGACGAGGACGCGGCCGATGGGGGTGGTGGGGACGGGCATGGATGTCCTTTGCGTAGTGGTGTGGAACGGCGAGCGGGCGCTCAGCCGACGCGTTCGATCGCGGCGGCGAGCCGGGTGGTCGACCGGCCCGGGTGGAACGGCACGGTGACGACGCGGCCACCCCACTCGGCGAGGGTCGCCGTCTCGGGCAGTTCGCTCGCGGTGTAGTCGCCGCCCTTCGCCCAGACGTCCGGACGGAAGCGGCGCAGGGCCTCGTCGGGGGTGGACTCGTCGAACACCACGACGGCGTCGACACAGTCGAGTGCCAGGAGCAGCTCGACCCGGTCGTCCTGGGTCATGATCGGCCGGTCGGGGCCCTTCAGAGCACGCACCGACGAGTCCGAGTTCAGGCAGACGACCAGGCAGTCGCCGAGCGCACGGGCGGCCGACAGGGTGCGGGCGTGCCCGGCGTGCAGCAGGTCGAAGCAGCCTCCGGTCGCGACGACGGTTCCGCCGGCGCTCCGGACGTCGTGCACCAGGCGCATGGCGTCCCGGTCGGCCCCGGGCACGGCGAGCGGCGCGGGGCCGTCGTCGGCGAAGAGCGCGGTGACGCCACCGGCGGCCAGGTACTCGGACGCGGCGACCACCCCGGCGGAGACGGCGTCGGGGACGTCCGCCCCGGACGCCAGCGCGACGGCGACGCCCGCGGCGAGCCGGTCGCCGGCACCGCAGGGGTCCCCGGCGCTGACGGACGGAGCCGGCACGAAGCGGCTGTCGCCCTGGGCGTCGGCGAGCAGCGCGCCGCGGTCACCCATCGTCACGGCGACGGCGCCGGCCTGCCACTGCTCGACGAGCCGGGCGGCTGCGACCGTCGCGAAGGGCACACCGTGTCCCTCGACGTCGGTGAAGCGTCGTGCCTCGGCCGCGTTCGGGGTGGCGACGGTGGTGCCGGGGACGGGGGCGGCGCCCTTGGGGTGCGGGTCCCAGACCACCGGCAGGTGCTCGGCCGCACGGGTGAGGGCGTCACGGAGTGCCGGGGCAGCGGCGACCCCGCGGCCGTAGTCGGCGACGACGATCGCGTCGACGCCGTCGAGGGCGGCGGTCATCGCGTCGGTGGCACCGGGCACGGGCGGGGTCGCGCAGCCCTCGTCGATCCGGACGAGGGCGTGGTCGACGACGCGCACGCGGGTCTTCACGGGGGTCGGGACTCCGGACGGTCCGGCGACGATCGTGACGTCGGGCAGCAGGTCGCGGATCTCCTGGGCACGGCCGTCGTCGCTCAGGACGGTGACCAGGGTGACGTCGTGGCCGTCGCGGGCGAGCATCGTCGCGACGAGTCCGGCACCACCGGCGCGGCGGTCGTCGGTGGCGACGTCCACCACGGGGACGGGGGCGTCCGGGCTCAGGCGCTCGCTCGTGCCGGACACGTCGACGTCGAGCAGGGTGTCCCCGACGACGGCGATGCGGAAGCGCGGAGAGGCGGCACGGCCACCGGCAGCACCGGAACGCGGAGCGACGGCAGCGGGCCCGCTCATCGACGGCCCCCGCGACGCAGCGTCGGCTCCATCGCCTTGCAGAGCGCGTGCACCAGGACGAGCTGCGCCTCCTGCACGTTGGCGGACGGCCCCTCGATGCAGATCGCGTCGTCGACCAGGTCGGCGAGCGGGTTCGGTCCGGACCCGGTCAGCGCGAGGGAGCGGGCACCCACGGCACGTGCGGCCTCGGCGGCCCGCAGCAGGTTGGGGCTCTTGCCACTCGTCGACAGCAGCACGAGGACGTCGCCGGCCCGGGCGTGCGCCGACACCTGCCGCGCGAACACCTGGTCGTAGCCGTAGTCGTTCCCGATGGCGGTCACGGCGGAGGTCTCGGCGTGCAGCGAGATGGCCGAGTACGCCGGCCGGTCGCCCTCGAAGCGGCCGGTGAGCTCGGACGTCAGGTGCTGCGCCTCGGCAGCGGAGCCGCCGTTGCCCGCGGCGAGCAGCCGACGCCCGGCGACGAGCCGCCCGGCGATGTCGTCCGCCCACTCGGCGATGTGGTCCCGGTGGTCGACGAGGGAGGCGATCACGGGGACCGACGCCGCGACGTGGTCGACGACGACGCGGGCGCTGTCGGTGACGGCGCGGTCCTCGAGCCCGGTCTGCTGGTCGATGGTCATCGTGCGGTCCTCTCCGTCGACTGCGCGGCGCGGGTGACCCGGCCGGCGTGGGTGGTGCGCGAGCGGCCGGCGGCGGGCCCGGTGGTGCTGGCGGACGAGGTCGTGCCGGCGAGCAGGCGCTCGTAGACGCGCTCGCTGTCGGCCGCGACCTTCTGCCACGTGTAGCGGGACTCGGCGCGCTGTCGACCGGCTCGGCCGTACGCCTCGCGGCGCTCCGGGTCGTCGAGCAGTGCGCCGACGGCCTCGGCCACCGCGGTCTCGTCGCGCGGCGGCACGTGCAGGCCGGTGGCGTCCTCGACGACGGTGTCGATGAGCCCGCCGACGCTCGACGCGACCACCGGGCGGCCGCAGGCCATCGCCTCGAGCGGCACGATGCCGAACGGCTCGTACCAGGGGGCGCAGACGACGACGTCGGCGCTGCGGTAGACGGCGGGCATGTCGTGCTGCCCGAGCTGCCCGCGGAACGTCACGTGGTCGCGCACGCCGAGCGACCGGGCGAGTGCGTCGAGGCGCTGGTACTCGGGGTCGTCCACCAGGTCGGCACCGGCGACACCGGCACCGCCCACGACGACGAGTTCGACGTCACGGCCCTGTTCGACGAGCGCGGCGAGTGCGGCGATCGTCGTCCCGACGCCCTTCCGCTGCACGAGTCGTGAGGCGGTGAGCACCCGGAGCGGACGGTCGCGCTGTTCGACGGGGCCGTCCGGACGGAAGAGCGACACGTCGACGCCGCACGGCACCACCGAGATGCGATGCAGCGGGACGCCGAGGGCCTTGAGCTCGAACGCCTCGTCCGAGCACGTCGCGACGACCTGGTCGACGCTGCGGCCGACGGCGGGTTCGACCCACTCGCGCTCGGCCGGGCTGGTGTCCGCGGCACCCTGGTGCCGGCGCTTCACGACACCCAGGGCGTGGAAGGTCTGCACCACCGGGATCCGCACGCCACCGGTCCGCGCCTGCACCTGCGTCACCGCGTCGAGGGCGGCGTGGCCCGACATCCAGAAGTGCGCGTGCACCACGTCAGGGCGGTCGAGGAACCACTCGGCGGCGAGCACCGACGCGAACGTCCCCATGAACGGGAACAGCTCGTCCTTCGGCACGGCACGCGCGGGACCGGCGTCGACGTGCACGACGTCCACGCCGGGACGCAGGGGCACACGGACCGGCTGCGACGCGTCGTCGCGCCGCGTGTAGACGGTCACGTGGTGGCCGCGGTCGGCCAGCGCACCGGACAGTTCGGCGACGTGGACGTTCTGCCCACCGGCGTCAACCCCGCCGAGCACGGCGAGCGGACTCGCGTGCTCGGACACCATGGCGATCTTCATCGCAGGCTCCCTTCGAGCGCGGCTCCCGCCGCACGGTTCCGTCGCGCACCGCGCGCGACCGCGTCGTCGAGCAGGTCGTCCCAATCGGCCAGGAACCGACCGAGCGCGTGCCGTGCGAGCACGGCCTCCCGCGCCACGAGCCCCCGTCGACGCGCCTCGTCCGGGTCCTCCAGCAGCAGCCTGGAGGCCCGCACCAGCTCCTCGACGTCGGTCGCGATGGCCCCGGCCTCACCAGGCACCGTGCGGGCCGCATCCGTCGTCGCGAGCACGAGGACCGGCATGGCCATGTGCATCGACTCGATGAGCGACAGGCCGAGTGATGTCCAGCGGTTCGGGTGCACGTAGGCCCGCCGTTCGGCCAGCGCCGCGTGCATGGGGTCGGCCTTGACGTCGCCCTGCGCGACCACGCGGTCGCCGAAGCCGAGCTCCGGCAGTCGTTCGGTGCCCATGCCCCAGACGTCGACCGGGGCGACCTCGGCGAAGCGGGGGAGCAGGTCGGTGCCGACGACGCGGTTGCGCCGGACGGGTTCGTTGATGACGACGCCGAGGCGCTCGAGCGCACCCGTGTACAGCGGGCCGGGGTCGACGACGCCGTGCTCGACGACGGTGGTCCGGGTGGTGCCGCAGTCCCACATCAGGGCGTTCCAGTGCGTCACGTGCGCGATCGTCAGGTCGTCGCGGTCGCGCATCGGGTGCAGGCTGTTCGGCACGTCGATCCGCGGGGCGTTGTGCTCCACGAAGACGATCGGGACGTCACGGTCGCCGAGCAGACGACGGGCTTCCTCGAGCTCTTCGGTGCGCTGCAGGACCACCACGTCGACCTCGGCCTCGGCGACGTCGGCCGGGTCGATCTCGATCGCGGAGTCCGGCCAGTCGCGCCCGCCACGGCCGAGTCCCCAGGCGTCGCGCGCCGGGGTGGTCGGGATGAGGTACTCGTGGGGGCCGCGGACGAAGGCGTCCATCCAGCCGCCGTGCACGTGCCACACGAGGATCCGCATGCAGGGCCTTCCGGTCGGTGTCGATGGGGTCGCTCCCCGCCACTGCCGGAGCAGCAGGAGAAGGAGCAGGAGAAGCAGTGGCGCACGCTACGCAGCGCCTTCTGAGCCGCCCCGCAGACTTCTCAGATCAGTCCGCGAAACGCGGTCGAGGAGCCGTTCGTGGGCCTCCAGGACGTCCGCGATGCGCACTCCGGACAGGCACGGGTGGCCGGGGACCGGGCACTCGCGAGCACGGCTGAGCCGGCACGGTGCGGCCTGGTCGCCGAGCAGTTCGACGAGCGGGGCGTACGGCGCCCACTTGACGGCGGGCACGACGGGCGAGAACAGACTCACGATGGGCGCTCCGACGGCCGCGGCGAGGTGGGCCGGACCGGTGTTCCCGACGACGACGACCTCGGCGCCGGCGAGGACGGCCGCGAGTTCGGCGGGGCTGGTGCGACCGCCGAGGTCGATGCCGGTGTCGCCCGCCACGGCGGCGGTCAGTGCACGTTCGCCGGGGGAGCCGGTGACGACGACGGGGACGCCGCGCTCGGCGTAGGCGGCGACGAGCGCACGGTGGTGGGACTCCGGCCACGACCGTGCCGGGACGCTGGCTCCGGGGTGGACGACCACGTAGCGGTCGAGGCCGGCCACGGGCGGGGGCAGGACGGCGTCGTGCCGCACCGCGAGCCTCCCGTCGTCGTCCGGCGGCAGCCGGAACCCGGCCGCCTCGGCCATCCGCAGCGCGCGCTCGGGCTCGGGGAGGTCCTCGGGCAGGTCCTCGCCGGGGCGCAGCCGCACGTCGAGCAGGGACCCGGGGTGGTCGACCGAGGCTCCGGAGACCCGGGGGACCCCGGCCAGGCGCAGGAGCAGCGCGAGGGGCAGGGGCGACTGGTGGAAGGACGTCAGGACGACGGCCTCGTCTGGTCGCTCCTCGGCGACCAGCGCACGGAACTCGGCGAGCAGGTCGTCGTCGATCGGGCGCGCGGTCTCGGTGACCCACGGTGCCGCCCACACCCGCACCCGGTCGATGCCGGGCAGCAGGTCGGCCGCCGGCGCTCCCTGCGGCCCGCACAGCATCGTCACGTGGGTGGCACCGGCGGCGACCGCGCGGACCGCTGGGCCGACGACCAGGACGTCGCCGAAGGAGTCGAGCCGGGCGACGAGGACGCGCCGACCCGCGCTCACGCCCGGTCCGCCACGCTGCCGACGTGCTCGAGCACCAGGGTGACGGCCTCGTCCAGGTCCGCGGCGACGGTGTCGGCCTCGTCGATCTCCTGAGCGCGGGTGCGCGGGGTGGGCACGAGGATCCCCTGCGCGCCGGCGTTCCGGGCAGCCTGCACGTCGGCGCCGATGTCACCGACGACGACGATCGACTCCGGCGGGATGCCGAGCCGCTCGGCGGCGTCGAGGACCATCCCGGGCCGGGGCTTCCGGCAGGCGCAGTCGTCACCGGCGTCGTGCGGGCAGACGCACCACACGTCGAACGGGCCGACGAGCTCGTCGACCCGGGCGTTGGTGGCGTCGACCTGTTCGCGCGTGGCCATGCCCTTCGCGATCACCGACTGGTTCGTGACGACACCGAGCGGCAACCCGGCGGCACGTGCCCGTTCGACGGCGCGCCGGGCACCGGGGACGGGGACGACCAGGTGCGGGTCGGCGTTGTACGGAACGTCCACCACGAGGGTGTCGTCGCGGTCGAGGAGCAGGCCGCGGATGACGCGGTCCGGTGCGAGGGCCATGCTCCGTGACTACCGGTCGACGGCCGGGGACCGCCCCAGGAAGAGCCGCGGAGCGCGGTCCCGGCAGGACCGTCAGCGTGTCGGGTCTACCGTCGCGGCGGTGACCGCCCTCGAGAAGCTGCCCGAACCCGACGGACGCCCGGAACTGCTCGTCCTCCGTGCCATCAAGCTCGGCGACCTGCTCGTCGCCGTCCCCGCACTGCACGCGCTCCGCCGCGCGTTCCCCGACCACCGCATCACCCTGGCCACCACGGCGTGGCTGGCGCCGGTCGTCGAACTCGTGCCGGCGGTGGACGTCCACCTGGCCCAGCACGGTCTCGACCACCCGATCGCGGTGCCGCACGGTGCCGTCGACATCGCCGTCAACCTGCACGGCGCCGGCCCGGAGTCCTCGGACCTCGTCGCCGCGCTCGCCCCGCGCCGGGTGATCGGGCACGCCGACCCGACCCACGACTACGAGGGCCCGGAGTGGCCGGACGACGTGCACGAGCGCGACCGCTGGGCGGACCTGCTCACGTGGCACGGCATCCAGGCGGACGCCACCGAGGTGCACATCGACCGCCCCGCCGAGCCGCCGGTGGTCGCCGACGCGGCCGTCGTGCACGTGGGCGCCTTCCACGGTGCGCGGCACTGGCCGACGGACCGCTTCGCCGACGTGGTGCGCGGACTGCGTGCGCGCGGTGCCGATGTGGTCCTGACAGGAGGCTCGGACGACGTCGTGCGCGCCCGTGCCGTCGCCGACGCGGCCGGTCTGGCGCCGGAGGCGGTCCTGGCCGGCACCCTGGACCTGCAGGCCTTCGCCGCGGTGATCGCCGCGGCGCGGCTCGTCGTCACAGTCGACACCGGCGCTGCGCACCTGGCGTCCGCGTACGGGGTGCCGTCGGTCGTGCTGTTCGGCCCGGCTCCGCCCGAGGCGTGGGGCCCGCCGTCGACCGGTCCGCACATCGTGCTCACCGACGCCTCGGTCCGTCGCGGCGACGTCTTCGCCGAGGACCCGGACCCGGCGATCCTGGCCGTGACCGCGGACGACGTGCTCGGCGCGGTGGACCGGCTCCGGGTGACCGCTCAGGCGGCCGGGCGGTAGCGTCGACCGAGAGCCACCCGGACCTGCCGGACGCTCGGAGGGAGTCCTTCGTGTTCGAAGCCGCGAACATCCGTGACTGGATCGGTCTGCCGGTCGTCGACGAGGCCGACGACAAGGTCGGCACGCTCGAGAGCATCTACTACGACACCGCCACGTCCGAGCCGGCGTTCGGTGCCCTGACCACCGGCATGGTCGGGTTCCAGAAGCTCGTCTTCGTCCCGCTGTTCGGCGCCACCGTCGCCCCGAAGCACCTGCGCGTGACGTTCCCGAAGAAGCTCGTCAAGGACGCCCCGTCGATCTCCACCGACGGCGAGCTCGACGCCGCGACCGAGCCCGAGCTGTTCCAGCACTACGGGCTGGAGTACCGCACCGGCAGCGGTGGCGAACGCCGACTCGGACGCCGCTGAGCCCGTCCCGCCCCACCGACCGACCACACCCGACCGACCGATCCGCCGCACCCGCCCGGAGGCCGCAACTGCTCCGCACCGCCCGTACGACGCTGCTCGCCGCCCTGGCGGCGGTCGCCGTGGTCGGGTTGGTGGTGGCCGGTGTCGCGGTTCCGGGCGGGGCGCATCCCGCGTCGGCCGCGCCGATGTGGCCCGTCCCGCAGCCCTACCCGGTGCCGGACGACCCGACCGAATCGCTCGCCGACCTCCCGCCCGGCAGCGAGTACGTCGCCCTCGGCGACTCGTACTCCGCCGGCTACGGACTCGGCGACCGGACCCGGCTGCCCACGAGCGCGTGCGTGCAGTCGGCCCGTGACTACCCGCACCGGCTCGCGGCGCGGTTCGGCCTCGACCTGACCGACGTCACGTGCGCGGGGGCCACCAGCGAGGACGTCACGACCGGACACCAGTTCACGGGCGTCCCCCCGCAGATCGAGTCGCTGTCCTCGCGCACCCGCCTCGTGACCCTGACCATCGGCGGCAACGACGCGGACCTGTTCGGCACGGCCGCGTCGTGCCTGGCGATCTCGGCCGACGGCCCGGTGTTCTCCGGACGTGACGCGCCGTCGTGCGAGAGCACGCTCGTGCAGGACGGTGAGGACCAGCTCAGCGTCAAGATCCAGTCGCGGGTCGCGCTCGGGATCGCCGACACCCTCGCAGCGGTGCAACGTGCCGCGCCGAACGCCGTCGTCGTGTTCCTCGGGTACCCGGCGATCTTCCCGGACGCCGAGCACACCCCGGCGAAGGGCTGCTTCCGTTCGGCGCTCGACCTCGGCACGCTCGCGGGGTCGTTCCCCTCGGACACCTTCCCCTTCACCGACGACGACGTGGCGTACCTCCACGGCGTCCAGGAGGAGCTCGACGCGGTGTCCGCGTCCGCCGCCGACGCCGCCGGGGTGCGGTTCGTCGACGTCCTCGAACGCACCGAGGCCCACTCGGCCTGCGCCCCGGCGGACGAGCGCTACGTCGCCGGCGTCAGCCTGACCGGCTCGAGCGACCTGCGACGCATCGACCTCAAGGCCGGCGCCCTGCACCCGAACGGCCGCGGTGTCGCGTACCTCACCGACCAGATGGCCGACGCGATCCGGGAACTCGCCGGCTGACCCGTCCGGACCCCGCGCTGTCCGTGTGCGCCGCCGGAGGGACGACACACACCGGAGCCGCCGTCTCACGAACGACGTCGTGGAGCAGTGCGCCGGACAGCACCCGCACGTGCCCCCGTCCGAGCACCACGAGCGACGCTTGCCGGGTGCGCGAGGCGATGGCGTGCCCCGGGTGTCCCTCCACGAGCAGCGGTCGGATCCGCACCGCCGGGAACCGCGCGGTCAGGTCCTCGGTGACCCGCTGCAGCAGTTCGGCGTTCCGGGCGCGCCACCGCAGGGGGTCCTCGGCGAAGTCGGTGAGCCCGGTCCGGGTCAGCACGGGCATCTCCCACGCCCGGAGCAGCGTCAGTCGTCGGTGCAGCCGGACGGCCTCGGCCACGGCGATCGAGACGGCCCGTTCGTCGATGGGTTCCTCGACGGCCAGCACCACGTCGCCGTCGATCGGGTGCGGGCCCTCGGGGACGATCACGGTCGGCACGGCCGCACGGACCGCGACGCGCGCCGGGTCGCCGCCGGCGGTCGAACCCCGTCGGCTCCGGAAGGTCCCGATCACCAGGAGGTCGCCGCCGTCCGACTCCTCGACCAGGGCGGTGGCGAACGGCCCCGCGTGCCGGTGCACCTCGACGGTCACTCCGGGCAGAGCGGCGCGCGCGGCCTCGGCCAGGCGGTCGGCGACCGGTCCGGGACCCTCGATCGCCGGGTCGGCTCCGATGATCCGGATCCGCTCGATCCCGCTGTCCGCGCGGGCGGCGATCCACCGCAGCGCCTCGTCGTGGGGCATCGCGGCGTCGGCGGCCAGCGTCACCGTCGTCCATCGTTCGTCCATCCCGATCGGCCTCCTCCATCGCAGGTCCTCCGGGGGCGTCACACGGCGCTCCGTGCGCCACACGGTACTCCCGGCGCGGACGTGGGGAACCGGCGGTGGAACCGGGCACGTCGGGTGGTGCGCGGCGCGCACGTGGTGATCCGGGCCTCCCGGCCGGGTCTGCGTAGTCTCGGGGCGTGGTCGTGAGCGCCGGACTGTTGCTGCACCGGACCGGTCCGTCCGGGCCCGAGGTCTTCCTCGCGCACATGGGTGGGCCGTTCTGGCGGAACCGGCCGCAGGCCTGGTCGATCCCGAAGGGGCTGGTCGAGGCGGGCGAGGAGCCGCTCGGCACCGCGCTGCGCGAGTTCGCCGAGGAGATCGGCGTGCCCGCACCGGTGACCGCCGCGGACCTGACCGACCTGGGGGAGTTCCGACAGGCGTCGGGCAAGCGGGTGCGGGTCTTCGCGGCACAGGCGTCGGGGTTCTCGGTCGACACCGTTCGGAGCAACACCGTGCGGCTCGAGCTGCCGCGCGGGTCGGGGCGGTTCGTCGAGGTACCCGAGGTGGACGACGCACGGTGGGTCGGCCTCGACGAGGCGCGGGAACTCGTGGTGGCCGGCCAGGTCGCGGCGCTCGACGCCCTGGTGGCGCGCGGTTCCTGACGCGCCGTTCGGTTTGGTCGAGGGGTCACGAACTGTCGTCCGGCGGCCCTCCAGCCGACACTTCTCGGCCACCCGGCGACCGGCACGCGGCAGGTCGTGACCACTCGGCGGGACCTTCTCGGCTGTGTCGGACACCGGACACGAGCCGCGCCCGCTGGATAGTCTGAGGGGGTGTCGGGTTCTCCGGCGCCACAGCAGGGGAGCACACATGCGGCGCTGGCGCGCGGTCACGGCTGGGCTGACGGCCCTCGCACTCGGAGCAGGACTCGCGATCGGCGGCGCGACCAGTGCGTCGGCGGAGCCGGTCGGCAACTGGGGGACCTTCACCCTCAGCGGAGCGAGCCGGGCCTACACCGGCACGATGACGCTCGCCGGGTTCCCCGAGACGACCTTCACGTCTGATTCGCGCCAGTCGACCGTCGTCAGCGGGGCATCGACCTGGCAGTCGGCGTCGACCCCGTCCGGCGCGGTCTACGGCACGAGCCGCGGCCAGACCTACATGAACCAGCGGCCGAACGTCGACTCGCCCACGTCCGGCGCCTCGACCACCACCTACACGTTCGCCGAGCCGACGCCGGGGGCCCAGAGCTGGTCGTTCGTGCTCGGCGACGTCGACGCCGACCGGGCGACCATCTCGGCCACCGTCTCCGGGGGCGGTGCCGCGACCGCGGAGCAGCTCGGCTACGTGAGCTCCTACAACTCGTGCTCGGCCGCCGTCGCCGGAGGACCGTCGTGCACCGCCGACCCCGACGGCACGACCGGGCAGGACCTGCCCACCTGGGACCCCGCCACCCGGACCCTGACGGGCAACACCGGGGCGGTCGACACCGCCGGCGCCACGGCCTGGTTCACGCCGACCGTCTCGCTCACCAGCCTGACGATCACGTACCAGCAGCGCAGCGGGTTCCCGGTGTACCAGACCTGGTTCGCCAACCGCACCGCCGCGATCACCGGCACGGCGACCCTCGACGGAGCGCCGATCCCCGGGGCGATCGTCCGTGTCACCGCTCCGCGCGGCACCGTCTACACGACGACCACCAACCCCGACGGCACCTACGCGTTCCCGCAGCTGCCGGTCATCGCCAACTACCGCGTCGAGATCACCCCGCCGGACGGCGCAGAGGGTCCTGACCAGCCCACGAGGGTCTCCCTCGCCCAGACAGGCTCCCCGGGCGGCGTGGACCAGCAGGCCGACTTCGCGTTCACGTCGCCGGAGGACACCGTGTCGGTCATCGGCACCGTGGTCGACGGGGACGGCCGACCGGTCTCGAACCTCGAGGTCGTCATCACCGACCCGGTCTCCGGGGACGTCCTCGTCGACACCGCGACGAACAGCGATGGCGTTTACACCGGCTCGGACCTGCCGGCGGACACCGATCTCGACGTGTCCGTCGCCGACGAGCCGCCCGTGACCATCACCACCGGCGACGTGGACGCGGCACCGGCAGTCCCCGACGAGATCGATGTGCCGGCCGCCGTCGTCGCGACGGTCGCGGGTGTGGTGTCGCTCGACGGTTCGCCCGTGCCCGCCGGAGCGGTGGTCGAGCTCCTCGACGGCACAGGCGTCGTGGTCGCATCGACGGAGACCGATGCCGACGGTCGCTACGTCTTCGCCACCGCGGCGGGAACGTACACCGTCCGGACCGAACGACCGGAGCCGGGGGCGACCGGGGCGACCTCGAACACCGGTGTGACGGCCGTCGCCGGCGAGCGTGCTGCATCCGACCTGCCGTTCGCCTCCGCCGCCGCAGCCGCCGAGGTCACGACCGACCAGCCCGGCACGGTCGTCGACACGAACGGCGAACCCCTTCCGGACGTCGAGGTCGTCGCGACTCCGACGGACACACAGTCCGGCGAACCCGTGTCGGTCGTGACGAACGACGACGGTGCGTTCGACCTGACCGGCCTGGAGCCCACGACCGAGTACGTCGTCTCGGTCGACGTCGAGGGGGCAGAGACGGCGACCGTCGTCACCCCGGAGTCCGGGGCTGCGACGCCGCTGGCGTTCGTGGTGCGGGCCGCGGCGGGTCCGGCGCCGGCTCCTGCTCCGTCGCCGTCGCCGAGCGGTTCTCCTTCGGCGGCTCCGACCGGCCCCGCTGCCGGCTCGGGCTCTGGCTCCGCGCCGGTGTCGGGCCAGGGCGACGCGGGGGACGGTGGACCGTTGGCGTACACGGGCGCGGACCTCGGCCCGGGTCTCATCGCCGCCGGGGTGCTCGTGCTGCTCGGTGCGGCGCTGCTGACCTACCGCGCGGTGCGCAACCGCCGCCGCACGGACCACCTGCAGGACTGACCGCGCGGCGGGCGCGGTGGCGGCGGTCGCGGTCGCACAACACGCCGCCCGCGTCCGCCGAGGGGCCACGAACCGTCGCCCGCCGACCCGCCAGACGACAGTTCGAGCGACCCCGACGCCCCACCAACGGCATGTCGTGACCACTCAGCGCCGGGCCGCACGCCTTCGTCGCGGTCGCACAACACGCCGCCCGCCTCCACCGCGGTCGCAGAACACGCCGCCCGCGTCCGCCGAGGGGTCACGAACCGTCGCCCGCCGGATCCGCAGACGACAGTTCGTGCGACCCCGACGCCACGCCAACGGCATGTCGTGACCACTCGGCGCCAGGCCTTCCGCCTCCACCGCGGTCGCACAACACGCCGCCCGCGTCCACCGAGTGGTCGCAAACCGTCGCCCGCCGACCCGCCAGAGGACAGTTCGTGCGACCTCGACGCCGCGCCAACGGCATGTCGTGACCACTCGGCGGGCCGACACGCCGCTCGGGCGCCGACCGCCGACCGCCCGCCGCCCGCGCCAGCCCCTACCGCGTCCGCGGCCGCCGCACCGAACCCGTGACGACGCCGATCGACCCCGTGACCGTCTGGATCGCCCGCCCGACGACCGGCACCGACGTGGTGACGACCGCGAGCGACGACGTGATCGCCTCGATGGACGAGGTCGACAGGTGCTCCTGCGTGTGCGAGTGCACCGGGAACCCACGGCGCGCCAGCACGACGACCCCGAGCGCCCCGACCAGCACCGCGGCACCGGCGAACGGCAGGTACTGCAGCCCGACGATCCCGAGGGCCTGCCCACCGAACGCCGCACCACCGGCGATGCCGATGTTCGACGCTCCGTTGACCAGTGCGCCGGCGATGTCGGGGGAGACGCCTCCGGCACGGATCGCCGCGGCCATGAAGAGCGTGCCGGTCGTACCGTTCGCGGCCATCCAGATGCCCGCGACGACCATCGTCCCGATCAGGGAGCCGTGCACGAACGGCATCGTCGCGAAGGCCACGGCCATCACGGCGACCGAGGCGATCAGCGTCTGCCGGGGCGCACGGTCGACGAACATGCCGGCGAGCCAGAGCCCGACGACACCGGTGCCACCGAGCACGAGCAGCGCTCCGCTGACCATGCCGGCGTCGAGCCCGGCGTCGATCGCGTACGGCCCGATGTAGGTGTAGACGACGTAGTGCCCGCCGAACAGGAGCATGTCGGCGATCACGACGGACAGCAGTCCGGTGCGCGCCCAGGCCTTCGGCGAACCGATGTGCGGCGACGAGGCTCCGCGGACGGCGGGCAGGAACAGCAGGGCGACGACCGCGAGTGCCGCTGCGGCGACACCGACGGAGAACACGGCCTGGCGCCAGCCGATGTGCTGCGCGACCCAGGTCGCGACGGGCACGCCGAGCACGAACCCGAGCGAACTGCCCGAGTACACGAACGCGATCGCCCGCCCGGCCAGCCGCGGCGGCACGATCCGGGTGGCGTACGCCGAGGCGACCGAGAAGAACAGCGCGTGCGCGATGCCGCCGACGACGCGTCCGGCGCAGACGACCGCGAAGGACGGTGCGAGCGCGACCATCAGGTTCGACACGGTGTAGCCGACGAGCGTGGCGACGAGCACGGTCTTGCGGGGCAGCTTCGCGGTCAAGGCGGTGAGCGGCAGCGCGAGGAGCGCGACGGCCGCGGCGTACACGGTGATGACGATGCCCATGGTGGCCTCGGTCACGCCGAGGTCGGCGCTCATCGTGCCGAGCAGCCCGACGGGCATGAGCTCGGTGGTGATGGCGAAGAACGTGGCCAGTCCGAGCACGGCGATGCCGACGATGGACTGGCTGGTGACGGTGATCGGCCGCGTGTGGGTCGACACGGCCGAGGTGGTGGTGTTGGTGGACACGCTGCTGACCTCCTCCGAGGCACGGTGGAGCGCGCGACGATGCCGATCGTTCTGACGGCGGTGACCGGGAGGGTCTGCGGGGCGCGCTCGCTGGCGGATGTGGATGATGTGGGTACGACTCCACGACGAGTGCGCTCATCCAGTGTTGCACGATGGAACGACTCTCGCGAGGGCATCCAGCAAATACATCGGAGCGCTCCAACGAAACACTCAGGTACTGATCGCCCGCTCAGTACTCGTTCGTCACCCGACCCTGCACACCGCCACCGCGCAGCTCGATCGTCAACGTGCCGCTCCTGGACTGCGCCGACATCGACACCGATCCGTGCAGCGCCGCCTGCCGCGGGAAGCACGCCGTCGACGACTCGATGCGGTCCGCCGTCGCCACCAGGCAGATCGTCGACCGGTCCGTCCCGATGCCGGCCCAGACGTTCCAGGGCGTCTCGGCGGTCCCGCCGTCGAGCGCCCGGTTCGTGAAGACCAGTCGCGTCGTGTGCAGGCTCACCGGCGCAGCGACCGGCCCCGGCAACTGGTCGGCGTACGTCTGCGGGACGTCGAGCAGCTGTTCGAGCGTCACCGTCCCCGCCGTCGGCGTGACACTCGGCGCCGCGGCGACGTCGGGTTGCGCGGTCCCGACGAGGGTCCCGGCGGCGAACGCGACGCCCACCGCCGCAGCCGCGCCGCCCGCGATCCAGGCGCGTGGTCGCTCCGTCCACAGCCACCGCCGCCACCGGGTCCGTCCGGTCGGCTCGGCCTGGAGGCCCGGCTCGTCCCCGCCGTCGCCCCCCGCGTCGTCGACGTGGTCGCCCCCACCGCCGTCGGTCGCCTCCGACACGTCGGCTCCGGCAGGCACGGCAGCCATGCCGGCGGGCGAGGACACGGGACCGGGCGCGGGCGCCTGCGTGGGCACGGACGCGTGCCCTGGCCCCGACCGCGTCGCGGACGGGACGGACGTCCGGACCGGACCCGGGCCTCCCGGCAGGAGATCCCGCGCCGTCGCGACCGCACGTGTGCGGGGTCGTCGTCCGCGTTCCAGGTCCTGCAACGCGATCCGGGCGCGCGCCGCGTCCGCCGGGCTCGACCCTGCTCCCCAGGCGACGGCTTCGAGCCGTGCCCGTTCCGCTGCCACGTCGTCGTGGGCCATGCGCACTCCCGCTCTGCCGGTCGCGTGGACAGGTCCATCGTGGCACCGCCGAGCCGTGCGCGCGCACCCAGAACGAGGGAGTAGGCGTGGTGCATGAGCACCGACCCCATGCCGCAGCACGACGCCGACGCCGAGACCCTCGAGCCGCTGAGCCACGACACCCAGTCCGGCGAGGCCGACTACGTCGCGACCAGCCCCGGCGGTGCCGGCACGGAACGTCACGTGCCGACCGCCGACGAGGAGCAGGGCCGCGGTACCGAGTACGACCCGGTCGACCAGGGACCGCAGCAGGAGGGCCAGGGCGGCTAGCGGACCACCCGGCGCAGCACGGCGCGTTCGCCGGAGGTCCAGGCCGCACTCGTGACGACGTAGAGCGCGGCGGCGAGCGGTGCGATCGCCGCGAACACGACCGTGACGAACGGCACGTACCGACCCACGGCGGCGGTCGCGCCGGCCCCGGGGACGCCCGGTTCCGGCGCCGACACCGGGTTCCAGTGCGCGTTCGACCGGCGGCTGAGCTCGACGACGACCGCGAGCACCGCCAGCAGGACCAGCACCACCCAGGCGTGCACCCACAGCGGCGACGTGAGCGTGACGACGAGCGAGTGGCCGAGCGGGACCCCGACGAGCGTCGCCTCCAGAAGGGCGTTCGCGGTGCCGCCGATCGAGGCGTGCGTGAACAGGGCGTAGACGAGCGACACGACGGGTGCCTGTGCCAGGACGGGCAGGCAGCCGGCCAGCGGCGAGACCTTCTCGTCGGTGTACAGCTGCTGCACCGCCCGCTGCAGGCGCTGGGTGTCGCGGCCGTACCGCTTCCGCAGCGCCGCGAGCTGTGGTGCGAGGCGCCGGCGGTCCCGCTCGGCCCGCACCTGCAGCACGGACAGCGGGACGAGCACCAGGCGGACGGCCAGGGTGAGGAGCACGACGGCGATCGCCGCGGCGAACGAGCCGGCGACTGGGGAGAGCGCCGCGGTGAGGGCGGCGACGAGATCCGCGCCGCCGTGCAGCAGCGGGCCGACGAGGGGCAGGGTGGACAGGTCCATGACGGTTCCGATCGGTGGTGGGTCAGCGGGGTGCGCGAGCGGCCCGGCCACCGGTCGGTGGTCAGGCCGGGGTCGCGACCCCCGGTGCCCGTGAGCGGACGTGCCCGTCGGCGTCGGGGTGGCTCCACCCGATCCGGGTGACCAGGTCGGGCACCGCCGACCGATCCGACACGGATGCCGAGCCGACCCCGAGGACGGCCGCCAGCACCGCGACGAGCAGCCGGGCGACGACGACGGTCACGGCGACGGCGGTCAGCCCGAGTGCCGCCACGGCCAGCAGGGGCAGCGCCCCGGCGGCCGGGTCGCCGAGCACCAGCGCGGCGGTGGCGCGGAGCAGCAGCAGGACGGCGGTCATGGTCCGTTCAGCGTAACGCCCGCGTGCCGTCGAGGACCGGAAGGTGCGGCGGGGGAGGATCACGGCATGACCGCAGGTTCGCCGAGCACCCCAGCGACCGTCGCGCTCGAGGCGGCCGGGGTCCCGTACACGCCGCACGTGTACGAGCACCACGAGAGCGCCACCAACTTCGGAGAAGAGGCGGCCGCCGCCCTCGGGCTGCGCGAGGAGCAGGTCTTCAAGACCCTCGTCGTCTCCGTCGACGGCACCCTTGCCGTCGCGATCGTGCCGGTGGCGAACCGGCTCGACCTCAAGGCGATCGCCGCCGCGGTCGGGGGCAAGAAGGCGACGCTGGCCGATCCCGCCCTCGCCGAGAAGCGCACGGGCTACGTGGTCGGCGGCATCAGTCCGGTCGGCCAGAAGACCCGGCTCCGCACCGTGCTCGACGAGTCGGCGCTGTCGTACGCGAGCATCTTCGTGTCCGGCGGACGTCGCGGCTTCGACGTCGAGGTGGCACCGACGGACCTCGCGCGGATCACCGAGGCGGTCGCCGCACCCATCGCGCGGACCTGAGTCGAGTCGCCGCAAGTTTTTTCGGCACCCGGGAATGACCCGAGCCCTCCTGCGTTGCATTGAGTCGAAGGCACTCAAGTTCCCCAGGAGGTCCCTTTGCCAGAGACGTTCGGCCCGACCGGTAGCAACGACTCGTTCGACGAGTTCCTCGCCCGCCTGCTCGCGGCACAGCGCACCGGTGACCAGCAGCGCGTCCGCGCGTTCGGTCGACCGGTCGACATCACCCGGCTGCTCAGCCGCCGGACCCACGAGCTGCTCCAGCACACCGCCGAGTACGCGGTCGCGCAGGGGCAGCACGAGATCGACGCACTGCACATCCTGCACGTGCTCGTCCGCACCGAACCGTTCGACGCCGTCGTGCGTTCCGCGGGGGTCGATCCCCAGCGACTCGCCGAGGAGATCGAGCAGCGCCTGCCGATGGCGCACGAGCCGCTCGCCGAGCAGCCCGGCCGCCCGGCGCTGACCGGCACCGCCCAGCGCATCCTCGTCGAGGCGACGCAGGCCGCGCGGGGCTTCGGCAGCACCTACACCGACCCCGAGCACGTCTTCTTCGCGCTCGTGATGGACCAGGAGACCGTGACCGGCCAGCTGCTCGCCAGCGCCGGGATCACCCCGCAGGTCATGCAGGACTACGCCCAGCAGGCCGCGGCAGCAGCACGAGAGGGGCGCCCCATGCCCGGAACCGGTGCGACGATCGGAACGGCCGAGTCCGGTTCCGACAGCGACACCCCGACGCTCGACCAGTTCGGCACCGACCTGACCGAGCGCGCCCGTGACGGACACGTCGACCCGGTGATCGGCCGCGCCGACGAGATCGAGCAGACCGTCGAGATCCTGCTCCGTCGCACCAAGAACAACCCGGTGCTGATCGGTGAGCCCGGCGTCGGCAAGACCGCGATCGTCGAGGGCCTCGCCCAGCGCATCGTCGACGGTGACGTCCCCGCCCTGCTGCAGGGAAAGCGGGTCGTCGCGCTCGACCTGCCCGGCATGCTCTCCGGCACCCGCTACCGCGGCGACTTCGAGGAGCGCCTCACCAAGGCGATGGACGAGATCGCGGCGCACGCCGACGAGCTCATCGTCTTCGTCGACGAGCTCCACACCGTCGTCGGCGCCGGTGGCGGCGGCGAGGGCGGCTCGATGGACGCCGGCAACATCCTCAAGCCCCGACTCGCCCGCGGCGAGCTGCACCTGGTCGGCGCGACGACACTCAACGAGTACCGCCGGATCGAGAAGGACGCCGCGCTCGAGCGCCGGTTCCAGCCCGTCACGGTGGGGGAGCCGAACGTCGAGGACGCCGTCGCGATCCTGACCGGCCTCGCCCCGCGCTACGAGGAGCACCACGGCGTCGCCTACACGCCCGAGGCACTCCGCGCGGCCGTCGAGCTCTCGCACCGCTACGTGACCGACCGACACCTGCCGGACAAGGCCATCGACCTCATCGACCAGGCCGGTGCACGCCGTCGCCTCGCCCTGTCGGGTGACGTCGACGTCGAGGCACTGCGTGCCCAGGTCGCCGACCTGACGGCCCGCAAGGACCGCGCGGTCGCCGAGGAGCACTACGAGGAAGCGTCCGACCTGCGCGACGAGATCGTCGGACTGGAGGCCCGGATCACCGCCGCCTCGTCGGCGGACGCCAGCCGCGCCTCCCGCCCGGAGTCCGCGGACACGTCGATCACGGAGGCCGACATCGCCGCGGTGGTGTCACGTGCCACCGGGATCCCGGTGACCCGCCTCGGCTCGGCCGACAAGACGCGGCTCGCCGCGCTCGAGAGCGAGCTGCACGACCGCGTCGTCGGTCAGGACGACGCCGTGCGGGCGATCGCGAAGGCGGTACGGCGCAGCCGGACCGGCATGGGCGACCCGCGTCGTCCGGTGGGCAGCTTCCTGTTCCTCGGCCCGACGGGCGTCGGCAAGACCGAACTCGCGAAGGCCCTGGCGTCGTCGCTGTTCGGTGACGAGTCCGCCATGCTCCGCTTCGACATGAGCGAGTTCGGCGAACGCCACACCGTGTCCCGCCTGGTCGGTGCCCCTCCCGGGTACGTCGGCTACGACGAGGCCGGCCAGCTCACCGAGCGTGTCCGCCGCAACCCGTACTCGGTGATCCTGCTCGACGAGGTCGAGAAGGCCCACCCGGACGTCTTCAACCTGCTGCTGCAGGTGCTCGACGACGGTCGCCTCACCGACGGGCAGGGGCGGACGGTCGACTTCCGGAACACCGTCGTCATCATGACGTCGAACATCGGCTCGGAGTTCCTGGCCTCCCGCTCGGGAGCGCTCGGGTTCTCCCCGGTCGGTGCCACCGACGGCTACGCGGAAGACGACCTGCGTGCCCGCGTGATGGGCAAGCTGCGCGAGGCGATGCGGCCCGAGTTCATCAACCGCATCGACGAGATCGTGCTGTTCCGCAAGCTCGACCGGTCCCAGATCGCGTCGATCGTGTCGCTGCTGCTGCAGGACACGGCGCTCCGGCTGGTCGCACAGGACATGCTCCTGTCGGTGTCCGACGCGGCGGTCGACTGGCTCGCCGAGCACGGGTACGAGCCGGAGTACGGCGCCCGCCCGCTCCGTCGGCTCATCCAGCGCGAGGTCGACGACCGCATCGCGACCCTGGTGGTCGAGGGCGGTGTCGCCGCGGGTGACACCGTGCGGATCGACGTCGAGGGTGACTCCCTGACGGCGAGCGTCGCGGAGCACGCGGCGGTCTAGTCCGGTCGCACGCACACGAAGGCCCGGTACCCATTCGGTACCGGGCCTTCGGCGTGCGCGGACCGCCGCCGTGCGCGCCGCCGCCGCGAACCGTGCCTGCTCCGTCACACGGTGCGAGGTTGCCCGCACCGTGCGCGCCTGCGATCCGGCACCGAGCGCGCAGGCTGCCACCGGTCCGCCGACGGCGCACGGTGCAGCCGGGAGGCCCGGCGCTGGTGCGCGACGGGAACGCGGCACACAGCAGGCTCGTCGACACGAGAACACGAACCTCGCACCGTGATCAGCCTGTTCGGGAATGCAATTCCGGAGGTTTTCCGGAAAAGGGGTTGCGCTCCGAATTGCGGTGCCGATAGTGTTCACTCGTCGCGAACGGTCGAACATTCGACCCGGACGACTCCGCCAGCTCGAGACCGAAAGGGGGCCGACCATGATGATCTCCGCAACCACTCCGTTCCGTGGAATCCGTGGACGCGTCGGTACCCCGTTCCGCGTCCGCTGACCCGGAGCGTCCCACTCTCCTGACACCTGTGCCTCCGGGCACCGTGCACTGAGCCGATCAGGCTCGTGCAGCACCGGTTCGTTCGTCTGCTGAACGGCTCGTCGACTCGTCGATGCGTGCCGTCCGATCTGCGCGGACGACGCCGGAAGAATGTCGGTGGACAGTGCGACGCTCTCGGTGTCGACGAGCATTCCGCGATCGTTGTCCGAACATTTCCGGACCATCCCGGAGTGCATTCTCACGCATTCAATTCCTGCTGCCCGCAACCCGGGCGGATTCGTCCTGCCCGACACCCGGGCAGCTCTGCCGTGCCCTGAAGGGGAACACCGTGTCCACGAAGACCACCACCCGTCCACCCGATACCCGCGCGGTGCGCCGCCGGGTCTCACTCGCCGACCGCATCGCACTCCGGGTCGGGATGTCGCTCATCATCTGGAGCCGACGCACCCGCAAGGAGCGGCCCGAGGTCGACCTCGCCACGCTGGCCCGCCTCGAGCGGGAGCGCCAGCAGCGCGAGGCCGACTGGATCACCCAGGGCGCCGCCATGCGGATGTGGCGCTGACCCGCGGCGCTGCGGCGCTGCGCGCCGGCGCCACACGCTCGCACGCATGGTGCGAGGTTCCGCACTCGGTGACCGCCCCTCGGGGTGGCACCACGTCCGGGACCTCGCACCATTCCTGGCACCCCTCGCACCGTGCGCCGACGTGTCGGACGCACCCCGGGCCTCCCGTACCGTTGGCGGGTGACCGAAACCGCAGCTGCACTCGTCGAACGCCTCACCGCCCTCGTGCCGGACTTCCCGAAGCCGGGGGTGCTGTTCCGTGACGTGACGCCGGTGTTCTCCGACGCCGTCGCGTTCGGCCGCGTGTGCGAAGCACTCGCGGCACCGTTCGCGGTCGGAGCCGGGTTCGACGCGGTCGCCGGCATCGAGGCCCGCGGCTTCGCACTGGCCGGGGGCATCGCCGCCCAGCACCAGGTCGGCGTGCTCACCGTGCGCAAGGCGGGCAAGCTCCCCGGCGAGGTCCTCAGCGAGCAGTACGCGCTCGAGTACGGCGAGGCCGAACTCGAACTGCGCCCGGGACAGCTGCCGGCCGGCACGCGGGTGCTCGTCGTCGACGACGTCCTGGCCACCGGCGGGACCGGCGCAGCCACCATCACGCTGCTCGAACGCGCCGGCTACCAGGCCATCGGGTTCGCCGCGCTGCTCGAGCTCGACGGCCTGAACGGGCGCGAGCGTCTCGAGCCGCGCCTGCCCGTCGCGACGCTCGGCGCCGTCCCGGCCTGATCGCGGGCAACCGCGCGGTCGGGGCGGCATCCGTTCTCTCCACAGGTGCGTCCCCGGCGTCCGCACGCGAGCACGTCTCGCACTAGTCTTGACGCACCATTTCGATCGAGGAGTCCCATCATCGTGACCGAGTCAGTCGCACCCGCGCCCGCCGAGCTTCCCCAGGCACCCGAGCCCCGGACCGCGACGACGACCACGACCGGCACCGAGCTCTTCGACGGTGAGCGCGGCGTCGTCGCGATCCGTGTCGACGGTGTCCTGAAGGACCTCGCTGCGGACGTGCAGGCCGGCGAGACCGCCGAGGCCGTCACCCTGCAGGAGCAGGACGGGCTCGACATCTTGCGGCACTCGGCAGCCCACGTGCTGGCGCAGGCCGTGCAGCAGATCAACCCGGACGCCAAGCTCGGGATCGGGCCGCCCGTCACCGACGGCTTCTACTACGACTTCGACGTCGCCGAGCCCTTCACCCCCGAAGACCTCAAGGCGATCGAGAAGGGCATGGACCGCATCGTCAAGCAGGCCCAGCGCTTCCGTCGCGTGGTCGTCACCGACGAGCAGGCACGCGAGCTGATGGCGGGGGAGCCCTACAAGCAGGAGCTCATCGGCCTCAAGGGTGCAGCGTCCGACGGTGACTCCGGCGAGAGCGTCGAGGTCGGTGCCGGCGAGCTCACCGTGTACGAGAACGTCGACCCGAAGTCGGGCGAGGTGCTCTGGCAGGACCTCTGCCGCGGCCCGCACGTCCCGCACACCCGCTGGATCGGCAACGCCGCCAAGCTCATGCGCGTCGCCGCCGCGTACTGGCGCGGCTCCGAGAAGAACCCGCAGCTGCAGCGCATCTACGGCACCGCCTGGCCCGACAAGGACCAGCTCAAGGCGTACCTGGTGCGCCTCGAGGAAGCCGCCAAGCGCGACCACCGCAAGCTCGGCGCCGAACTCGACCTGTTCTCGTTCCCCGACGAGATCGGTTCCGGCCTGGCGATCTTCCACCCGAAGGGCGGCATCATCCGCCGCGAGATGGAGGACTACTCGCGCCGTCGGCACGAGGAGAACGGTTACTCGTTCGTCTACACGCCCCACATCACCAAGGGCGACCTGTTCGAGACCTCCGGGCACCTCGGATGGTACAAGGACGGCATGTTCCCGGCCATGCACATGGACGAGGCGAAGGACGAGGACGGCAACGTCACCCGGCAGGGCGCCGACTACTACCTCAAGCCGATGAACTGCCCGATGCACATCCTGGCGTACCGGTCGCAGCCCCGCTCCTACCGCGACCTGCCGCTCCGGATGTTCGAGTTCGGCACGGTGTACCGCAACGAGAAGTCCGGCGTCATCCACGGCCTCACCCGCGTGCGCGGCCTGACCCAGGACGACGCGCACATCTTCACCACGCAGGAGAAGATGAAGGAGGAGCTGACCACGACCCTCGCGTTCGTGCTCTCGCTCCTGCGCGACTACGGCCTCGACGACTTCTACCTCGAGCTCTCCACGAAGGACCCGGAGAAGTACGTCGGCGACGACGAGGTCTGGGACGTCGCGACGGAGACCCTGCGCCAGGTCGCCGAGGAGTCCGGTCTCGAGCTCGTGCCGGACCCGGCCGGCGCCGCGTTCTACGGCCCGAAGATCTCCGTGCAGGCCCGCGACGCCATCGGTCGCACCTGGCAGATGTCGACCGTGCAGCTCGACTTCAACCTGCCCGAGCGCTTCGGCATCGACTACACCGCGGCCGACGGCTCCCGCCAGCGTCCGGTGATGATCCACCGCGCGCTGTTCGGCTCGATCGAGCGCTTCTTCGGTGTCCTCACCGAGCACTACGCGGGCGCGTTCCCGGCGTGGCTGTCGCCCGTCCAGGTCGTCGGCATCCCGGTCGCGGCCGAGTACGGCGACTACCTCGACGAGGTCATCGCGAAGCTCCGTGCGCACGGCGTCCGCGCCGAGGTCGACCACTCGGACGACCGCATGCAGAAGAAGATCCGCACGCACACCAAGGCGAAGGTGCCGTTCCAGCTCATCGCCGGTGGCGACGACCGCGATGCCGGCGCCGTCAGCTTCCGCTTCCGCGACGGCCGCCAGGACAACGCGGTGCCCGTCGACGAGGCCGTGGACCGCATCCTCACCGCGATCCGCGAGCGCACGCAGGTCTGATGGCACAGTCGGGAGGCCCGGAGCAGGCCGCGGGGACCGGTCACGTCGACGACGTGGCCGGCCCCACCGCCGCCGCGCCCTCCGAAGGCGCGGACACCGATCCGCTGGTGATCCGCGACGCGGCCACCGGCGCAGCCGTCCCGGACGCGTTCCAGCGGCTCTGGAACCCGCACCGGATGGCCTACATCGACGCCGGCCGCGAAGGCCGGGGACGCGGGCACGACGACGACTGCCCGTTCTGCGAAGCCCCGCGGAAGACCGACGAGGACGCCCTGATCGTGGCCCGGGGCGAGCACGCCTACGTGCTGCTCAACCTGTTCCCGTACAACAACGGGCACCTGCTCGTCTGCCCGTACCGCCACGTCCCGCTCTACGACGAGGCCACGCCGGACGAGCTGCGCGAGATCGGCGAGCTGACCCAGACCGCGATGCGGGTGCTGCGCGAGGTCTCGCACTGCGACGGCTTCAACATCGGCATGAACCAGGGCGAGGTCGCCGGTGCCGGCGTGGCCGCACACCTGCACCAGCACATCGTCCCGCGGTGGCAGTCGGACGCGAACTTCTTCCCGATCATCGCCCGGACGAAGTCCATGTCGCAGTTGCTCGGCGAGACCCGTCGACTCGTCGCCGACGGGTGGCCCCGGGCGCACTAGACTGGTCGGCATCATGAGCGACAGCACCAGCACCTCCGGCACCCCTGGCACCTCGATCACCGGCTCCGACCGCGTCAAGCGCGGACTCGCCGAGATGCTCAAGGGCGGCGTGATCATGGACGTCGTCGACGCCGAGCAGGCCCGCATCGCGGAAGAAGCCGGTGCGACCGCCGTCATGGCCCTCGAGCGCGTCCCCGCTGACATCCGTGCGCAGGGCGGCGTCGCCCGCATGTCCGACCCCTCGATGATCGAGGAGATCATCGCCGCGGTGTCGATCCCCGTCATGGCGAAGGCCCGCATCGGCCACTTCGTCGAGGCGCAGGTGCTGCAGGAGCTCGGCGTCGACTACATCGACGAGTCCGAGGTGCTGTCCCCGGCCGACTACGTGAACCACATCGACAAGTGGAAGTTCACCACCCCCTTCGTCTGCGGTGCCACCAACCTGGGCGAGGCGCTCCGTCGCATCACCGAGGGCGCGGCCATGATCCGTTCCAAGGGCGAGGCCGGCACGGGCGACGTGTCCGAGGCCACCAAGCACATCCGCACCATCACCAAGGAGATCGCGGCGCTCCGCAACCTGCGTGACGACGAGCTCTACGTCGCCGCCAAGGAGCTCCAGGCCCCGATCGACGTCGTGCAGGAAGTCGCCCGCACCGGCAAGCTCCCCGTCGTCCTGTTCACCGCCGGTGGTGTCGCGACCCCGGCCGACGCCGCGATGATGATGCAGCTCGGTGCCGACGGTGTCTTCGTCGGGTCCGGCATCTTCAAGTCCGGCGACCCGGCAGCGCGTGCCGCCGCGATCGTCAAGGCGACGACCTTCCACGACGACCCCAAGGTCATCGCCGAGGTCTCCCGTGGTCTGGGCGAGGCGATGGTCGGCATCAACGTCGCCGACGTCCCCGCACCGCACCGCCTCGCCGAGCGTGGCTGGTAGTCCGACGAGCGCCGCTCGGCCCCGCATCGGGGTCCTGGCGCTGCAGGGTGACTTCCGCGAGCACATCGCCTCGCTGACCGAGCTCGGCGCCGACGTGGTGCCGCTCCGTCGCCCCGAGGAGATCGAGACCCTCGACGGCGTCGTGATCCCCGGGGGCGAGTCGAGCGTGATGGACAAGCTGTCCCGCGCGTTCGGCGTCGCCGAGCCCCTCGCCGACGCGATCCGCGGTGGCCTGCCCACCTACGGCACCTGCGCCGGCATGATCATGCTGTCGTCGCGGATCACCGACGGCATCAGCGGCCAGCAGACCCTCGACGTGCTCGACACCACCGTGCGCCGCAACGCGTTCGGTGCGCAGAACGACTCGTTCGAGATCGACATCCCGATGCCCGACCTCGGCGAGGCCCCGGTGCACGCGGTGTTCATCCGGGCCCCCGTCGTGGAGCAGCGCGGCGACGACGTCCACGTCCTCGGCGCACTGCCCGACGGCCAGGTCGTCGCCGTGCAGCAGGGCAACGTCATCGCGAGTGCGTTCCACCCCGAGGTCGCCGGCGAGGACCGCTTCCACCGCCGGTTCCTCGACCTGGTGCGCAGCGCCTGAGGCGTGACCGTCCACCCGCCGCACCGACGGGACGGAAGCCGCGCCGCGCCTCCAGGCCGGTGTTCGGCCCACAGGGCCGCTAAACTGAGCGGGACTTTCCGCAAGACGCAAGGAGAACCGTGTCCGGGCATTCCAAGTGGGCAACGACCAAGCACAAGAAGGCGGTCATCGACCAGCGCCGTGCCAAGTCGTTCGCCAAGCTGATCAAGAACATCGAGGTCGCCGCGAAGATGGGCGGTGCCGACATGTCCGGCAACCCGACCCTGGTCGACGCCGTGCAGAAGGCGAAGAAGACCTCGGTCCCCAACGACAACATCGACCGCGCCGTCAAGCGCGGTGCCGGTCTCACGGGCGAGACCATCGAGTACACGACGATCATGTACGAGGGCTACGGCCCGAACGGCGTCGCGATGCTCATCGAGTGCCTCACGGACAACAAGAACCGTGCTGCGGCCGAGGTCCGGACGGCGATGTCACGCAACGGCGGCACCATGGCCGACCCGGGCAGCGTCGCCTACAACTTCTCGCGCAAGGGCGTCATCTCGGTCACGAAGACCGACGGCCTCGACGAGGACACCGTGATGACCGCTGTGCTGGACGCCGGTGTCGAGGACGTCATCGACCAGGGCGGCGGCTTCGAGATCATCACCGAGGCGAGCGACCTGGTCGCCGCCCGCACCGCCCTGCAGGACGCCGGCATCGACTACGACTCCGCCGACGCCGAGTTCGTGCCCGGCCTCAAGGTCCCGGTCGACGCCGAGACCGCCCGCAAGGTGTTCCGCCTGATCGACGCGCTCGAGGACTCGGACGACGTGCAGAACGTCTACTCGAACTTCGACATCCCCGCGGACGTCCAGGCCGAGCTCGACGAGGACGAGGGCGAGTAACCGTGCTCCGTGTGCTCGGGGTGGACCCCGGGCTCACCCGGTGCGGCGTCGGCGTCGTCGAGGTCGCACCGAACCGGCGCGCACGACTCGTCCACGTGACGGTCGTGCGCACCCCGCCGGACATGCCGCTCGAGCAGCGGCTGCTCCGCATCGCCGACGGCATCGCCGCCGAGATCGACGAGCACCACCCCGATGCGGTCGCCGTCGAGCGGGTGTTCGCGCAGGCGAACGTCCGCACCGTGATGGGGACCGCGCAGGCGGCCGGCCTGGCGCTGCACGCCGCGGCCGCCCGCGGCCTGCCCGTCGGGCTGCACACCCCGTCCGAGGTCAAGGCCGCCGTCACCGGCTACGGCAACGCCGACAAGCGTCAGGTGCAGACCATGATCGCGCGCGTGCTCGGGCTCGACGAGGCCCCGAAGCCGGCCGATGCCGCCGACGCGCTCGCGTTGGCCGTGTGCCATGCCTGGAGGCTCGGATCACCCGACGCCGCCGGCTCGCGTGCCACGAACCTCACCCCCGCACAGCGCGCCTGGCGGGACGCGCAGGGCGGCACCGTCGACTCGCCGCTGGCCCGCGCGGCCGCCGCCGCGGCCCGCCCGCAGCGTGGCAGGTCGGCGTCGTCGGTGGGCGGCCCTAGGCTCGGAGCATGATCGCGAGTCTCCGGGGCACCTGCATCGACATCGCCGGTTCGGCCGTGGTGATCGAGGTCGGGGGAGTCGGGTACGCCGTCACCGTGACCCCCGCGCACGCGCTGACGATGCGCCACGGGGCCGAGGTGTTCGTGCGGACCGCCATGATCGTGCGCGAGGACGAGCACCTGCTCTTCGGCTTCGAGTCGACCGACGCGCTGCAGGTGTTCGACCTGCTCCGCGGGGTCTCCGGCGTCGGCCCGAAGTCCGCGATGGGCGTCCTGGCCCACATGGACCCGGCGCAGATCGCGAACGCCGTCGCGAACGAGGACGACGGTGCCTTCCGCAAGGTCTCCGGCATCGGCCCGAAGACCGCCAAGCTCATCATCGTCGCGCTCTCCGGCAAGCTCGTGGCCTTCGAGCAGGCAGCCGTGGTCGCGGCCGCACGGGGGACCGCCGTGCACCCCGCCGCGGTCGACGTCGTCTCGGCGCTCATCGGCCTCGGCTGGCGCGAAGACGCGGCACAGTCCGCGGTCGACGACGCCGTGGCCAACGAGCCCGGTGCCGCCGCGATGGGCACCCAGGCCCTGCTCCGCGCCGCCCTCGGCGCACTCCGACCCGCGGCAGCCGGCCGGTGAGCGGCATCACGTCCGCCGGCGCCGAGTCGCAGGAGGAGCTCGCGTTCGAAGGCGCGCTCCGTCCGCGCTCGCTCGACGAGTTCGTCGGGCAGCGCAAGGTCCGCGGGCAGCTCGACCTGCTCCTCAAGGCCGCGGGCATGCAGGAGCGCACGCCCGACCACATCCTGATGGCGGGTCCTCCCGGCCTCGGCAAGACCACGCTCGCGATGATCGTCGCGCACGAGACCGGGCGACCGCTGCGCATGTCGAGCGGCCCGGCGATCCAGCACGCCGGTGACCTCGCCGCCGTGCTGTCGTCCCTGGTCCCGGGCGAAGTGCTGTTCATCGACGAGATCCACCGCATGGCCCGCTCGGCAGAAGAGATGCTCTACCTGGCGATGGAGGACTTCCGCATCGACGTGATGGTGGGCAAGGGTGCGGGTGCCACGAGCATCCCGCTCGACCTCGCACCGTTCACGCTCGTCGGCGCCACCACCCGGGCTGGCCTGTTGCCGAACCCGCTGCGCGACCGCTTCGGGTTCACCGCCCACCTCGAGTTCTACGAGAAGGACGAGCTCGAGCAGGTCCTGATCCGTGCGGCCCACCTGCTCGAACTCGACATCGACCGGACCGCCCTGCGCGAGATCGCCGGACGCTCCCGGGGCACCCCGCGCATCGCGAACCGCCTGCTCCGCCGGGTGCGCGACTACGCCCTCGTGCACCGCACCACCGACGGCATGGCCGCGGTCCAGGGTGCACTCGACCTGTACGACGTCGACGAACTCGGGCTCGACCGGCTCGACCGGGCCGTGGTCGAGATCATGCTGACCCGGTTCGACGGGGGCCCGGTCGGGCTGAACACCCTCGCCGTCTCCGTCGGCGAGGAGTCCGAGACGATCGAGTCCGTCGTCGAACCGTTCCTCGTCCGGGTCGGTCTCGTGACGCGCACGCCCCGTGGGCGCATCGCCACACCACGTGCCTGGCGGCACCTCGGCCTCACCCCGGGACAGGCCGACGGTGGGCAGCCGGGGCTCTTCGACGACCAGGACACCGACGACTGAACGCCGATCAGTCGAGTGACATGCCACGGACACCGGCGTGCCCTAGACTGCTACGGCCCGAAACCGAGCAACCAGAGAAGGCAACGCATCATGGGTCAAGAAGTCATCCTCATCGTCATCGTCGTGGCGTTCGCGGCCTTCATGTTCTACAACAGCCGCAAGCGCAAGAAGCAGCAGGCCGAACTCGTGGACAAGATGGTCCCGGGCGCCAAGGTCATGCTGTCCTTCGGCCTCTACGGCACGCTCCTCTCCGTGAACGAGGAGAAGGTCACCGCTGACGTCGAGATCGCACCGGGGACCATCGTCACCGTGCACCGCCAGACCCTGTCGCGCGTCGTCGACGACAACGCGTCCGACGTCGAGACCACCACGACCACCGAGGACGAGCCGAAGCCGGTGGCCGAGCTCAACGGTGAGCCGGTCTACGGCGAGCGTGTCGACACCGACCGCGTCGACGAGACCGACGCCACGAAGCGCAAGTCCGACGACTGACGCCCTCGGCCGCCGGGTCGTCTGACCCGGCGGCTTCCCTCTGCCGTCGCACGGTGTGCCGACGGTCCTGAACAGAAAGACGAGACGACCGGTGGCACGATCGACACCCGTCAAGAAGGCGCTGCGCTCGCTCACCTGGTTGGTGATCCTGATGGCGATCCTCGCCGGCGTGAACACCGCCGCGTCGATCCTCGCCGGCTCTTCGAAGGACGACACCGACAAGTGGTACCAGGGCGCGAGCTGGGTGCCGGAGCTGGCTCTGGACCTGCAGGGCGGCACGCAGCTGACCCTCGCGGCGCAGAACACCGAGGGCGACTCCGTCACCTCGCAGCAGCTGCAGCAGGCGGTGAACATCATCCGCCAGCGCATCGACGCCACCGGTGTCTCCGAGTCCGAGATCAACACCCAGGGCGCGAACAACATCGTCGTCTCGATCCCGGGTCGCCCCGACAAGGCCACGATCGACCGCATCGAGGCAGCCGCCAAGCTGACCTTCCGTCCGGTGCTCTTCACCGAGGCCGCGACGAACTCCGCCGTCGGTGACGACGGCAAGGGCACCGCATCGGCCACGCCGTACTCGCCGCCGGCCTCGCTCGCCGCGACGCCGAGCGCGAAGCCGACGAACGCGAGCGACCTGAACTGGGTCACGCCGAAGCTGCAGGACCTGTACACCAACTACAACTGCGCGGCTCCGGACGACGTCACCACGGCGCCCGACGACGAGCCCCTGGTCACGTGTGACCAGGACGGCGCGGGGAAGTACATCCTCGGTCCGGTCGAGGTCTCCGGTGCCGACATCAGCAACGCCACCTCGGGTCTCGCCACCGACTCGCAGGGCACGTCGACGGGCCAGTGGGCCGTCAACCTGACGTTCAACGGCGAGGGCTCGAAGGACTTCCGTACCGTCACGAACCGTCTCGTCTCGCTCCAGCAGCCGCAGAACCAGTTCGCGATCGTGCTCGACGGTTCGGTCATCACAGCGCCGACGACGAACTCCGCGATCACGAACGGCAAGGCGCAGATCACCGGGTCGTTCACGGCCGAGTCGTCGAAGACCCTGGCGGACCAGCTCAAGTACGGTGCGCTGCCGATCAACTTCCAGGTGCAGTCGAACGAGAACATCTCCGCGACGCTCGGCACCGCGCAGCTCATCGGTGGCCTCGTCGCCGGCCTGATCGGTCTGATCCTGGTGATCATCTACTCGGTCATCCAGTACCGGGCCCTGGCGTTCGTCACCGTGCTGTCGCTCGGGATCGCCGCCGTGCTCACCTACCTGGTGATCGCGATCATGTCGTGGCGCGTCGACTACCGCCTCTCGTTGGCGGGTGTGGCGGGTCTCATCGTCGCCATCGGCATCACGGCGGACTCGTTCATCGTCTACTTCGAGCGCATCCGTGACGAACTCCGTGACGGCCGTGCCCTCGAGAGCGCGGTCGAGTCCGGCTGGAAGCGTGCCCTCCGCACGATCCTGGCGTCGGACGCGGTGAACTTCCTCGCCGCCGTGACGCTCTACGTGCTCGCGGTCGCCGACGTGAAGGGCTTCGCGTTCACGCTGCTCCTCACGACCCTCATCGACATCGTGGTGGTCGCACTCTTCACCCACCCGATGATGCAGCTCATCGCCCGGACCCGGTTCTTCGGGGACGGCCACCGGTTCAGCGGGCTCGACCCGGCAGCACTCGGTGCCGTCTACCGGGGGCGTGCGCAGTTCCGCGCACCCGTCGTGGACGGCAAGCGCCAGCGCAGTGCCGGTGAGGCGCAGCGCCGACAGACGATCGCGGAGCGGAAGGCCCAGCAGGCCTCCGGCGACAACGGCTCGACGCCGGACGGGAAGGACGACTGATGGCCAGTTTCAGCCAGTTCGGCAGCGACCTCTACACGGGGAAGCGGTCGTACGACATCATCGGGCGCCGGAAGACCTGGTACCTCATCGCCCTCGCGATGATCCTGATCTCCCTGGTCACCCCGTGGCTCCGTGGCGGGTACCAGCTCGGCATCGAGTTCACCGGCGGCTCGGAGTTCACGATCTCCGACGTCAAGACGCTCGACCAGAACATCGCCACCGAGACCGTCGAGGACGTCGTCCCGGAGTCGATCCCGCGCGTCTCGCAGCTCGGCACGCACGGCATCCGGGTCCAGACCGGGCAGCTCACCGACCGGCAGACGACCGAGGTGCAGGACGCCCTGGCGAAGGCCTACGACGTCCCGGAGAGCCAGGTCGCCGCGACCTTCATCGGCGCGACGTGGGGTGCCGACGTGCTCGCGCAGGCCATCCGTGGTCTCGTGATCTTCCTCGCCCTCGCCGCGGTCTTCATGACGCTGTACTTCCGCACCTGGAAGATGTCGCTGTCCGCGATGGCGGCGCTGCTGCACGACCTGCTCATCACGGCCGGTGTGTACGGCATCGTCGGGCTCGAGGTCACGCCCGCGGCGGTCATCGGCTTCCTGACGATCCTCGGGTACTCGCTCTACGACACCGTGGTGGTCTTCGACAAGGTGCGTGAGAACACCGCGCAGGAGTCGATCCGGACGTTCAAGCAGTCGGTCAACCTCGCGGTCAACCAGACCCTCGTCCGATCGATCAACACCTCGGTCGTGGCACTGCTGCCGGTCGCGGCGATCCTCTTCATCGGGTCGTACGTGCTCGGCGCCGGTACGCTGCGCGACATCTCGCTCGCACTGTTCATCGGCATCATCGTCGGCACCTACTCGACGATCTTCATCGCGTCGCCGATGTACGCGCAGCTGCGCGAGAACGAGCCGAAGATCAAGGAGTCGGACGCCAAGAAGACCGCGGCGGCCGAGAAGCGCCGGCGTGAGGTCGACGCAGCGGAGGCGAACGTCTGATGCCCATCGAGATCCAGGACATCGACGTCGCCGAGGCCCAGCGCCGCATCGACGCCGGAGCCCGCCTGTTCGACGTCCGTGAGCAGGGGGAGTGGGACGAGGTCCACGCTCCCCAGGCCACGCTCGTGCCGATGTCGGAGTTCGTGGACCGCTGGCAGGAGATCGACGGCGGCGACCAGCCGGCCATCATCGTCTGCCACTCCGGCGGCCGTTCGTCGCGCATCGTCGCGGCGCTCGAGCAGTCGGGGGTCCCGGCCGTCAACCTCTCCGGCGGCATGCTCGCCTGGGAGCAGGCGGGGGCACCGGTGGAGCGCGACGCCCAGGGCGAACCGCGTCACGGGCACTGACCGGGGACGCGTAGTCTTGTCGGATCGAGCTCGGATCGAGCTCTCGGACCGAGTCCTGGGAGGCGCATCATGACGGACACCCGCGAAGAGCCGTCCGCGCCGAGCCGCCCGGGTTCCGCCCCGCGGCCCTCGAGCCCGATCGGTCCGAACACCACCGGCAACCTCGGTTCCCTCCGCTCGCTGCTGCCGCGCCTGTTCTCGCGCGCCCAGCCGGCCGGCGCCGTGGACACACTGATCCGCACGGTCCGCTCGCACCACCCCAAGGCCGACGTGACGCTCATCGAGCGGGCCTACTCGGTCGCCGAGCGCGCGCACGACGGGCAGAAGCGCAAGTCCGGTGAGCCGTACATCACGCACCCCGTCGCGGTCGCGCAGATCCTGGCCGACCTCGGCATCGGCACGATCACCATCGCGGCCGCCCTCCTGCACGACACGGTGGAGGACACCGACTACCAGCTCGACCAGCTGCGGGCCGACTTCGGCGACGAGATCGCGATGCTCGTCGACGGCGTCACCAAGCTCGACAAGGTCAAGTACGGCGACAGCGCCCAGGCCGAGACCGTCCGCAAGATGGTCATCGCCATGTCGAAGGACATCCGCGTCCTCGTCATCAAGCTCGCCGACCGCCTGCACAACGCCCGCACGTGGGGCTTCGTCGAGTCGACCTCCGCCACACGCAAGGCGAAGGAGACGCTCGAGATCTACGCGCCGCTCGCGCACCGGCTCGGCATCCAGATGATCAAGCTCGAGCTCGAGGACCTGTCGTTCGCGGTCCTGCACCCGAAGCTCTACGTCGAGATCGACAGCCTGGTCAAGGAACGCCAGCCGAAGCGCGAGCAGTTCGTCCAGAACGTCATCGGGACCCTGAAGAAGGACCTGAAGGCCGCCAAGGTCCGCGGCGACGTCATGGGTCGGCCGAAGCAGTACTACTCGATCTACCAGAAGATGATCATGCGGGGTCGCGAGTTCGACGAGATCTACGACCTCGTCGGCATCCGCGTGCTCGTGCCGACCGTGCGCGACTGCTACGCCATGCTCGGCTCGGTGCACGCCCGCTGGACCCCGCTGCCCGGTCGCTTCAAGGACTACATCGCGACCCCCAAGTTCAACCTGTACCAGTCGCTGCACACCACGGTGCTCGGACCGCAGGGTCGTGCGGTCGAGATCCAGATCCGCACGCACGAGATGCACCAGCGCGCCGAGTTCGGTGTCGCCGCCCACTGGAAGTACAAGCAACGCGCTGCCGGCCGTGACGCCGGCACCTCGTCGACCACGGACGACCAGGACATGGCGTGGCTCGCCCACATCACCGACTGGCAGGCCGAGACCAGCGACCCGGGCGAGTTCCTCGACTCCCTGCGCTACGAGATCGGCGCCAAGGAGACCTACGTCTTCACACCCCAGGGCAAGGTCATCGGACTCCCCGCGGGAGCCACGCCGGTCGACTTCGCCTACGCCGTGCACACCGAGATCGGCCACCGCACGATGGGTGCGAAGGTCAACGGCCGCCTGGTGCCGCTCGAGAGCCAGTTGTCCAGCGGCGACGTCGTCGAGATCTTCACGTCGAAGAACCCCGACTCCGGCCCCTCCCAGGACTGGCTGCAGTTCGTCCGCAGCCCCCGCGCGCGCAACAAGATCAAGCAGTGGTTCACCAAGGAGCGCCGCGAAGAGGCGATCGAGCAGGGTCGCGACGCCATCGCCCGGGCGATGCGCAAGCAGAACCTGCCGCTCCAGCGCATCATGAGCCAGGACAGCATCGCCGAGGTCGCCTCGTCGATGCGGTACGAGGACGTCTCCGCCCTGTACGCCGCCATCGGCGAGGGCCACGTCTCGACGCAGTCGGTGATCGAGAAGGTCCTCGGCAACGTCCAGACCGAGACCGAGACCGACGAACCCGAACTCGCGTTCCCGCGCCAGGTCACCAGTCGCCAGCTGCGCACGAGTGACAGCGGCGTGCTGGTCCGCGGTGCGCCCGACATCCTCGTGAAGCTCGCGAAGTGCTGCACACCGGTGCCTGGTGACCAGATCGTGGGCTTCATCACCCGCGGCCAGGGCGTCTCGGTGCACCAGTCGTCGTGCACCAACGTGAAGTCGCTCATGAACGAGCCCGACCGGATGATCGAGGTCGAGTGGGCCCCGTCGTCGAAGTCGGTGTTCCTGGTCCAGATCCAGATCGAGGCGCTCGATCGGTCGGGCCTGCTCAGCGACGTCACCCGGGTGCTGACGGACCACCACGTGAACATCCTGTCCGCGACGGTTTCGACCTCGTCCGACCGTCTCGCGCTGAGCCGGTTCGTGTTCGAGATGGGCGACACCATCCACCTCGACCGCGTGCTCAACGCGGTGCGACGCATCGACGCCGTCTACGACGTCTACCGCGTCAGCGCCGGCTAGCGGCAGGGCCCCGCGCGGCCCGGCCGTCGACCGGTCAGCAACCGTCGACTGCGGCCCCGCCAACCGACAGTCCGTGACCACTCGGCGGACGTGAGCGGGGTGTCGTGACCGCTCGCATGCGCCGGACCGGGAGGCCCGTGGCGGCCCCGCCCCGGGCCTCCCGCCCGCCGACCGGTCACGAATCGTCGCGCGGGCACCGTCGAGCGGTCAAGAACTGTCGCCTGCGGCCCTGCCAACCGACGGTTCGTGACCACTCGGCGGACGTGAGCGGGGAGTTGTGACCACCCGCGCCCGCACCCAGCGCGCAACCCCTACCGCACAGCACCCCCAGCCGCGCCCTGCAGCCCCCGCAACCGCCGCTCGGCCTGCCGCACCATGGGGATCGTCCCGAGCGACGTCAGGCGCGCCCGCAGCTCGGCAGCGGTGACCGCCCCGATCGCGAGCAGCCCGCGCACGGCCGTCGCCTCGGCCTCCCCGAACGCACCGGCCGAGGGGCCCGGCGTCCGGAGCAGGTCGACCGCGGTCCGCGCAGGCACCGTGACCCGCAGCCGCGAGAGCTCGACGGTGTCGTCGACGTCGATCCGGACCTCCCGCAGGCGCACGTCCGGCCCGACGTGGACGCGGATCTGCGGCGGGATGCAGGCCTCGAGCGGCACCGGCGGCCGCGACACCGCGCCCCAGATCCACGCGGCGGTCAGGGTGCAGGCGATCAGCCGCGCGTCCCGCAGGACCCAGACGGCAGCGGCGGCGCGCAACGACGGCGTCTGCGGCTCAGCGGGGGAGGCCCAGCAGGGACCGACGGCGACCAGCTCGCCGGCCAGGACCGCCGCGCGCAACTCGGGTTCCGGCCAGTCGTCACTGGTCAGCAGTCGCGGGCGGGGCACCCGCACATCCTGCCCGACCTGCGGCCGCGACCGACAGGCCTGTGGACAAGCCACGGGCAAGCCGGGAGGCCCGTGGCGGGCCCGCACCGCGCCTCCAGGCCGTCGCCGGTCACGTCCACGGCGAGGGCCGCTTCGACGAGGCAGCCAGCTGACGACCGTGCGCCGGATCGGACGCGGCCGGGCGCGACGCGCGCGCTCAGCGCAGGACGTCGGCGCGGTGCACGAGCGCCGCGGCACCGATGAGCGGACCGTCCTGGGACAACCCGGTCGGCACGATCTGCACCTTCGTGACGAACCCGAACTCGACGCGCTCCGCCACGGCTTGCCGGGCGTACTCGAACAGGTCCGGGGTGACGTGCGAGAACCCGCCGCCGACGGCGACGATCTCGAGGTCGACCAGGCTCGTGGCGGCGGCGATGGCCTGCCCGAGGGCACGGCCGCTCCGCTGGACCGCGGCGACCGCGATCTCGTCGCCGGCGGCGTACGCAGCCGAGAGCTCCTCGCCGGTCGTGCCGGCGAAGCCCTGACGCCGGGCCCAGGCGACGGTCTTCGGGCCGCTGGCGATCGCCTCGAGGCAGCCGGTGCCCCCGCAGGCGCAGGGGTCGTCGTAGCCGCCGCACTCGACGTGGCCGATGTGGCCGGCGTTGCCCGTCGGTCCGCTGACGGTGCGACCGTGCAGGATGAGCCCGCCGCCGACGCCGGTGGAGACGATCATGCCCATGACGTGCTCGTAGCCCTGGGCCGCGCCGACCCAGTGCTCGGCGAGGGTGATCGCCAGGCCGTCCATGCGGAGCGTCACCGGGACGTCGTCCGGCACGAGTGCCGCGATCCGGTCGCGCAGCGGGTGGCCACGCCAGACCGGCATGTTGAGCGGGGAGACGAGGCCGTGCTCCTCGTCGACCGGGCCGGCTGAACCGACGCCGACGCCGACGAGCGTCGCGTCGGCGGGCAGCGCGCCGAGCGCGGCCGTGACGACCTCGTCGACGGCGGCCTGCAGCTCGTCCGAGGTGCGCTGCGGCCCGGTGGGGCTGCGGAACCGGGTCGCCGGCAGCACGACGCCCTGGTCGGTGACGAGCGCGGCCTCGACCTTCGTGCCGCCGAGGTCGACGGCCAGGGCGAGGGCGGGGGACTGGGGTGCGGTGCTGGACATGCGCGCTCCGATGCGGCGGTCTGGAGGCACGGTGCGGGTCGCCGACGCGTCGTCGCGTCCGGTGGGCACCGGCCTGGTCGTGGTGGGTCGTGCTGGGTGCGTGGGCTCAGCGCGGTGGGGTCAGCCCAGTGGGTTCAGTAAGACGTCGTGTCGTCGCCGAGCGCCGACGCGGCGCCCGTCTCGGCGCGGTGCGCGACCTCGTCGAGGATGCGGGCCGAGGCGCTCGTGCCGATGCGGTCGGCGCCCGCCTCGACCATCTCGAGCAGGGTGTCGAGGCCGCGGACGCCGCCGGAGGCCTTCACGCCGGTGTCGGCACCGACCGTGCGGCGCATGAGGGCGATGTGCTCGGCCGTCGCGCCACCGCCGGCGAACCCGGTCGAGGTCTTCACGAAGGCGGCGCCGGCGGTCTGTGCCGCACGCGACGCCGCGACGATCTCGTCGTCGGTCAGGAACGCGGTCTCGAGGATCACCTTGACCACGGTGTCGCCCGCGGCGTCGACGACCGCACGGACGTCCTGCTCGACGCGCTGCCAGTCGCCCGACTTTGCTGCGCCGATGTTCTGCACCATGTCGAGCTCGAACGCGCCGTCGGCCAGGGCCTGCAGCGACTCTGCGACCTTCGCCGCGGTGGACGTGGTGCCGTGCGGGAAGCCGATCACGGTGCCGACGCCGACTCCGGTGCCCGTGAGGCGCTCGACGGCGTGGGCGACGTCGCTCGGACGGACGCAGACGCTGAAGACGCGGTGGGCGGCGGCTTCGTCGAGTTGGGCGTCGACGTCCGCGCGGGTGAGTTCGGGCTTCAGGATCGCGTGGTCGATGAGGCCACGGACGGCATCGACGGTGACGGGGAAGGCTGCGTTGTCCACCCGGCAAGCCTACCCGTCAGGCGTGCCGCGTAGCGTGCAGGGCATGCAGGTCCTCGTCACCGGCGCCACCGGGTACATCGGTGGTCGTCTCGTCCCTCGTCTCCTCGAAGCCGGCCACTCCGTCCGGGTGTTCGTGCGCAACCCCCGGAAGCTCCAGGACGTCCCGTGGAGCAGTGAGGTCGACGTCGCGGAGGGCGACCTCCAGGACGCCGAGGCGGTACGCGCCGCCGTCGACGGGATCGAGGCGGTCTACTACCTGGCCCACGCGATGGGGGCCGACGGCGACTTCGAGTCGGCCGAGCGCGAGGCCGCCGAGACCATGGCGCGCGAGGCGAAGGCGGCCGGCGTCAGCCGGTTCGTCTACCTGGGCGGGCTGCACCCGGACGGCGAGCTGTCCAAGCACCTCCGCAGCCGCAAGGAGGTGGGGGAGATCCTCCTCGGCTCGGGCGTGCCGACGGTGGCGTACCAGGCCGGGGTCGTGATCGGCTCGGGCAGCACCTCGTTCGAGATGATCCGGCACCTGACCGACGTCCTGCCGTGGATGCCCGCGCCGCGCTGGGTCCGCAACCACATCCAGCCGATCGCGGTCCGCGACGTCCTGTACTACCTGGTGGCCGCGCTCGACGTCCCCGCCGACGTCAACCGCACCTTCGACATCGGCGGCCCCGACGTCCTGCGGTACGGCCAGATGCTGAACGGCTACGCGGTCGAGGCGAAGCTGCCCCAGCGCCCGATCACGGTCCTGCCGGTGCTCACCCCGCGCCTCGCCGCGCACTGGTTCAACGCCGTCACCCCGATCCCGCGCAAGCTCGCGACGCCGATCATCGAGTCGCTGCAGTTCGAGTGCGTGCAGCGCGAGCACGACATCGACGACGTCGTGCCGCAGCCCGAGGGCGGGCTCACGTCGTACCGTCGGGCCGTCCGCCTCGCGCTCAACAAGATGCGCAGCGGTCAGGTCCAGACGAGCTGGCGCAGCGCGACGCTCTCGAGCGCCTCGGCCGACCCGATGCCGAACGACCCCGACTGGGCCGGGCACACCGTCTACGTCGACGACCGGAAGCGGCACTCCAGTGCCTCCGCAGAGGACGTCTGGCGCGTCGTCGAGTCGATCGGCGGCGACAACGGCTGGTACTCGTTCCCGCTCGCCTGGGTCGCCCGCGGCTGGATGGACAAGATCGCCGGCGGTGTCGGCCTGAACCGCGGCCGGCGTGACCAGCAGCGCCTGGAGCAGGGTGACGCGCTCGACTGGTGGCGCGTCGAACGACTCGAGCGCGGCCGGTACCTGCGGCTCCGCGCCGAGTTCAAGTCGCCCGGTCGTGCGTGGCTCGAGATGACCGTCACACCGAACCCCGACGGCGGCAGCGACTACCACCAGCGGGCGATCTACTTCCCGCAGGGCCTGGCCGGGCGGCTGTACTGGTACGGCATCCTGCCGTTCCACGGCGTCATCTTCCCCGGTATGGTCGAGCGCATCACCGCCGCCGCCGAGCGGGAGTCCGACCACACCGAGTCCACGCAGCGCAACCGGACGCAGCAGACCGGGACCCCCGAGCCGGCGCACGAGGAGGCAGCATGACCGACGACCGCAGCCCCGTCCTCTTCCTGGGGGACAGCATCACCGAACAGGGCGACTGGGACACCTGGCTCCCCGACGAGCACACGCTGAACCAGGGCATCGGTGGCGACACGACCGACGGCGTGCTGACGCGCCTCGACGCCGTCGTCGCCGAACAGCCCGAGGTGATCGTGCTGCTCATCGGCACGAACGACTTCGGCAACCACCGCGCCAGCGCCGAGCACGTGGTCCGCAACGTCGAGACCATCCTGGTCACGCTCCGCCGCGAGCTGCCGGGCGTGCGCCTGCTGCTCGTGTCGATCCTGCCCCGGCAGGCCGAGTACGCCACGAAGATCGAGCAGGCCAACCGACACCTCCGCCAGTTCGTCGCCACGTGCCACGCGCAGTACCTCGACGCCTGGCCCGCCCTGGCCGACGGCGACCACCTGGACGCCCGCTTCACCGAGGACGGCCTGCACCTGACCGAAGACGGCTACCGCGCGCTGGTCGGTGAGCTGGTGCCGGCGCTCGAGCGCGTCCGCGACCTGCCGCCGATGTCGCGGTCGATCCAGGCGATCGACCTCGACGGCTCCTCGGACTGATGGCCGCACGCAAGGGGCGGCCCCCGGTGGGGTCGTCCCAGCACGGCGTGCCCGCAGGGTCCCCGCGACCCGCAGCCGCCGCACCCGCCAACGGTGACCGCACCACCCCGCCCTTCACCCGGCCCGCGCTGGCGCCGTCGATGATCGCGGCGATCGTGCTGCTGGCCTGCGTCGCCATCGTCGACTCGTCGGGCTTCGTCTTCGCCCGCTGGGGCGTCACGGTGCTCGCGTTGATCGTGCTGGTCTTCAGCGTGCGCGGCAAGGTCTGGTGGGCCGCCCTGCTCATGGCCGCAGTCGCCGTCTGCTGGAACCCGCTCGTCACGGTGCCGATCCCCGGACAGGTGTGGGCGGCACTGCAGCTGGTGGCCGCCGCGCTGTTCATCGTGGTGGGCATCGTGGTCAAGGTGCCCCGCGAGTCGGACGGACGGTAGGATCGGCAGGTCGGGTACAGGACCCGGCCGCACACCCGAAGGGCATGGATGAACGACGAGACCGAGCCGGTGACCGAGAGTCCTCTGCTGAACCCTCGACCGTCCTCCGGCGGTCTCGACCGATCCGATGTCGTCGTCCGCAAGGGGCGGCTGACCCTGATCAACGGACACCTCACGCCGCAGCAGTCCATGATCGAGGACCTGCTGTTCCTCGACGACGCACTCACCGCGGCTGACGTCGACCACCTGCTCATCCGCGGCAACGACCAGCGCCCGGTGATCGCCCTCGACGAGCGTGACCGCCAGCGCGCCGAGAGCGCCGTGATGTCCGCGGCCGTCAACGAGCCCTTCTACGCGAAGCCCCCGGGCAAGCCGGCCGTGCTCGTGCAGGACGACGGACTCGGCTCCGTCGAAGAACCAGTGCTCCGCGTGTTCCGTCCGCGGCTCGAGCCGCTCGGACGCCTGCGCTACGGCGCAGAGACGAGCGTCCAGCTCGAGTTCTGGCGCGTCACCGACATCGAGGTCCTCGCGCCCGTCGAGAACGCCCTGATGCGTCGCAGCCTGCCGATCGACGAGTTCGTCCTCGTCGACATCGAGCGCTACGGCCGCACCTGGCGCACCGTCGAGCACATGTTCGACGACCACGTCTCGGACATCCGGTTCCCGATCGACATCGTCTTCTCGTGGGTCGACGGCAACGCCATCGAGTACCAGCGCGCCCGCCAGGCCGCACAGTCGAACGCGGTCCTGGGCGAGGGCGACGACGCCCCGGCCCGGTTCCGCCAGATCGACGAGCTGAAGTACGCGCTCCGATCGGTGCACACCTTCGCGCCGTGGATCCGCCAGATCTACATCGCGACGGACTCCCCGGCGCCGCACTGGCTCGCCGAGCACCCGAAGGTCCGCATCGTCCGCAGCGAGGAGTTCTTCGCCGACCCGTCCGTGCTGCCGACGCACAACTCGCAGGCCGTCGAGTCGCAGCTGCACCACATCCCGGGCATCAGCGAGCACTTCATCTACTCGAACGACGACATGTTCTTCGGGCGCCTCGTCGACCCTTCGGTGTTCTACAGCCCCGGATCGGTCACGAAGTTCATCCTCGCGTCGACCCGGATCGGCCTCGGCTCCAACAACCCGGCACGCAGCGGTTTCGAGAACTCCGCCCGCGTGAACCGTCGCCTGCTGCAGCAGCGCTTCGGTGCGGTGACGACCCGGCACCTCGAGCACGCCCCGACGCCCCTGCGCGCCTCGATCATGACCGAGATGGAGCACGAGTTCGCCGACGAGTTCGCGGCCACTGCGGCCTCACGCTTCCGCGCCGCCGACAACATCTCGGTGACGAACTCGCTGTACCACTACTACTCGCTGCTCACCGGCCGGGCGATCATCCAGGAGAACGCGGCCGTCGGGTACATCGACACGACCATGGTCTCCGGACTCAAGGCCCTCGACGAGCTGCTGAAGAAGCGGAACGTGGACTTCTTCTGCCTGAACGACGGCAGCTTCCCCGAGGTCAGCGACGAAGAGCGCACGCAGCGCGTCACGGGCTTCCTGGAGCGCTACTTCCCGTTCCCTGCGCCGTGGGAGCGCCCCAGCGCTTAGGACGCGCCAGCGGCCTGCTGGGAGCGCCCCAGCGTCTAGGACGCGCCAGCGGCCTTGCTGGGAGCGTCCCAGCGCTCAGGACGCGCCAGCGGCCTTGCTGGGAGCGTCCCAGCGCTCAGGACGCGCCAGCGGCCTGCTGGGAGCGCCCCAGCGGCCTGCTGGGGCGCTCCGGGCGAGCCTGCGGGCCCGGCGCCGGAACCCGGCCACGTGGTTCGGACGGCCCCACCGGCCTCGACGGACCTCGACCGGTCACGACACCCCGCCACCCCCACGCCGAACGGTCGCAACCCGCCGCCTCCGCCGCCGGCAACCAACAGAACGAGACCAGGCGACGCAGCACCTGCGGTGAGTCGCGACCACCCCGCGGGCCGGGAGGCGCGAGTCGGCGCCGCCACGCGCCTCCCGGCCGCCGCGCAGCGGGTCCACCGCGCGCGCGGCGACGCGCGCCCGCAATTGGTGAGCAGAAGAGGTCGGGTCCGCACCACGGACCCGACCTCTTCTGCACTCGAAGTGCGCGACGCTACCGGTGGATGGGGGAGACGGGCACCGAGTCGAGCGTGAACACCGGGATGCTCGAGGTGACCGGTGCCGGCTCGACGGCCGCGGGGATCGTCACGCCGTGCGCCGCGAGCTTCGCCTCGGTCTCGAGCGCGGAGACGGGCTGTCCGACGGTCGCGTAGTGCCCGATCGGCACGACCGAGTGCACGACGTTGTGGCCGTAGACGTGCACGAGGTTGAACGACTGCGCACCGTCTCGTCCGCGGGTGCCGCCCTGGTACTCCGTGAGGTCCTGCGTGTAGCAGGTGGCGCTGGCGACGGACACCGGGATGCCGGCGAACACCGCACTGGTGGAGTAGTGCAGGTGCCCGGCGATGATGGCGAGGACGTCACTTCCCTCGACGACCTCGGCGAGGGCCTGCTGGTCGCGGAGCTCGACGAGGACGGTGAGGTCCTGGACGCTCGGCACGGGAGGGTGGTGCATCGCGAGGATGGTGCCGTGCGGCGCGGCCTCGGACAGGACCTCGGCGAGCCAGTCGAGCTGCTCGGGGGAGACCGCACCGTGGTGGTGACCCGGCACGCTCGTGTCGAGGGTGATCACGCGGAGGCCGTTGACGTCGTAGACGAAGTCGACCGGGCGATCGGTGGGCTGCAGGCCGAAGAGCTCCTGGCGGAAGGCACCGCGCTCGTCGTGGTTCCCCATCGCCCAGATGATCTGTGCACCGATGCGCTGCGCGGCCGGTTCGAGGATCTCGCGGACCCGGGCGTACGCGCCCGGCTCACCTTTGTCGGCCACGTCGCCGGTGACGACGATCGCTTCGGGACGCGTGCCCGAGGCTTCGATGTCCGCGACGATCTGCGTGAGCCGAGCGGCGGAGTCGACATCGCCGTACAGGTCGCGGTCCCCGGAGACGAGGTGCGTGTCGCTGAGGTGGAGGAGGAAGTGGTTCGGCCTGGGGTGTTCGGCCGTCCGGCTGTCCATCGGGGTCTCATTCCGTTGGCGGATGCGTGGTGCAACACGTTGCCACACCGTCCTGGACGAGTCCAGCATGCGAGAGTGAACCAGCCGTGAACTGGGGGCGGCGTGTTGCCCTGTGCACGAAGAAACCCCCGCCACTTCGTGACGGGGGTTGCTTCGTGCGCTACCGATCAGTGATCGCCGGGGCCGACCTGGGGAGCCTGGTGGCCACCCTCGAGGTTCGGGCCGTGGTGCGCGGCGTGTGCTGCCTCGAGCTCTGCCTTCGAGACCGGCTCGATGCGGTCTTCGAAGAAGAAGCGGGAGACGCCGGCGCGGACCTTCTGCAGACCCGTGATCTTGCCCTTGGCGTTCGGGCGGATCATCAGCGGCTTGTACTCGTTGAACTGCAGGAGCTTCCACCGCTCGTACTCGTCGAGCTGCTCGTGCACCTCGATGTACTCGCCGTGGGGGAGTCGGACGATGCGGCCCGACTCGTAGCCGTGCAGGACGATCTCGCGGTCCTTCTTCTGGAGGGCGAGGCAGACACGCTTCGTGATCCAGAAGGCGATGAACGGACCGAGGACCGTCGTTGCCTGGATCACGTGGATCACGTGTTCGATCGACACCAGGAAGTGCGTCGCGATGATGTCCGACGAGGCTGCTGCCCAGAGGCTGGCGTAGAGCGTGATGCCAGCGGCACCGAACGCCGTGCGCGTCGGGGCGTTGCGCGGGCGGTCGAGGATGTGGTGCTCACGCTTGTCGCCCGTGACCCACGCCTCGATGAAGGGGTAGAGCAGGATCGCCAGGATGAGCAGCACCAGGACCGCGATCGGCGCCAGGATGTTGAACGACACCGTGTAGCCGAACCACACGACCTCCCAGTGCGGCGGGACCAGTCGGAGCGCACCGTCGGCGAAGCCGATGTACCAGTCTGGCTGGGTACCGGCGGACACCGGGGAGGGGTCGTACGGGCCGTAGTTCCAGATCGGGTTGATCGTGAAGAGCGACGCGATGAGGGCCAGGATGCCCGCGACGATGAAGAAGAACCCACCGGCCTTCGCGGCGAACGCCGGGAGGATCGGGACACCGACGACGTTCTCGTTGGTCTTGCCCGGACCGGCGAACTGCGTGTGCTTGTTGATCACGACGAGCACGAGGTGGACACCGAGCACCGCGACGAGGATCGCCGGCAGCAGCAGGATGTGCAGCGTGTACAGGCGGCCGACGATGTCGGTCCCCGGGAACTCGCCACCGAACAGCAGGTAGGCGATCCAGACGCCGATCACCGGGACACCCTCGATCATGCCGACGATGATCCGCAGACCGTTTCCGGAGAGCAGGTCGTCGGGGAGCGAGTAGCCGGTGAAGCCCTCGGCCATGGCGAGGACCCAGAGCAGGAAGCCGAAGACCCAGTTGAGCTCACGCGGCTTGCGGAAGGCGCCGGTGAAGAACACGCGGGCCATGTGCAGCATGATCGACGCCACGAACAGCAGGGCTGCCCAGTGGTGGACCTGGCGGACGAAGAGCCCGCCGCGGATGTCGAACGAGATGTCGAGCGTGGACTGCAGGGCCGTCGACATCGCCACGCCCTTGAGCGGGACGTACGAGCCGTTGTAGACGACCTCGGTCATGGACGCCTGGAAGAAGAACGTCAGGAAGGTCCCGGAGAGCAGCACGACGACGAAGCTGTACAGCGCCACCTCGCCGAGCATGAAGCTCCAGTGGTCCGGGAAGATCTTGCGGCCGACTTCCTTGACGAGGCCCGAGATGCTGGTGCGCTCGTCGATGTAGTTGGCAACCCCGCCGATGATGCGGGATCCGCGCTCCGGCGCCGGCTTGTTCGTCGACGTGTTCGGTGCGGTGGTGGTGGTGCTGGTCATCAGCGTTCACGCTCCCAGAAGGACGGTCCGACCGGCTCGTGGAAGTCGCTCTGGGCAACCAGGTAGCCGTCGTCGTCGATCGCGATCGGAAGTTGGGGGAGGGGGCGTGCTGCCGGACCGAAGATGACCTCGCAGTTGTTCGAGACATCGAAGGTGGACTGGTGGCACGGGCACAGCAGGTGGTGCGTCTGCTGTTCGTAGAGCGCGACGGGGCAACCGACGTGGGTGCAGATCTTGGAGTACGCGACGATGCCGTCGTAGCCCCAGTTCTCGTGGCCCTTGGACGGGTTGAGGTCCTTCGGGTCGAGACGCATGAGGAGGACGGAGGCCTTGGCCTTCTCTTCCAGCATGTGCTCGGACTCGAGCATGCCCTCGGGGATGACGTGGAACACCGAACCGATGGTGACGTCGGAGGCCTTGATCGGCAGACCCGTCGGGTCCTTCGTCAGGCGCAGCCCCTGCTTCCAGAAGGTGTGGCGGAGCAGCTCGTTGGGGTCCTCGGCCGGAGCGAGGTCGCGGACCAGGACGATGCCGGGGAGGGGGAACGCGGCCAGGGCACCGATCATCGAGTTGCGGATCAGCTTGCGACGACTGAAGCCCGACTCCTTGTCGGCGAGCTGGAACGCCTCGACGGCCTTGGCGCGAGTCGCGTCGGTGCCGCGGGTACCGTGACGGAGCTCGGTGATCTCGCGGTCGACGACGAGCGACTTCGACCAGTAGACGGCGCCGAGGCCGAGGGCGAGGAGCGCGAGGGCGATCGACAGGCCCAGGAAGAGGTTCGCGGTGCGGACCGTCCCGAAGTCGCTCGGGTCGATCGGGAAGGCGACGTACGCCGCGATCGACAGGACGCTGCCGACGATCGACAGGTAGAAGTACGCGGCGACCTGGCGCTCGGCCAGGCGCTGCTTCTTCGGGTCGACGTCGGTGCGACGCGGGCGGTGCGGCGGCTCGCCCGGGTTCTCGAACGGGTCGACGGGGAGGACCGCGATCCCGGGGGAGGTGGTCGTGCCGTGCTTCTCGACAGCCGAGGACGAGTTCAGCGTCTCGTCGTCGTGCTCTGCCATGGTGTTCCCTTCAGTGTCGTTCGACACGGACGATCAGTTGGACTTCGCGGTCAGCCAGACGGTCATCGCGACGACCGCGCCGAGTCCGAAGATCCAGATGAACAGACCCTCGGCGACCGGTCCCAGGGAGCCGAGTGCGAAGCCACCGGGGGACTTGTTGTCCTGCACGTACTTGAGGTACGTGATGATGTCGGCCTTCTGCTCCGGCGTCAGGTTCAGGTCGTTGAAGACCGGCATGTTCTGCGGGCCGGTGAGCATGGCCTCGTAGATGTGCTTGCCGGAGACCGTCTCGAGGTTCGGGGCGTACTTGCCCTCGGTCAGCGCACCGCCGGCGCCGGCCACGTTGTGGCACATGGCGCAGTTGATGCGGAACAGCTCGGCGCCTTCGGCAGCGTCGCCGTCCTCACCGTTGGTGAGCTCGGTGGAGGGGACCGACGGGCCGGGGCCGAGGGAGGCGACGTACTGCGCGAGCGCGTCGACCTGCTCGTCCGTGAACTGCGCGGGCTTCTCTTCGGCCTGCGGGCCCTGAGCGGCCATCGGCATGCGGCCGGTGCCGACCTGGAAGTCGACCGACGCGGCGCCGACACCGATGAGGGACGGGCCCTCGCTCGTGCCCTGCGCGGAGAGACCGTGGCAGGTGGCGCAGTTCGAGGCGAAGAGCTTCTCGCCCTCGTTCACCTGCGACTGGCTCGAGGCGGCGACGGTGTTCGTGCTGTCGTCGGCGTTCGCCGTGGAGCTGAACAGTGCGTACGCGCCACCGGTGGTCATGAGACCCACGACGATGAGCGACACGGTCGCCATCGGTGAACGGCGGCCCTTCTTGGACTTGGTTCTGTTGAACATGTGCTGGGGGGTGTCCAGTTCCTACTTGAGAAGGTAGATGACGGCGAAGAGGAAGATCCACACGACGTCGACGAAGTGCCAGTAGTACGACACGACGATGGCGGTGGTCGCTTCCTTGTGGCCGAAGTTCTTGGCGGCGAAACCGCGGCCGAGCGTCAGCAGGAAGGCGATGAGGCCACCGGTCACGTGGAGCCCGTGGAACCCGGTGGTCATGTAGAACGCCGAGCCGTAGGCGCTGGAGGAGAGCGTCACGCCCTCATGCCAGAGGTTGGCGTACTCGAAGATCTGGCCGCAGACGAAGATCGCACCCATCGCGTAGGTGACGAAGAACCACTCCGTCATGCCCCAGTGGCGCGGGTTCCAGCTCGTCCGGTGCACCTGGAAGCGCTCCGCGGCGAACACGGCGAACTGGCAGGCGAAGCTGGACAGCACCAGGATGATCGTGTTCACGGAGGCGAAGGGCACCTCGAGCTTCGCGGTCTCGGTCGCCCAGAGCTCAGGGGACGTGCTGCGGAGCGTGAAGTAGATCGCGAACAGGCCGGCGAAGAACATGACCTCGCTGCCCAGCCACACGATCGTCCCCACGGCCACGGCGTTCGGCCTGTTGAGGGCCGGACCGCTGGCTGATCTGGAGAGAGAGGTGCTAGTCACGTCCTCCATTATGGCCGAAACCCCCGACAGTGTTTTCGCAGGAGACTGGCGGGTCTCTCGAATTCACTACGATCGAGCCATGCCTGACGCACTTTCTTGGCCAGCGGTGATCAGCGCGCTCATGGCGCGCGAGGACCTGACGATCAGGCAATCCACATGGGCCATGGAGGAGATCGTGCACGGGCGCGCCACCCAGGCACAGATCGCAGCCTTCGCCGTGACGCTCCGCGCGAAGGGCGAGACCGTCGACGAGGTCGTCGGGTTCCGCGACGCGATCCTGGACGCCGCTGTTCCGCTCGACGTCGATCCGATGGCGCTCGACATCGTCGGCACCGGCGGCGACGTGGTCGGCACCGTGAACATCTCGACCATGGCGGCCATCGTGATCGCCGCCGCCGGGGTCCCCGTCGTCAAGCACGGCAACAAGGCAAGCTCGTCGAAGTCCGGGTCGAGCGACGTGCTCGCCGCCCTCGGACTCGATCTCACGATGGACGCCGCGCGTGTCGCGGACACCTTCCGGCGTGTCGGGCTGACCTTCGCCTTCGCCAACGCGTTCCACCCCGGTTTCGCCCACGCAGGCCCGGTGCGGCGCGAGATCGGCGTGCCGACGGTGTTCAACTTCCTCGGCCCGCTGGTCAACCCCGCACGGTGCGAGGCCAACGCCGTGGGGGTCGCCCAGCTCGACCTCGTCCCGATCATCACGGGCGTGTTCCAGACGCGCGGAGCGACGGCCCTCGTGTTCCGCGGCGACGACGGACTCGACGAGCTGACCACCACCGGGCACAGCCACATCTGGGAGGTCACGGGCGGCCGCGTCACCGAGCACGACCTCGACCCGCGGGACCTCGGCATCGCCCGGGCACGCACGGAGGACCTGCTCGGCGGCGACCCCGAGCACAACGCCGGCGTCGTCCACCGGGTGCTCGCGGGGGAGACCGGACCCGTCCGCGACATCGTCCTGCTGAACGCCGCGGCCGGCCTCGTCTCGTTCCGGCTGGCACAGGACCCGAACGAGTCCGACCGGCCGATCCTGCAGCGCTTCCGCGAGCAGCTGGTCGTCGCCGCCGAGGCGGTCGACTCCGGTGCCGGTGCGCGCAAACTGGCTGATTGGGTCGGCGCAGCCCCCGCCGCGTAGTCCACGCCGCCCCCGCGCACCGTGCGCGGTGCGTCACCTGGTGCGAGCCTGACGGCTCGGTGCTGCGCCACGAGCGCGCACCCGGCGGTCACCGCTGCACCCGGTGAACAAACGCGCACCGTGCCGTGCCGGCCACCCCGTGCCGGACCGGGGGGCCGTGGCGGGCCCGTCCCGCGCCTCCAGTCCGCACCGTGCGCGGTCCGCGATCCCGTGCCACCCCAGCGCGAGCCGCACCGTGCTCGGTGCGTCACCCGGTGCGAGCCTGACGGCTCGGTGCTGCGCCACGAGCGCGCACCGGGCGGTCACCGCTGCACCCGGTCAACAAGGCCGCACCGTGCTGCGCCGGCAACCACCCGACGACCGGCCGACCGCGACCGACCCGCAGGAGACGCAACACACAGGAGGCCCGGTGCCGGTTCACGGAACCGGCACCGGGCCTCCCGTCGGTGCGTTCAGTGCACGCGGTCAGCGTGCGCGTGCTTCGTTACTGCACGTCCTCGTCGACCCAGTCGAAGGTCTTCGTGACGGCCTTCTTCCACAGGCGGAGCGTGCGCTCACGCTCGGCGGCGTCGAGCTGCGGCTCCCAGCGCTTGTCCTCCTGCCAGTTGGCACGGAGCTCGTCGAGGTTGGCCCAGAAGCCGACCGCGAGACCTGCGGCGTAGGCCGCACCGAGCGCCGTCGTCTCCGCGACGACCGGGCGGACGACCGGCACGTTGAGCATGTCGGCCTGGAACTGCATGAGCTCGCTGTTCGCGGTCATGCCGCCGTCGACCTTGAGCTCGGTCAGGTCCACGCCGGAGTCGGCGTTGACCGCGTCGAGGACCTCGCGGGTCTGCAGCGCCGTCGCCTCGAGGGCAGCACGCGCGATGTGCCCCTTGTTGACGAAGCGGGTGAGGCCGACGATCGCACCGCGGGCATCGGGACGCCAGTACGGCGCGAAGAGCCCGGAGAACGCCGGCACGAAGTACACGCCACCGTTGTCCTCGACGGTCTTGGCCAGGGCCTCGACCTCCGGGGCGCTGCCGATCAGACCGAGGTTGTCGCGGAGCCACTGGATGAGCGAGCCCGTGACGGCGATCGACCCCTCGAGGGCGTAGTGCGTCTCCTGGTCGCCGAGCTTGTAGCCGACGGTGGTGAGCAGGCCGTTCTCGGAGCGGACGATCTCGGTACCGGTGTTGAAGATCAGGAAGTTGCCGGTGCCGTAGGTGTTCTTCGACTCGCCCTGGTCGAACGCGGCCTGACCGAAGGTCGCGGCCTGCTGGTCGCCGAGGATGCCGGCGATCGGGACCTCGCGCAGCAGGCTCGAGGACTCGACGTGGCCGTAGACCTCGGAGGAGCTGACGATCTCGGGGAGCATCGACTTCGGCACGCCGAAGTCGGCGAGGATGTCGTCGCGCCACTGCAGCGTCTCGAGGTCCATGAACAGCGTGCGGGACGCGTTCGTGACGTCGGTCTTGTGCACGCCGCCGTCGATGCCACCGGTCAGGTTCCAGAGGACCCAGGTGTCGGTGGTGCCGAAGAGCAGGTCGCCCGCCTCGGCCTTCTCACGAGCACCCTCGACGTTCTCGAGGATCCACATGATCTTGGTGCCGGCGAAGTAGGTCGCGAGCGGCAGGCCGACGATGGCCTTGTACTTGTCGGTGTCGCCGTCGGCGAGCTTGTCGACGAGCGCCTGCGTGCGGGTGTCCTGCCAGACGATCGCGTTGTAGATCGGCTTGCCGGTGGTCTTGTCCCAGACGACGGCCGTCTCGCGCTGGTTGGTGATGCCGACGGCTGCGACGTCGTGGCGCGTGATGTCGGCACGCGACAGTGCCTGACCGATCACCTCGCGGGTGTTGTCCCAGATCTCGGCGGGGTCGTGCTCGACCCACCCGGCGCGCGGGAAGATCTGCTCGTGTTCCTTCTGCCCGGTCGAGATGATCGAACCGGAGTGGTCGAACACGATTGCTCGGGTCGAGGTCGTGCCCTGGTCGATGGCGACGATGTAGTCGGCCATTGGTGCTCCTTACGGGTGTGTTCGGTGCGGGTGCGTGTTCGGTCGTGCGGAACGGCCGTCCACGCCTTCGGGGTGGGGGTGGGTCAGCTGACGATGGGCAGCAGGGCGACGGACAGGCCGGCGGCGAGGGCGCCACCGATCAGCGGTCCGACGACCGGCACCCAGGCGTAGGCCCAGTCGCTCGAGCCCTTGCCCTTGATGGGCAGGAAGGCGTGCGCGATGCGGGGGCCGAGGTCACGGGCCGGGTTGATGGCGTAGCCGGTGGGGCCACCGAGGCTGACACCGATCGCGATCACGAGGAAGGCGACGGGGATCGCACCGAGCGATGCCGGCGTCTGACCGTTCGAGAACGCGATGACGACGAAGACCAGCACGAAGGTGCCGATGATCTCCGTGACGAGGTTCCAGCCGTACGACCGGATCGCGGGGCCGGTCGAGAAGACGCCGAGCTTGGCGGCCGCGTCGGGCTCCTCATCGAAGTGCTGCTTGTAGGCGAGCCAGACGATGACCGCGCCGATGATCGCGCCGATCAGCTGCGCGAGCCAGTAGAGGAACATCTCGCCGACGGTGATCTTGCCGAGCAGGGCGAGCCCGAGGCTGACCGCGGGGTTGAGCTGACCGCCCGAGCTGTAGGAGACGGTGACACCGGCGAAGACCGCGAAGCCCCAGCCGATGGTGACCATCAGGAACCCGGCTCCGAAGCCCTTCGACTTCGCCAGCGACACGGCGGCGACGACGCCGCCACCCAGGATGATGAGCATCGCCGTACCGACGAGCTCGGACAGGAAATTGACGCCGATGCCGTCCATCGGTGACCTCCAGTGCGTGAGGGTGGGGGTCCGGCCGTGCTGCGCCGCACTCCCCGTTGAGTGATTGAGGCCAACCATAGTGATGCGGTTCACGGCCCGGCGATGAATTCGTGAGCGAAGTGCGGCATCGTGCACGAACGTGCAGGACGAGTGTCCCCAGCACGATCCCGAGCCGGTGGCGCGTCCTCGGCGCACTGCACGAACGTGCATCGGGAGCGGACGGCTGCCCGTGCCGTCGATGTAGATTGGGCCCACTCCGGTCGACGACGCGCGGTGTGACCGCCACGGTTCGACCCCGTACCCGTGGAGGCACCGCATGAAGAAGCTCATCAACGACCCGCAGGCCGTGGTCGAGGAGACCGTCCGGGGCTTCGCCCGGGCACACGCCGGACACGTCGTCCTGGTCGAGGACCCGATCCACCTGCACCGCGCTGACGCACCCGTCGCCGGCAAGGTCGGGATCGTCAGCGGCGGCGGCAGTGGCCACGAGCCGCTGCACGCCGGCTTCGTCGGGTACGGCATGCTCGACGCCGCGGTGCCCGGCCCGGTGTTCACGAGCCCGACGCCCGACCCGATCGTCGCCGCGACGAAGGCCGTCGACGGCGGTGCGGGCGTGCTGCACATCGTGAAGAACTACACCGGCGACGTGCTCAACTTCGAGACGGCCGCCGAGCTCGCGGCGATGGACGACGTCCGCGTCGAGTCCGTCGTGGTGGACGACGACGTCGCGGTGCAGGACTCCCTGTTCACCGCCGGCCGGCGCGGTGTCGCCGGGACCGTCGTGGTGGAGAAGTGCGCCGGCGCCGCCGCCGAGCGCGGGGACGACCTGGACGCGGTCGCCGCCGTGGCCCGGCACGTCAACGACGTCACGCGGTCGATGGGGCTCGCACTGGCATCGGGCACCGTCCCGCACGCGGGGGAGCCGTCGTTCGTCCTGGCCGACGACGAGGTCGAGCTCGGCATCGGCATCCACGGCGAGCCCGGCCGCGAGCGGATCGCGATGGCACCGGCGGACGAGCTCGTCGACCGCGTGCTCGAACCGATCCTGACCGACCTCGACGCCCCGGCCGGTTCGTCGCTGCTGCTCCTGGTGAACGGCATGGGCGGTACCCCGCTGTCCGAGCTCTACATCGCCTACCGACGCGCCGCCGAGGTCCTCTCGGACCGCGGCCACCAGGTCACGCGTAGTTTGGTCGGCGACTACGTCACGTCCCTCGAGATGCAGGGGTTCTCGCTCACCATCACGGTGCTCGACGACGAACTCACGGCCCTCTGGGACGCCCCGGTGGAGACCCCGGCCCTGCGCTGGGGACGCTGACCGACCGCGACCACGGCCGCGACCGCGACTGCAACGGCAAGCGCGACCGACCACGGCCGCTCGACCACCGGACCACGACACCGGGCCCCACCGGGCCGGACACACACGAAGGGAACCGCATTGGCGCTCGACACCGCATGGGCCATCGACTGGGTCCGTCGCACCGCCGCGACGATCGACGAACACCGCGCCGAGCTCGTCACGCTCGACCGTGAGATCGGCGACGGCGACCACGGCGAGAACCTCGACCGCGGGTTCCGGGCCGTGCTCGAGGCCGTCGACTCCGGGTCCTTCGACACCCCGGGTGCCGTGCTCAAGACCGTCGCGACGAAGCTCATCTCGACCGTGGGCGGGGCGGCCGGCCCGCTCTTCGGCACCGCCTACCTGAAGGCGGCGCAGGCCGCCGGTGACGCGGCCGAACTCGACGCGGACACCCTCGTCGCCGTCCTGACCGCCGCCCGCGACGGGGTCGTGTCCCGCGGCAAGGCCGCGGTCGGCGACAAGACGATGGTCGACGCGTGGAGCCCCGCGGTCGACGCCGCAGCAGCGGCCGCCGGTGCCGGCGACGACCCGAAGGCCGTGCTCAGCGCAGCAGCCGACGCCGCCGCGCAGGGTGCGGCGGACACCGAGCCGCTCGTCGCCCACAAGGGCCGCGCGAGCTACCTGGGCGACCGCGCGATCGGCTACCGCGACCCCGGTGCGCAGTCGACCGCGTACATCCTGCGCGCAGCGATGGACGCAGCGTGACCGTCGGCATCCTGGTCGTCTCGCACAGCGCGGCGATCGCGACGGGCACGGTCGAGCTGGCACGGCAGATGGCCGCGGACGTGCCGCTCGTCGCCGCGGGCGGAACGGACGACGGCGGCATCGGCACCTCGTTCGAGGCGATCACCGCCGGCATCGAGGAACTCGCCCAGGCGGACGCCGTCGTGGTCCTGTGCGACCTCGGCTCCGCCTACCTGACGACCGACACCGCGCTCGACTTCCTGGACGACGACGTCCGCGCACGCGTCCACGTGTCGCAGGCCCCGTTGGTCGAGGGAGCGGTGGCAGCCGCGGTCGCCGCCCAGACGGGCGGTGACGCCGACGCGGTGCTGGCCGCCGCAGCGTCGGCCGCGGGTTCCGAGGCGGACGCGAGCACCGCCTCCCGTCCGTCCGGTGACCAGCCTGGAGGCACGGGGCCGGCCGACGGGGCTGCCGCCGTCGACGACGCGGCCGGCTCCGACCGCGTCAGCGCGTCGGTCGAGCTGGTGAACGAGACCGGGCTGCACGCCCGGCCCGCCGCCGAGTTCGTGAAGACGGCGGCGAAGTACGACGCGAGCGTGCACGTCAACGGCGTGGACGCGAAGAGCCTGCTGGCGATCATGGCCCTGGCGCTGCCGAAGGGTGCGACGGTGTCGATCAACGCGACCGGGCAGGACGCGCAGGCCGCGGTCGACGCCCTCGTGGAACTGGTCCGGTCCGGCTTCGGCGAGTGACACCGCCGCCGGGCGAGTGACAGCGCCGCCGGGGGAGACCCCGGCGGCGGTGGCCACCCCGGTCACCCGATCGAGATCGTCCCCGCCAGGTCGAGGTCCGAGGGGCCGCCGGTGACCCCGGCGTCCGCGAGCAGGGTGGCACCGAACACGGCGCTCCAGAACGTGCGGGCGTCCCGGGCGACACCGCTGGGGCTCGTCCAGCCCTGGTCGGCGACGACGCGCTCCAGGTAGCGCTCGGACTGCCGGAAGAGCACGGCGAGCAGCAACCGCACGCGCTCACGCTGCGCCGGGTCGTCCCCGGCGGCCCCGAGCGCGCGGACCACGAGCGGGGTCGACGGCATCGCGAGGGCGGTGCGCGCGAGGACCTGCCGGAACGACTCCGCCGAGCGGGCACGACGGCCGGCCGCCTGCAGTCGCGTGGTGTCGCGGAGGAACAGCGCGAACGCGGCGTCGAGCACCAGGCGGTCCTTCGAGCCGTAGTGGTGCGTGATCTGGTTCGGGTAGACACCCGCGGCCCGGGCGACCTCGCTGACGGTGACGCTCCGAGCGCCCGCGCTGAGCAGTCCGGCCGTCGCGGCGAGGATCCTCGCCCGTGTCGCCGCGCCGCGTGCCGTGCCGGAGCCGTCCACCGTGGTTGCCATGTCGGAATTGTACGTGGTACAACTCCACTTGTTCAACATACAAGAGGAGTTCCCGTGGACATCGTCATCACCGGCTTCGGCGCGGTCTCACCCTTCGGCCACGGCGTCGCGCCGCTCTGGGACGCCCTGGTGGCCGGTCGCTCCGGCGTCCGCGCCCTGCACCGCGACGGAGCGCTCTGGGAACAGGTGCCGATCCGGGTCGGGGCCGATGCCGCACTCGACGCCGAGGGGGCGCTCGGGCGGGTCCGCGCCAATCGCCTGGATCGCAGTCAGCAGCTGGCGCTCGTCGCCGCGGACGAGGCCTGGGCCGACGCCGGTGCCCCCGCGGTGGAGGGCGACCGCCTCGCCGTGGTGATCGGCACCGGGATCGGGGGAGTGGAGACGCTCCTCGACGCCCACGACGTGCTCGGTGCGTCCGGTGCCCGGCGGGTCTCACCGCGCACGGTGCCGATGCTCATGGCGAACGGTGCCGCCGCGCAGATCAGCATCGCCTACGGGGCGCGGGGCGGCGCCTACACGACGGTGTCGGCATGTGCCTCCGGTGCGGAGGCCATCGCCACCGCCGCGCGACTCATCGCCACCGGTGAGGCCGACGTCGTCATCACCGGCGGGACCGAGGCCGCGGTCACCCCGGTGACGATGGCGTCGTTCGCCCAGTCGCAGGCCCTCGCGAAGCCCGACGGCGACGACCCGACGACCCTGTCACGACCGTTCGACGCCGACCGCCGCGGCTTCGTCCTCGGCGAGGGCGCCGGCATCGTCGTGCTCGAACGTGCCGACCACGCCGCCGCCCGGGGTCAGCGGTCGCACGGCACGCTCGCCGGGTGGGGGATCACCTCGGACGCGCACCACATCACCGCACCGCTGGCGGACGGCAGCGAGCAGGAGCGGGCGATGCGCGCCGCGATCCGGATGGCAGGACTCACCGGTGCCGACGTCGACCACGTGAACGCGCACGCGACCGGTACCCCGGTCGGCGACGTCGGCGAGGCGTCCGCCATCAGCCGTGCGGTGGGGACCGGAGCGCTGGTCACCGCTCCGAAGAGCGCGATCGGGCACATGTTCGGCGCTGCCGGCGCGGTCGAGGGGATCCTGACCCTGCGGGCGCTCGAGACCGGGATCGTTCCACCGACCCTGAACCTCGACCGGCTCGACCCCGCGGTTGACCTCGACGTCGTCGCCGGCACAGCCCGGACCGCGCCGCTCCGTGCGGCGCTGAACAACTCGTTCGGGTTCGGCGGTCAGAACGCGTCGCTGGTGTTCACCGCGGCGTGAGCTCCTGCAGGCCGGTGACCCGGAGCAGGTCGAGCTTCGCGGCGTCCTCGGAGCCCGGCACGACCGTGTAGACGACGATCCGCAGGTCACCGCCGGGGACGCTCAGCACGTCGCAGTCGATCTCCACCGGCCCGACCGGCGTGTGCACGACCTTGCGGCTCGCACGGTGCTCGGCGATCCGGCCGGTCTCCCATCGCCGGGCGAACTCGGGGGACTCCCGCAGCAGCCGTTCGACCAGGTCCGCCAGGTCACGGTCCGCCGGGTAGCGCCCGTACGCCTGCCGCAGGTCGGCGGCGAGGTCGCTCGAGAACTCCTCCTGGTGCTCGTCGTCCCAGTCCACCCCGTCGCGCTCCTGCGTGAAGTGCCGCCAGACCAGGTTGCGCTCGAGCCCGACGTACCGCGAGGGGTCGCCGTTCACCGCGGCCCACAACTCGTTCCAGAGCACGATGTCGTGGGTCGCCGTGAACACCGCGAGCGGCACGTCGCCGAGCCGGTCGACCAGCCGCTGCACGCCGGGCGTGATGTGCCGCGGCACCACCTGACGCGACGGCGGGGCAACACCGGCCACCCGGCACAGGTGGTCCCGCTCCTCGGACGACAGCCGGAGCGCCGTCGCGAGGGCACCGAGCAGCTGCGGCGACGGGTTCGTCGCCCGGCCCTGCTCGAGGCGGACGACGTAGTCGACGCTCACGCCCGCCAGCGCGGCGAGCTCCTCGCGACGGAGGCCCGGGGTCCGTCTGCCGGGGCCGGCCGGCAGGCCGACCGCCTCGGGACGCACCCGGTCGCGCCAGGAACGCAACACGTTCGCGAACTCGCTCATGTCCACCATCATCGCCCCGCGCCTCCAGTCCGTCCTGGTACTGCCGGTCCCACCGTCGCACCGTGCCTGGGGGAGCCGGGCCGACGGGGGCAGGCTGGACTCATGACAACGACACTGATCACCGGGGCCAACCGCAGCCTCGGACTCGAGACCGCACGCCGACTGCTCGAAGCCGGCCACACCGTGTACGCCGGCATGCGCGACCCAGCCAGCGGCGACGACGCCCGCGCACTCGGCGCCCACGTCGTGCAGCTGGACGTCACCGACCAGGCCAGCATCGACGCGTCGATCGCGACGATCCCCGAGCTCGACGTCCTCGTGAACAACGCCGGGATCCTCGGCAGCTCGTTCGGGGTCGATGACCTCGACGCGAGCGCGATGGCGACCGTGCTCGACACCAACGTCACCGGCATCGTCCGGGTGACCCAGGCCGCGCTGCCCCTGCTGCGACGTTCGGCGGCACCCGTCATCGTGAACGTCTCGTCGGGGGTGGGGTTCCCGCGCTGGCTGACGACACCGGGACACGACGAGTACGGGGTGCCGGCGGTGCCGTACGCGGCGTCGAAGGCGGCCGTGATCGCGTTGACCGTGCAGTACGCGAAGAACCTGCCCGGCTTCCGGGTGAACGCGAGCGACCCGGGCTACACGGCGACGGAGTTCAACGGGTTCGGCGGGCACCAGACGATCACCGAGGGCACCGACGCCACGGTCATGCTCGCGACGATCGGCACCGACGGGCCGACGGGGGAGTTCCACAACCGCGAGGGCCGCATCGAGTACTGAGGGGCAGCGCTGCGTGTGCGCCCGCGCCCCGTCAGTCGTGCACGTCGGCGCCGAACCCCGGCCCGGGACGCATCATCCAGCCGTCCGGGTCGGGCAGCGGGCGGAACCCGAACCGCTCGTACAGCCCGTGGGCATCCGCGGTGAACAGGGCGAAGCGCTTCAGGCCGAGCGGCTCGACCGCCTCGGTCACGCCGCGCACGAGTGCGACCCCGACGCCGCGGCCCCGGGCGTCGGGGTCCACGAACACGTCGGCGAGCCAGCCGAACGTCACGCCGTCGGTGATCACGCGCGCGTAGCCGAGCTGCTCGCCGGTCGTCGCGTCGTACACGCCGAAGTTCCGGGAGCCGGCGATGATCGCCTCCTGCGTCGCCCGGTCACGGCCGCGGGCCCAGTACGACTCCTCGCTCAGCCAGCGGTGTACGCGGTCGACGTCGAGGTCTTCGGGGTCGGCGGAGAAGCGCAGATCGGTCACGTGACGAGTCAACCGGCGGAGGCGCCTGCGGCGCAACGGCCGATCAGCGTGCGGTGGACCGCTCGGGCGGCCGTCGGCCTGGAGGCCCGTGGAGGCCCCGGCGCGCGGGTCGCCCCGGGCGGTCGGTCGCGATCGTCCGCCGTCCGGCGTCTGTCAGGATGGCCGCATGCGCGCCGTCCAGTACGACCAGTTCGGTTCCGTCCCCTCGATCGTCGACCTGCCGGAACCGGTCGCACCCGACCACGGCGTCGTCGTCCGGGTGGCTGCCACCGGCGTCTGCCGCAGTGACTGGCACGCCTGGAAGGGCCACGACGACTCCGTCCGGCTGCCGCACGTGCCCGGCCACGAGTTCGCCGGCGTCGTCGCGTCGATCGGCACGGGCGTCCAGCGCTTCGCCGTGGGTGACCGGGTGACGGCACCGTTCGTGTTCGCATGCGGGACCTGCGCCGAGTGCCTCGACGGCGCCACCCAGGTGTGCACCGCCCAGCAGCAGCCCGGGTTCGACCTGCAGGGCTCGTACGCGGACTCCCTGGTCGTCCCGCACGCCGACCTGAACCTCGTCGCGCTGCCCGATGCCGTGGACTTCGCGGTGGCGGCGGCGCTCGGCTGCCGATTCGGCACCGCGTTCCACGCCCTGCACGCCCGAGGGTGCGTCGCCGCAGGGGAGTGGGTCGTGGTCTACGGCTGCGGGGGAGTCGGGCTCTCCGCGGTCATGGTCGCCGTTGCCGCCGGCGCGCACGTCGTCGCCGTCGACGTCTCCGCGGCAGCACTCGAACGCGCCGCCGCCCTGGGCGCCGACACCGTGCTGATGGACGCCGATGTCGTCACGACGGTCCGGTCCCGCACGGGTGGCGGAGCGCAGGTCTCGCTCGACGCCTACGGCAGCCGTGCGACCTCGGTCGCCGCCGTGGCATCCCTGCGTCCGCGCGGCCGGCACGTGCAGGTCGGGCTGCTCCTCGACGACGAAGCCGCTCCGGCGATCCCGATGGGCCGGGTCATCGCGGACGAACTCGAACTGCTCGGCAGCCACGGCGCAGCGGTCGGGGAGTACGGCGCGATGCTCGACGCCATCGTGGCCGGACGACTGCGTCCTGAGCAGACGATCGGCCGCACGATCGGCTTCGACGATCTGCCCGAGGCGCTCGTCGCGATGGACCGACCGGCAACGTCGTCGGGGATGACCGTGGCGGTGTTCTGAGGCTCGAGCGTCCCGTCAGCCCTCGGTCCGCGCGTCGGCGCCCTGGCGGATGCGGAGCACGACCGCACCGATGACGAGCACTGCCAGGATCCCGACGACCCCGAACAGGAGTGCCGGGCCGCCGTGGCCGTGCGCGTGCGTTCCGGCACCCGTGTTCGGTGCGGCTCCCGCTGCCGCTGCCGCTGCCGACGGTTCCGAGGATGATGTGGGCGCGGCCGTCGGGCTCGTCGTCGTGGGTGGAACGGTCGGAGATGCGGCCGGTTCCACCGAGAACGCGAGCTGCCCCTCGATGGGATGGCTGTCGGGGGAGACGTACCGCCAGACGACGGTGTGGGGGCCGGGGGAGAGCGACACCGCCTTCGACATCGTGGTGCCCTCGACGGTCACCGCTCCGGAGGACTCGTCGGTGCCGCCGCCGTCGCGGACCTCGATGCGCAGACCGGCTTCGAGCCCGGCAAGCGGCGCCTCGCTGAAGGTGAGTGTCACTCGCTCAAGGTCGGCAGCCACCGTGGCGCCGTCCGCCGGATCACTCGAGGTCAGTGCTGCGTGCGCCGACGCAGGTGTCGTCCCGATCAGCACGAGGAACGCGGACAGGGCGACGGCGAACAGGACCCGGGGCGTCACGGTCCGTGAGCGGCGTTGGTCATCTCGGTGATCGTGCACGCGTCCACGCTAGGGAAGCGATGTCGAGCGTCCCGTCAGCCGAGCGGGCAGGGCAGGAACGCCTGAGTGACATAAGCCTGAGTTGACATAATATGCATTATCGGCGCAACGACTGACACGGTTCGTGAGCAGAAAAGGTCGAGTCCGCTGCACGGACTCGACCTCTTCTGCTCACTGGATGACGACGGTGTCAGTCGGCGGGCTTCGTCGGGACGTCGTCGGCGTCGATCTCGAGCGCCGCCGGCTCGCCGCCCTGTTCTTCCAGGGTGTCCTGGTCGGTGTCGGGTTGCTCCGGCGACTCGCTCTGGGTGGTCTCTTCGGCTGGGTCAGGCTGGCTGTAGCTCATGCGCCGGACGGTACGCCCGCGTTCCTGAACAGCTGCAAGCTCGGCGCCCGAGACGCTTGGTGAGCAGCAATGGTCGAGTCCATCCGCTGGACTCGACCATTGCTGCTCACGATGCGGGCAGGACCCGGATGAACGTCAGTTGTTGATCATCTGCGTCGCGACGACCGCGCCGATGATCATGAAGATGATCGCGACGATGATGGCGATGACGCTGAGGACGATGCCGGCGAGCACCATTCCACGGCTGCCAACCGCGCGCCGACGCGCGACGAAGCCGAGCACCAGGCCGATGATGCCGGCGATGAGCCCGACGATCGAGAACAGGAACGCAAAGACGACGCCGATGATGCCGAGGACGAGCGAGCCGACGGCGATTCCGTTGCCGCTGTTGGTCGCGGGCGCGTTGCCGGGGTTGGACATGGTGGAGCTCCTTCTGGTCAGGACGCCGATCCAGGCCGGGTAGCCGATCGTGAGCGTCGGTCAGTACGGTAGTCCTCGTACACGGCTCATGCCCAGATTCGCCGCCCGAGTCTGTCCCCCGGCTCAGGCTCCGACGTACGCAGCCAGGTGCTGCCCGGTCAGCGTCGACCGCGCCGCCACGAGTTCAGCGGGCGTCCCCTCGAACACGATCCGTCCACCGTCGTGCCCGGCCCCCGGCCCGAGGTCGATGATCCAGTCGGCGTTCGCCATCACGGCCTGGTGGTGCTCGATCACGACGACCGTCCGGCCGGCGTCGACGAGCCGGTCGAGCAGGCCGAGCAACTGGTCGACGTCGGCCAGGTGCAGGCCCGCGGTCGGCTCGTCGAGCACCACCACGCCGCCCCGGTCACCGAGGTGCGTCGCGAGCTTGAGCCGCTGCCGCTCTCCCCCGGACAACGTGGTGAGCGGCTGTCCGATCGCCAGGTAGCCGAGCCCCACGTCTGCGAGCCGGGCGAGGATCGTGTGGGCCGCCGGCAGTGCGGACTCCCCCGCCGCGAAGAACGCGAGCGCGTCGGCGACGGACATGCCGAGGACCTCGCTGATGTCCTTCCCGCCCAGGTGGTACCCGAGCACGGACTGGTCGAACCGCTTGCCGTCGCACTCGACACAGGGGCTCGCGACGCCCGCCATCATGCCGAGGTCGGTGTACACGACACCGGCACCGTTGCACGCCGGGCAGGCGCCCTCGGAGTTGGCGCTGAACAGTGCGGGCTTGACGCCGTTGGCCTTCGCGAACGCCTTGCGGATCGGCTCGAGCAGGCCGGTGTACGTCGCCGGGTTGCTCCGCCGTGACCCACGGATCCCGCTCTGGTCGATGGCGACCACGTCGTCGCGCCGGGCCAGCGATCCGTGGATGAGCGTGCTCTTGCCCGAGCCGGCGACCCCCGTGACGACGGTGAGCACCCCGGTCGGGACGTCCACGTCGACGTCGTGCAGGTTGTGGGCCGAAGCGCCGCGGATCTCGATCGCCCCGTCCGGACGACGGACCTCGGACTTCACGGTCACGCGGTCGTCCAGGTGCCGACCGGTCACGGTCCCGCTGGCACGCAGCCCGTCGACGGACCCCTGGTAGCAGAGCGTCCCACCGCCGGAACCGGCACCGGGTCCGAGGTCGACGACGTGGTCGGCGATCGCGATGACCTCGGGTTTGTGCTCGACGACCAGGACGGAGTTGCCCTTGTCGCGCAGCCGGACGAGCAGCTCGTTCATCCGCTCGATGTCGTGCGGGTGCAGCCCCGTGCTCGGCTCGTCGAAGACGTAGGTGACGTCGCTGAGCGAGGAGCCCAGGTGCTTCACCATCTTCACGCGCTGCCCCTCTCCCCCGGACAGCGTGCCGGTCGGGCGGTCGAGCGACAGGTAGCCGAGTCCGATCTCGACGAAGGACTCGAGCAGGTCACGGAGTCCCTCGAGCAACGGCCCGACCCCCGGTTCGTCCAGGCCCCGCAGCCAGGCGACGGCGTCGGTGATCTGCATCGCGCAGACGTCGGCGATGCTGCGGCCCGCGATCTTCGACGAGCGGGCGGTGTCGTTCAACCGGGTCCCGTCGCACGCCGGACACGTCGTGAAGGTCACTGCACGGTCGACGAACGCCCGGATGTGCGGCTGCATCGCCTCGCGGTCCTTCTGCAGGAACGAGCGGCGGACCCGGTGCACGAGCCCCTCGTAGGTCATGTTGATGCCGGCGATCTTCTGCTTCGTCGGCTCGCGGTACAGGAAGTCCTGCCGCTCCTGCTCGGTGAAGTCGCGGATCGGGGTGTCCCGGTCGAAGTAGCCCGACTCGGCGTACAGCCGCACGTTCCACCCGTCGGTCCCGTACCCGGGGATCGTGAGCGCGCCGTCCCCGAGCGACTTCGTGTCGTCGAACAGCTGTGTCAGGTCGATGTCGTTCACCAGCCCCCGGCCCTCGCAGTCCGCGCACATGCCGCCGAGCCGCGTGAACGAGACCTTCTGGGCCTTCGCGTCCGCACCCTTCTGCACCGTGATCGCTCCCCCGGCCGTCACGGTGGCGAGGTTGAACGAGAACGCGTTCGGTCCCCCGATGTGCGGCTGACCGAGTCGGCTGAACAGCACGCGCAGCATCGCGTTCGCGTCCGTGGCGGTGCCGACGGTGGAGCGCGGGTCGGCGCCGATGCGCTCCTGGTCGACGACGATCGCGGTGGTCAGGCCGTCCAGCAGGTCGACGTCCGGGCGCGCGAGCGAGGGCATGAACCCCTGCACGAACGCGCTGTAGGTCTCGTTGATCATCCGCTGCGACTCGGCGGCGACGGTGCCGAACACGAGCGAGCTCTTGCCCGAGCCGGAGACCCCGGTGAACACCGTGAGCCGCCGCTTCGGCAGGTCCACGTCGACGTCGCGCAGGTTGTTCGCGCGGGCACCGCGCACCCGGATCCGGTCGTGCCGGTCAGCAGGGTGCGCGTCGGCGCCCGTGGGGTCGTCGTCGACCGGATCGGTGTGCATGCGGGTCAGCGTACCGACGGGAGGCCCGTGGCGGGGCCGCCACGGCCCTCCCGTCCGGTCCTGGGTCGGCCGTCAGGCCGTGGTGCGGTGTTCAGGCGCCGTGTCGGCGCACCAGGTCCGGCAGCTCGGCGGGTTCGAACTCCTCGTCGGTCGCCTCGAGCTCGTCGGCGGTCCACCACCGCGAGGCGAGGATGTCGACGCGCTCGTCGTCGGTCCACTCGGCGTCCGACAGCTCGAAGCCGGGCGTGCGGACGACGTAGAACTCGGCGTGCCCGCGGTCGTGGTCGGCGAGGTCCCACTCGACCGTGAAGTCCCAGGACCACACCGGCTCGCCGGGTTCGTCGATGACGATCCCGGTCTCCTCGCGCAGCTCGCGGATCGCGGCGTCGCGGTGGGACTCCCCCGGGTCGACCCCACCACCCGGCGTGATCCAGCGGTGGGCACCGTCCGACGAGGGCGAATTCGTGTCCATCAGGAACACGCGGCCCTCGGGGTCGAGCAGCAGGATGCGGGAGGTGCGGCGCAGGCCGGGCTTGGCGGTCACCCGCCCGACGTTAGCCGACGAAGCCGCTGACGTCGCCGACCAGCTTGGTGTGGTCGGCGGGGATCGGCTCGACGGCGGCCAGGGCGATCTCGGCCGCGAACTCGGACACGCTGTAGAGCTTGCCGACCTCCTGCCGACGACCCTCGATCGCGCCGGGGTTCAGGCGGTTCAGCAGCGTCGCGGTGATCGTGCCCTCGATCATGTCGCCGGAGACGACGACGAACTCGATACCGGCGGCCTCGAGCTGCGGGATGAGCTCACGGAGGGCGAGTTCTCCGGCGCGCTTGCTCTTGGCGACCGGGACGTACTCGTCCATCGTCTCGGCGGTCTCGACGAAGTGGGCCTGGTGGCTCGTGACGAACACCACACGGGACCCTGCGGGCATGTGCGGCACGGCGGTCTGCAGCATGTCGACCTGGGCGTCGCGGTTCAGGCGGAGCGCGTAGTCCTCGCCGACGCCGGACTCCATTCCGCCCGACGCGTTGAGCACGAGCAGGTCGATGCCGCCCCACTCCTGGACGACGGTGTCGACGAGGGTCTGCACGGAGTCGTGCTCGGTGAGGTCGGCGCCGACGGCCAGGGCGGAGCCGCCCGCCTCGACGATCTTCTCGGCGATCTGCTCCGCGCGCTTGGCCTTGTTGCGGTAGTTCACGACGACCTTCGCACCGGCCTCGGCGAGGTACCCGACGGTGTCGGCGCCGATGCCACGGGACGAACCGGTGACGACGGCGCGCTTGTCGGTGAGGGATCCGGGGGCGAGGGGGTTGCTCACAGTCGTGTTCTCCAGGTCTGGTTCCGGCCGGTCGGGCGCACCGAGCCTACCAATCGCCTGCACGACCGTCGGACGGCCCTGATATGTTGAACGGAGTTGTACCGGCTGTCGCGACGCAGCGAGCCGCCGCGCGCGACCGAGGGAGGGAGATCGCGTGAACGGAATCGATTGGATCCAGAGCACCGTCTGGATCGGCCTGGTGTTGCTCCTGGGCGTGGTCGAGATCTTCACCCTCGACTTCATCTTCATCATGCTCGCGGCGGGTGCCGCCGGCGGGTTGATCGCCGCACTGCTCGGCGCCCCGTGGTGGCTGTCCGCCATCGTCGCCGCGGTGGCCGCCCTCGTGCTGCTGTCGCTCGTCCGACCGCGACTGCTCGTCGCGCTCGGCCGCGGCGCCGACCCGCACCGCACCAACGTCGAGGGCCTCATCGGGCTCGCCGGCACGGTCGCGGTCGCCTTCACCTCCTCCAGTCCTGGTCAGGTGCGCCTGGCCAACGGCGAGACCTGGAGTGCACGGTTCGCCGCGGACTCCGTCGACCGCACACCGCCACTCGGGACCCCCGTGGTCGTCGAGTCGATCGAGAGGTCGACCGCGGTCGTGCGCCTCGCAGAAAGGGCCACCTCGTGACCAGCATCTCCCCGGGGACGATCGCACTGCTCGTGCTCGTCCTCGTCGTCGTCATCTTCGTGATCGTCGTCCTGGCGAAGGCGATCCGGATCGTCCCGCAGGCCACCGCGGGCGTCGTCGAACGACTCGGCAAGTACCACAAGACCCTCAACCCGGGCTTGAACCTCCTCGTGCCGTTCATCGACCGCCTGCGGCCGCTGCTCGACATGCGTGAGCAGGTCGTCTCGTTCCCGCCGCAGCCCGTGATCACCGAGGACAACCTGGTGGTCTCGATCGACACGGTCGTCTACTTCCAGGTGACCGACGCCCGCGCCGCGACGTACGAGATCGCGAACTACCTCGGCGCCGTCGAGCAGCTCACCACCACCACGCTCCGCAACGTCGTCGGTGGCCTGAACCTCGAAGAGGCACTGACCAGCCGCGACAACATCAACGGCCAGCTCCGCGTCGTCCTCGACGAAGCCACGGGCAAGTGGGGCATCCGCGTCGGCCGAGTCGAGCTCAAGGCGATCGAGCCGCCCGTGTCCATCCAGGACGCCATGGAGCAGCAGCTCCGTGCTGAGCGCAGCCGACGTGCCGCGATCCTCCAGGCCGAGGGCACCAAGCAGTCCCAGATCCTCGAGGCCGAGGGACAGCGACAGGCAGCGATCCTGGCCGCCGAGGGTGACGCCAAGGCACAGGTGCTCCGTGCCGAGGGTGAAGCCCAGGCCATCGCGACCGTGTTCGAGGCCATCCACACCGGTGACCCGGACGAGAAGCTGCTGTCCTACCAATACCTGCAGACCCTGCCGAAGATCGCCGAGGGCACGTCGAACAAGCTCTGGATGATCCCGAGCGAGTTCACCGAGGCACTGTCCGGCATCGCGAAGGGCTTCAGCGCCAGCCGTGGTGGCGGCGCTGGTCCGGTCGCCGGCGGTGCTGGAGGCACGGACTTCCTGTCCCGCATCTCCAAGCTCGCGAACGAGAGCCTGGCGAACACCGCAGCCGCGGACACCACGATGCCGCGTGCGGACGCCACCGCCGCGGACATCGTTCCCGAGTCCGACCTCGACGCACGCCTGGCCGAGTCGAACCGCAGTGTCGACGCACACCTCGCGGCGGCCGACGACGCGACCGCTGAACAGGTCGCCGACACTCCGCCCACGCCGGGCGACGATGCCTCCGGTCACCGCACCAGCGACGGCTCCGGTCGGCGCTGACGCTCCGGCACCAACGAACGACGACGCCCGCCCCGGGGAACCGGGGCGGGCGTCGTCGTGTGTTCGGTGGTGTCAGGCGCCGCGTCGTGCGCGGAGGACCTGCAGGCGCTCTTCGAGGAGCTCCTCGAGTTCCTCGCGCGAGCGGCGCTCGAGCAGCATGTCCCAGTGGGTACGGGGTGCCTTCACGTCCTCTTCGGCGACCTCGACGGGGATCCCGTCGTCGCCGAGCAGGCGGCCCTCGCGACCGGAGCGCGGCTCCGACCAGGTCTGGGGGACGTCCGCATCGGCCGAGAAGACGATGTCGAACGTCTCACCCGAATCCGTCTGGTAGACCGCGCGCTTGCGATCTGAGAGCTCGACGCCCTCTTCGCTCTGGAGACTCTGACTCCCGAGCCGCATGCCGCGGAGACTCCGATCAGCCATGTGTGTGCTCCTCTCGCTCGTCTGCCCTCCACAACACTGTCCCACGCCCCATCAATCCCGTACCGGTGCATTCACAGTCCGTTCCCAGTGGCTGGGCGCGGCGGGCCCGATCAGGAGCGGGTGCGACGGCTCCAGGGCGCGCAGGCGAGGAGCACGAGGAGCCCGCCGAGGGAGAGCAGGAGCGTGATCGAGCCGGACAGGATCGACGCCGGGGTGGTGGACGTGCCGAGCGGTACGTCGGTCACCATCGACGTCGCGGTGTACTCCGGCACCCGGTCGATCGTGCGCCCGCTCGGGTCGATGACCTGCGACGCTCCGACGGTCGAGATGTTCACGAGCGACCGGCCGGTCTCGATGGCCCGCATCCGCGCGATCTCGAGCTGCTGCAGGTTCTCGTCGGTGCCCGAGAAGTCGGCGTTGTTCGTCTGCGCGAGGATCACCTGCGCTCCCCCGCGCACCATGTCGGCGGTCAGCCCGTCGTCGACGATGTCGAAGCAGATCGAGATGCCGGCACGGATGCCCGCGACGGAGAGCACGTTCGGCTTCGTCCCCGGCGTGTAGTCGCGCTGCAGCAGGCCGATCAGCGACGGCGCGAGCTTGGAGTAGAACCAGCGGTCGGGCACGTACTCGCCGAACGGCACCGGGCGCTTCTTGTCGTAGGACGACTGCCAGCCGTCGGCGGTCCACACGAACGACGTGTTGTGCAGTACCCCCGACGGGGTCTGCGTGATGGCACCCGCGACGATCGGAGCGTCGAGCGAGTCGACCACCGAGTCGAGGGCGGACGCGATGACCGGCTGCTGACGCGGGTCGTACTCCGCACCGGCCTCGGGCCAGACGACCAGGTCCACACCCTTCGCGTCCACGTCCGTCGCCGCGACCTGCGCCGCCAGGACGTCACCGGGCTCCGCACGGTCGAAGTACCCTGCGGGACCGTTGCCCTGCACCGCCTCGACCCGGATCGTGCCGCTCGCCGCCGTCGGCCACGCCGGCACGGCCAGGACCGCCGCGACGAGCAGACCCGCCGTCGCCACCCGCACCGGCAGCCGGAGCGTGCCGCCCGGCACACGGGGTGCCACGAGCGCAAGCGACACCACGACCGCGACGCAGTACACGACGATGAACGTCAGCCCGAGGACGCCGACGTACGCGGCCAGGTGCGTGAACGGCCCCTGCGACTGTGACAGGCCGACCCGCCCCCAGGCGAAACCACCGTACGGCCAGCTCCCCGAGAACCACTCGCGTCCGGTCCAGAGTGCGGCGACGACGGCCGGGAGGCCCCACACGCGTCCGGCGGTCGAGGGCACCACTCGGGCGACCCAGCGGTACGCCAGGGCGATGGCGACGCTGCCGAGCGCGAAGAACGCGGCTTCGAGCAGGCCGAGTGCGAACCACGGGACCGGGCCCAGGTAGCGACCGGCCCACGAGATGGCGGGGATCCAGAACGCCGCGCCGGCGAGGTAGCCGATCCACGCCGCACGCCGCGCTCGCTGCCCCATCACCGCGAGCAGCATGCAGGCGAGTGCCGGGTAGGCGAGGAACCACCACCCGGGCGACGGGAACGCGAGGGCGAAGAGGATCCCGCCGATGACGGCCAACGGCACCGCGGTGCCCAGCGGCAACGCGGCGAACGGGCCGGTCGCGACCGCCCCGCGGCCGACGCGAGCGGGCAGCCCGCGCACACTGGTCTCCGGAACCGGCACCGGGCCTCCTGTCAGACCGCCGCGTAGGCGACGATGCCGCGGCGAACCGCGTCCGTCGCCCGTCGGGCGGTCTGGGCGAGTTCGTCGTCGCCGGCGTTCCGGATCTGGTCGAGCAGGTCGATGACCTGCTTCGACCAGCGCACGAAGTCGCCGGCCGGCAGGTCGAGGGTGCGGAGGACGTCGTCGAGGGCCGAGCCCGAGGCCCAGCGGAACATGCCGACCGCCATCGCCGGGGTCGGCGGCTGCGAACCGGCCAGGCGCGCCGCACGCTCGATGTCGTCGAGGCGCGACCAGATGGTCAGAGTCTCGTCGAGTGCGGGGCGGAACGCACCGCGGGGCAGGGCGTGCTCGGTGCCGGGCGCGTCCTCGCGGCGGGGCTGGTAGATGATCGTCGCGGCCATGGCAGCGAGCTGTGCCGGGGTGAGGTCCTTCCAGACCCCCGCCTCGAGGCACTCGGCGACGAGCAGGTCGCGGTCGCCGTAGATGCGCTGCAGGCGACGGCCGCCCGCTGCCACCGTGGCTTCGCCGTTGCCGGCGTCCACCAGGTAGCCGAGCTCGAGCAGGACCTCGGTGACACGGTCGAACGTCGTGGCGACGGCGCCCGTGCGGGACCGGATCTGCTGGACGAGCTTGTCGTTGGCGCGCTTGAGCTTCCACCAGCGCTCGGACCAGCGGGCGTGGGCCTCGCGCTCCGGGCAGGCGTGGCAGGGGTGGCGCTGCAGCTGGCGGCGGACCGCCGTGATCGCGGCCTGGCGTTCCTGGCGGGCGCCGTGCGATGCCTCGCGGCCGCCGGGCACGTTCGTGCGCTCGAGGTCGGAGAGCTCACGACGGAGCGCCGAGTACTCGGTGAAGTCGCCGAGGTGGCACTGCATCGCCTCGCGGTAGCCGTCGAGGGATTCCTGCTGCGAGCGGACCTTGCGGGCGAGGTCGACCACCGACCGGTCGGCCTGGAACTGGGCGAACGACGTCTCGAGGACCTCGCGCGTGCGCTGCCGACCGAACTGGTCGATCAGGTTGACGGCCATGTTGTAGGTCGGCTTGAACGACGAGTTGAGCGGGTACGTGCGACGGCTGGCCAGCGACGCGACGGCCTGCGGGTCGAGCCCGTCGGTCCACTGGATGACCGAGTGCCCCTCGACGTCGATGCCACGACGGCCGGCACGACCGGTGAGCTGCGTGTACTCCCCCGGGGTGATCGGCACACGGGCTTCGCCGTTGAACTTCTCGAGCTTCTCGAGCACGACGGTGCGCGCCGGCATGTTCACGCCGAGCGCCAGGGTCTCGGTGGCGAACACGACCTTCAGGAGCTTGCGCTGGAAGAGGTTCTCGACGACCTCCTTGAAGGCGGGGAGCAGGCCGGCGTGGTGCGCGGCGACCCCGCGCTCGAGCCCTTCGAGCCACTCCCAGTAACCGAGGACGGCCAGGTCTTCGTCGAGCAGGGTGCGGCAGTGGTACTCCGCCGTCTCGCGGATCTCGTTGCGCTCCTGCACCGTCGTCAGGGACAAGCCCGAGCGCAGGACGTTGCGGACGCCCTGGTCGCAGCCGTTGCGGCTGAACACGAAGAAGATGGCGGGCAGGAGCATCCGCTCGTCGAGCATGTGCGCGATCTGCTCGCGGTGCACCTTCTCGGTGCGGGGCCCGCGACGCTCGGGGTAGCCACCACGACCGCGCCGGCCGCGGTGGCCGCCGCCGTTCCGCTCGCTGCGGGAACCGCCGCCGACCATGCGGAGCAGTTCCGGGTTCACGCGGTTCGTCGCCGCGGCACCGCTCGAGTCGAACAGGTCGACCATCTTCGAACCGACCAGGACGTGCTGCTCGAGCGGCACCGGACGGTCTTCGGAGACGATGACGTCGGTGTCGCCGCGGACGGTCTGCAGCCAGTCGCCGAACTCCTCGGCGTTGGACACCGTCGCGCTGAGCGAGACCAGGCGGACCTCGGTCGGGAGGTGCAGGATGACCTCTTCCCACACGGCACCGCGGAACCGGTCGGCGAGGTAGTGCACCTCGTCGAGGACCACCCAGGCGAGGTCGTCGAGGAGGTCCGAGTCGGCGTAGATCATGTTGCGGAGCACCTCGGTCGTCATCACGACGACGCGGGCGCGGGGGTTCACGTTCGTGTCCCCGGTGAGCAGCCCGACCTCGGATTCGCCGTAGACGTCGACGAGCTCGGCGTACTTCTGGTTGCTCAGTGCCTTCATCGGCGTCGTGTAGAAGACCTTCGCCGTCGGCTGGCGCATGGCGAGCCAGATGGCGAACTCGGCCACGATGGTCTTGCCGGCTCCGGTCGGAGCGGCGACCAGGACGCTGCGGCCCTGGTCGAGCGAGTCGCACGCGGCGAACTGGAACGGGTCGAGGTCGAACCGCAGGTCAGTCCGGAACAGCTCGAGGTTGCGGGACCGGTTGCGCACCTTGGCCGCGGCGAACCGCTCGGCCGCACTCGTGCCGCTCACAGGTCGTACTCCTCGTCGAGCTTCGCCTGGCGCTTGGCCAGACGGCGGTCGTGGATCCACGCGATGAAGCAGGCCGCGACGTACAGCACGGTCATCGGGATGGCCAGCAGGAACATCGAGATGACGTCGGCGCTCGGGGTGACGATGGCGCAGAACACCAGGATGCAGAGGATCGCGACGCGCCAGCTCTTGATGATCGCGGAGGCCGACAGCACCCCGACGAAGTTCAGCAGCACGATGAACACCGGCAGCACGAAGGCGATGCCCACCGCGACGATGAGCTTGATGACGAAGTCGTAGTACGCCTTCGCATCGACGATCGAGGTGTCCTGGCTCGACACGAAGCTGCCGAGGATGCCGACCACGTGCGGCAGGATGTACCACCCGAAGTAGCACCCGGCGAAGAACAGCGGGATCGCGGTGCCGAGGAAGCCCCAGACGTACTGCCGCTCACGCCGGACGAGCGCGGGCACGATGAACGCCCAGATCTGGTACAGCCAGACCGGGCTCGCGATGACGACGCCGATGGTGATCGCGATCTGCAGCTTCAGGTCGAACGCCCCGGTGATCATCGGGAAGTTCAGCTCGGCCGTGTGACCGCCGACCTTGGCGAGCTCGGTCACCGGTGCCCGGAGCGCGTCGAGCACCCACGGGGTGAGGAACCAGCCGCCGATCGCACCGACGACGATCGCCACGACTGCGCGGAAGAGACGGTTGCGCAGCTCGATGAGGTGCTGCCCGAGCGACATGCGGCCTTCGGCGTCGGTCTTCTGGCGCCCCTGCCGCTTCGCTCGCCCGCGCGCGGTCGTCGAAGCCATGTGCTCGATCTTACGGGGTCGGGACCGACAGTCCGCCGGGCGTCGGCGCGGTCGCGTGGCGAGTGGGTGGGTGGAGCGTGGGCGCGTGGGCGCGTGGCGAGCGGGCGGGATCGGGTGTACCTGGCGAGATCGGGCGTACCTGGTCGGAAGATCGCACCAGGTACGCCCGGAACGACCAGGTACCCGAGGTCCACCGTGCGAGATCGGGCGTACCTGGCGAGATCGGGCGTACCTGGTCGGAAGATCGCACCAGGTACGCCCGGAACGACCAGCTACCCGAGCTTCACCGTGCGGGATCGGGCGTGCCGCGCCACATCGGGCTTACCTGGCGAGATCGGGCATACCTGGCGAGATCGGGCGTACCGGGTCGAAAGATCACACCAGGTACGCACGGAACGACCAGGTACCCGAGGTCCACCGTGCGAGATCGGGCATCTCTAGCGAGATCGGGCATACCCAACGAGAACGGGCGTACCGGGTCGGGACGTGCAGCGATCGGACGAGCCGCCGCGGCAGACGTCAGCCCGCGGCGAGGGCCGCGGCCGCGAAGTCGCGCACGGCGTCACGAGCGGCGGGCGGGTCGAGCACCACGGCACGACCGGGCAACCCCGCGACGAGCCGGACCACCCCGTCGAACCCGTGCGACGCCGCGAGCCGGATGCGGACACGTCCGTCGGAGTCGGGCGCGTCGGCTGTGTCGGACAGGAAGTCGGCGACCAGGGGCAGCGACGTCGAGTCGAGTTCCACCGTGACGATGACGTCGTCGGCGGCCTGCTGGAACAGCGTGTCCGGGATGACGACCTGGTCGATCGTCTTCTCGGCCGGGCGGTCGTCGACCCGGGCCTCGGACATCCGGTCGAGCCGGAACGTCCGGAGCGCCTGCCGGTCGAGGTCCCACGCGCGCAGGTACCAGTCGGTGTCGATGGACTCGACCCGGAGCGGGTCGACCCGTCGGGTGCCACCCTGGGTGCGCGGTCCGGCGTACTCGAAGACCAGGCCGCGGCCGTCGGACATCGCCCGGCGGATGGTGGCGAGGGCGACGTCGTGCAGGTCCTGCCCGACGGCGACGGTCGACGCCGCTCCCCCGGCACCGCGGGAGAGCTTGGCCATGAGCGCGCGGATCGCGTCACGGTCGGCGGCCTCGGGCAGGGCGGAGAGGTACTGCAGACCGGCGATGAGCGCCGACGCCTCACGAGCCGACAGCCGCGGTGAGTCGTCGATCGCCACCAGGTTGGTCAGCACGATCATGTCGTTCTGGTCGAAGTCGTCCCAGGCGATGTCGAACAGGTCGCCGTGCTGGTACTGCATCGTCTCGCCAGGCACCCCGGAGACCGCGATGAGTTCGACGGCACGCCGGATGCGGGCCTCGGGCACACCGAAGTGCCGAGCTGCCTCGGCGACCGAGACCCGCTCGCGGTCGATCAGGTACGGCACCAGGGCGAGCAGGAACGCGAGCTTGTCCTGCGCCTGCAGGGGTTGGGCGTCAGCCACGAACGGGGTCCTCTCCGGGGGCTGCGGCAGGGTCGTCGTCAGTGTGGTCGCGCACGAGTGCACGGAGGCGCTCGTCGACCCGTGCCCGCAGGTCGTCGGGCTCGAGCACCCGGACCTCGGGCCCGAAGGCGGCGAGTTCCTCGGCGAGGATCTGCGGGTCGACGTGGTGCAGCACGAGCGCGCCGTCGGCGTCGGTCTCGGTGTCGCGGCGACGGGTCAGTCGGCGTTCGGCGTCGGAACCCGGCGTCACGGCGATGCGCGCGGTGCGCTCGGCCCAGATCCGCTCGAGCTCGGCGAGGGTGCGCTCCCCCGCGCCGACGGGAGCGGTGTGCTGCCCGACCTCGTACTGGGTGACCGGTCCGACGATGCGGGCCAGCAGGTAGTTCTTGTCCGAGTCCGTCGCGAACTCGTGGGCAGCGAGCATCCACCGGCCGCCGTGCTGCACCAGGGCGAGAGGAGCCACTTCGCGCCGACGGGCGTCGTGCTGCCCCGGCGTGATGTAGTCGAAGCGAACTGCGGCGCCGCGGTCGAGCGCGGAGCGGAGCGGCTCGAAGGAGGCGTCCCGGGCACGGAGCCGCGGGGCGTAGGCGTCGACCCCGAGCTGCAGGGCACCGTCGTCGTCCTCGGCGCCGGCCGAGCGGACCTTCAGCAGGCCACGGCGGGAGTCCGCGGACAGTGCGCCTTCACGCCAGGCCATCGCGGCCAGGGAGAGCAACGCGGACTCGTCCGGGGTGAATCGGACGTCGACGGGCAGGTCGTACTCACCCTTCGGGATCCGGTACCGGAGCGTCTGGTTGTTGCCCGCGGCGCCCGGGGTCTCGATGGTCTCGAGGGGGATGCCGAGCTCGCGCACGTCGTCCTTGTCGCGTTCGAACTGGCGCTCGAGCGAGGCGTTGTCGCCACCGGTCGAGAACCGCTGCCGGTACCCCTGCACGTTGGCCAGGATCTCGGCCTTGGTCAGCCCGGACTCCGTCGAGAGCAGCGCGAGCACGAGGCTGAACAGGCGCTCCTCGGCGGGCACACGGGGCACACGGGTCGCTGGCACGAGCCGATCCTACGGCAGCGCGGGTGCACCGGAGTGCACCCGCGCCGCGGTCCGTGGACGGTCGGACCGGGTCAGTTCGAGATCGCCCCGAGGACGTCGATCACGTACGCGTACGCGGTCCCCTGCTGGTTGACGATGGCCAGGACCTGGTCGCCGACGTGGTGCCCGACGATGGCGGACCGGACGCCCTCGTCGACCTGGCCCTTGGTGAGCGGGATGGCCTGCGCGCCGGATCCGTCGGTCCAGCTGGAGCCGGCGACGGACGGGTCTGCACCCCAGGTGACGGCGGTGTACTTGATGACCGCGGTGTCCTTCGCGGTGAGCTCGCGACCGTCGCCCTTGCGGAGCAGGTGCGTCTCGTTCGACTTCGGCGCGCTCCACGACGGGATCGTGATGCCGGGGGCGCCGGAGGGCGCGAGCACCACGGCCGGCATCTTGTCGCCGGCGAGCTGCGGGGTGCCGGTGGCACGGGCGTCGAACGCGCGCTTGACGTCGATGACGGCGATGACGGCGTCCTCGGTCTTCTTCGACGAGGAGCTGCCTGCGGTGCCGCCGGTGCTGCTCAGGGCGCTCTTCGGCAGGGCCACCGCCAGGCGGTCACCGACGCGGGCGCACTGGAGCGAGGCACCGAGGGCCCCGTAGTTGCTCGCACCGGCGGTGATCGGTGCAGTCTGGCCCGAGTAGCCGCTCGTCTGGGCGACCTGGCCGGTGGAGCCGTCGACCAGGGTGTACTCGACCAGGACGGGGGTGCCGTCGTCGATCGTGCGACCGGAACCCTGCTGCAGCACGGACACCTGGGTGCCCTTGGTGGTCAGGCCCTTCGGCACGTTGACCTTCGGCTCCGAGCCGAACTTGCCGGTGGCGGTCACCGCTTCGGACGCGGCGCCGGGAGCGGCACAGCTCGAGGGCGTGGTGCCGGCACCGTTCGAGGCGCAGGCGGTGAGGGACACCGCGAGACCGATGGTGACCAGGAGTGCGGGGATGGTGCGCACGGACCCTCTTTCCGTTCGATGCAGGACGGGCACGCCGTCAGCCTACCGTTCGTCCTCGACGGCCCCGGACGGAGCCGCAGCGACATCGGACGGAGCCGCAGCGGCATCCGACGAAGCCACAGCGCCCTCGGACGGAGCCACAGCACCGTCCACCGCCGACGACGCCTCGGCCGCCGCGACCTTGCGCGCCTGCGCCGCAGACTGCCGAGCCACCTTGCGGAGCTTCTTGTCGCTCGTCGCCCGCTCGCCCACGGCGCCGGGGGTCCAGGCCTCGATGTCCTCGTCCGAGAACTCCGCCTTGCCCGCGCGGCGCTTCAGGTTCGGCAGCACGGTGCCGTCGGCCAGGCGTCGTGCCGTGATGAGGAACCCGGTGTGCCCGACCATGCGGTGGTCCGGGCGGACGGCGAGGCCCTCGACGTGCCAGGTGCGCACCAGGGTCTCGCTCGGCATCGGGTCGGTGAAGCGTCCGGTGTCGCGGAGGGCCTCGGCCGTGCGGGACAGCTGCGTGACGGTCGCGACGTAGCAGACGATGAGTCCACCGGGCACGAGTGCGTCGGCGGCGGCGTCCACGCACTCCCACGGCGCGAGCATGTCGAGCACGACGCGGTCGACGCTCTGCGGCTCGGTCGCGTCGGGCAGCGACTCGACCAGGTCACCGACCGTGACGGACCAGTTGTCCGGGACGGCTCCGAGGAAGGTGCCGACGTTGCCCTTCGCGATGGCCGCGAACTCCTCGCGGCGCTCGAACGACTGCAGCTGCCCGGTCGGGCCGATCGCGCGGAGCAGGAACAGCGACAGCGCCCCCGAGCCGACGCCGGCCTCGACCACGCGGGCCCCGGGGAAGACGTCCGCGAAGGCCACGATCTGCGCCGCGTCCTTCGGGTAGACGATCGCGGCACCACGCGGCATCGACATGACGTAGTCGTTGAGCAGCGGACGGAGCGCGAGGTACTCGTCACCGGTGCTCGCCCGGATGACGGAGCCGTCGGGCTGGCCGATGACGTCGTCGTGCCGGAGCACCCCGCGGTGCGTGTGGTACTCACCCGCGGTCTCGAGCGACAGCGTCGTGAGCTTGCCCTTCGGACCGGTCAGCTGCACGCGGTCGCCGGCCCGGAACGGGCCGCGCGGCGGTGTGTGCGGTGCACCGCCCGCGGTGTGCGGGAGGGCTGCGGTCGGGTCCGCGGTCGGACTGGAGGCGCGGCTCGCGTCCGCCTCGTCGCGTGCGTCGTCGGTGTGGCTCATCGGGTGACCCCTTCGGTGTCCGCAGCGTGCGCCGGGCCCGGCACCGCGCCTCCAGAGTGCGCAGCCCGTGCGGCCAGTGCCGGCGTCGTCAACTCGACCAGCCGGTCGACGTCGACGCCCGCCAGGGTGGTCAGGTGCACGTCGCCGCCGGCGATCTCGGACAGCGGGACGATGTGCTCGACGGCGACCGTGACGGCGCCGGAGGCGACGGCCGACGCGACGCCGGTGGCGGAGTCCTCGATCGCGACGCACGCGGTGGGCTCGACGCCGAGCTGCGCGGCGGCGGACAGGTACGCGTCCGGGAACGGCTTCGGGCGGTCGACGTCGTCGCCGGCGACGACGACGCGGAAGCCACGCTCGCCCAGGGCCTCGGCGGCGACGAGCGCCATCTTGCGACGGGACATCGTGACCAGGGCGGTCGGGATGCCGCGGGCGTGGAGCTCCTCGACGAGCTCACGGGCACCCGGCCGCCACGGCAGTTCGCCGGCGCGCAGGTGCTCCATCACGTAGTCGGTCATCCACTGGATGATCTCCTCGACCTCCATGTCGACGCCCTTGGCGCGCAGGAGCTCACCGGACCGCTCGAGGCCGGACCCGACCAGGGACAGGCCGTCCTCGTGGGTCCACTCGGCGCCGTAGCGGTTCGTCAGGTCGACCTGGGACCGCTGCCAGATCGGCTCGGTGTCGATGATCGTGCCGTCCATGTCCCACAGCACGGCTGCGGGCGGGACGAGGGCAGGAGGATGCGCGGTCACGGGCGACGAGTCTACCGGGGCCGTTCCGCTGGGCGCGGACGCGCGCGTGCGCCGACACCCCCTGGGCCTACAGTGGATGCCTGAATCGTGTCCGGCCGGGGGCATCGCTCCCGCCCCGCTCCGCTCCACCACCAGGAGGTCCGCTCCGTGCCACAGCACTCCCCCTTCAGCGACGGTCGCTTGCTCGTCGTCGCCTTCGAGGGCTGGAACGACGCCGGCGAGGCCGCGAGCGGTCTGGCGCGTCGCATCGTCGAGTCGCTCGGGCTCGACGAGCTGCGCGAACTCGACGGCGAGCGGTACGTCGACTACCAGTTCAACCGGCCCACCGTCGGCACCGACGACAACGGCGACCGCGGCGTGCAGTGGCCCCGGATCGTGCTGCACGGCCCCGGTGCCGAGGGCCGTCCGGTGATCGGCGCCACCGGCTCCCCCACCGACCGTGACGTCTTCGTCCTCGTCGGCCCGGAACCCTCGCGCACCTGGCGGGGCTTCTGCTCGGAGATCATCGACCTGGCGGACGTCTACTCGATCGACGCCGTCGTCTTCGTCGGTGCGATGCTCGCCGACGTCCCGCACACCCGGCCGATCTCGGTGTTCGTGTCGAGCGAGAACGCCGGGGTCCGCGCCGCCTTCGACGTCGACAAGTCCTCGTACGAGGGCCCGACGGGCATCCTCGGGGTCCTCGCCGACGCGATGGACAAGGCCGGGCTGACCACGCTGTCCCTGTGGGCATCGGTGCCGCACTACGTGCACAACTCGCCCTCGCCGAAGGCCACGCTCTCGCTGCTCGACAAGATCGAGGAGCTCACGGACGTCACGGTGCCCCGCGGGTCGCTGCTCGACGACGCAACCGAGTGGGAAGAGGGCATCGACGCCCTCGCCGCCGACGACGAGGACATGGCGTCCTACATCGGGCAGCTCGAGCAGGCGCGCGACACCGTCGACTCCCCCGAGGCCTCGGGCGACGCCATCGCGCAGGAGTTCGAGCAGTACCTCCGTCGCCGTGAGCGCAAGGATGGCAAGGACGGCGGCACCGCCGGTGGCGAAGGGCCGTGGCGGCCCCAGCAGTAGCCGTCACCTGCTGACGGACAGGAGGCACGGTGCCGGCTGGCACCGTGCCTCCTGTCCGTGGGGGGCGCGCGGTCACGACATTCCGCTCACGTCCGGCGAGTGGTCACGAATTGTCGGCTGCCGACCGCCCAGGCGACAGTTCCTGCCCCCTCGGCAGCGCGCACCCGACGTGTCGCGACCACTCCGCGGACGGGAGGCACGGGGCAGGGCCGCCACGGGCCTCCCGTCCGGCGACCGCGAACGGTCACGACACCCCGCTCACGTCCGGCGAGTGGTTGCGAACTGTCGGCTGCGGCCCGTCCGCGCGACAGTTTCTGACCCCTCGTCGCCGGGCATACGGCGTGTCGCGTCCGCGCAGGTCAGGCCAGGCGGATGCCGAGCAGCGCGTCGATCAGGTCGAGGAGCTCCTGCGTGCACGCCGTGCCACCGGCGATCGCCGTGTCGACCGCGGCGACGGCACCGGGGGTGTCGAGGTCGTCGGAGACCCGCGCGCGGATGCGTGCCGCGACGTCCGCTGCGTCGTCGGCGTGCCCGGCGGAGGCTCCCGAGGCCCAGGCGTCCCAGCCGGCGAGCCGCGTCTGGGCGCTCGTCAGCTCGGTGTCGAACCACTCCCAGTCGTCGGAGTACTTGTGCGACAGCAGTGCGAGCCGGATGGCACGGGGGTCGGCGCCGTCGTCGAGCAGCCCGCGCACGGTGACGAGGTTGCCGAGCGACTTCGAGATCTTGGTGCCCTGGTAGGCGATCATCCCGGTGTGCACGAACGCGTTCGCGAGGGGCTGGTGCGCGAGGGCAGCAGCGTGCCCGGCGCTCATCTCGTGGTGCGGGAAGACCAGGTCGCTCCCGCCGCCCTGCACGCTGATCGGCAGCCCGAGGCGGTCACCGGCGATGACGCTGCACTCGATGTGCCAGCCGGGGCGACCGGGGCCGATCTCGGTGTCCCAGGCCGGTTCGCCGTCGCGCGCGGCGCGCCACAGCAGCGGGTCGAGCGGATCACGCTTGCCCGGACGTTCCGGGTCGCCGCCGCGTTCGGCAGCGAGGGCGAGCATCGTCTCGCGGTCCAGGCCGCTCTCGTCACCGAGGGTCCACGCGTCGGTGGGGCGGTTCACGTCGAAGTACAGGTCGTCGCCCTCGGCGCCGTCGGTCGGGACCTCGTACGCGTAGCCGGACTCCTGCAGGAACGAGACCGCCTCGGCGACGCGCTCGACCTCGTCGGTGACGGCCACGAAGTCGTCCGGCGGCAGGATCCGGAGCGACTCCATGTCGCGGCGGAACAGGTCGACCTGCTCAGCCGCCAGGGCACGCCAGTCGACGCCGTCGCGGGCGGCACGCTCGAGCAGCGGGTCGTCGACGTCGGTGACGTTCTGCGCGTACTCGACGTCGAGCCCCGCGTCACGCCAGGCACGGCCGAGCGTGTCGAACGCCAGGTAGGTCGCCGCGTGGCCGAGGTGCGTGGCGTCGTACGGCGTGATGCCGCAGACGTACAGCGCAGCACGGTCCTCGTCGCGGGCGGGGTCCACCGGCTTGCCCGTTGCGGTGTCGTGGACGACCGGTCGGGGCGCGGCGCCGGGGACGTCGGGGACGGATGGGGCCTGCCAGGCCCTCACGGCTGGATCACTCCGAGCGACAACAACACGATGAGCACGATACCGAGTGCGATCCGGTAGACGACGAACGGCATGAAGCTGCGCTTGCTGATGTAGTTCATGAACGCCGCGATCACGACGAACCCGACCACGAACGCGACGACGGTGGCGATGAGCGTGTCGGCGAGTCCGAACGGCGAGCCGTGGTCGCCGAGGCTCGTCGCGGCTTCGTAGAACCCGGACAGGAACACCGCCGGGATCGCCAGCAGGAACGCGAACCGCGCGGCGGCGGGTCGGGTGTACCCGAGGGCGAGGCCCATCGACACCGTCGCGCCGGAACGGGACACTCCGGGGACCAGGGCGAGCATCTGCGCCAGGCCGATGAGCAGACCACCGCGGAACGTCATCTGCTCGATCCGGCGCTCCTTGCGGCCGACACGGTCGAGCACCCCGAGCACGACACCGAACACGATGAGGACGATCGCGACGATCCAGAGGGACCGGAACGTGGTCTCGATCGAGTCCTTGAGCAGGAGCCCGGCGACCCCGATCGGGATCGTGCCGAGGATCACCAGCCAGCCGAGCCGGACGTCGGGGTCGCCCCTCGGCACGTCACGCTTGACCACCGACCGGAACCACCGCCCGATGATCCGGGTGATGTCCTTCCAGAAGTAGATGAGCACCGCGGTCTCGGTGCCGAGCTGCGTCACCGCGGTGAAGGCCGCGCCGGGGTCCTTCGCGTCGGGCAGGAAGAGCCCCACGATGCGCAGGTGCGCGCTGGAGGACACGGGCAGGAACTCGGTGAGCCCCTGGACGAAGCCGAGGAAGATCGCCTCGAGGATGTGCATCGCACGGGCCTTTCGGGGGGAGGTCGGTCAGGGCACCGCCACGACGGCGACCATGAACAATATCAGTACGTGGCGAGCAGGTCGCCGAGCACCCGCCGACCGAACGCCAGCGAGTCGAGCGGCACCCGCTCGTCGACGCCGTGGAACATCGCGGGGAAGTCGACACCGGCGGGCAGCTGCAGCGGCACGAACCCGTACCCGGCGATGCCGAGCGTCGAGAGCGCCTTGTTGTCGGTGCCGCCGGACAGCAGGTACGGCAGGACCGGTGCGCCCGGGTCGTGCCGGCCGAGGACGTCGCGGACGGCGTCGACCAGCGGGCCGCCGAAGTCCTGCTCGAGGCCGATGTCGCGGAACGACATGACCACCTCGACGTCGGGTCCGGCGAGTTCCCGCACCCGCTCGAGCACGGTCTCCTCGTCACCCGGCAGGCAGCGGATGTCGACCAGGGCCTCGGCGGTGTCCGGGATGACGTTGTGCTTGTAGCCGGCGGTCAGCACCGTCGGGTTCGACGTGGTGTGCAGCGCGGCGTGGATGAACCGCGACGCCGAGCCGGTGGCCAGCGCGACCTCGTCCGGGCCGGTCACCGTCGGATCGACCCCGAGGAACCGCGCCACCTCGGCCACCATCGCGTCCGTCGTGGCCGAGAGCCGGACGGGCCACTCCTCGCTGCCGATCCGGGCCACCGCCGCCGCGAGCTTCGTGACGGCGTTGTCACGGATCACGTGCGAGCCGTGGGCAGCGGTGCCGCGCGCGATCAGCTTCACCCACATGAGCGCCTTCTCGCCGGTCTGCAGCAGGTAGGCGCGACGGTCACCGAGCGTGATCGAGTACCCGCCGACCTCGCTGATCGCCGCCGACGCCCCCGCGAAGACCTCGGGGTGCTGGTCGACCACGTGGTGGGACCCCAGGACTCCCCCGGCCTCTTCGTCGGCGAAGTACGCGATGACCAGGTCACGCTCCGGCGCACCGTGCTGCTCGATGACGTCGGCCAGCGACGTGAGCATCATCGCGTCCATGTTCTTCATGTCGACGGCGCCCCGACCCCACAGCGATCCGTCCTTGACCACACCGCCGAACGGGTCGACCGACCAGTTCGCCGGATCCGCCGGCACGACGTCGAGGTGCCCGTGCACCACGAGCGCCGGCTTGTCACGGTTCCGGCCGGGCACACGCGCCACGACGCTCACCCGGTCCGGCTCCGACTCGAACAACTGCGGCTCGAGATCCAGCGCGCGGAGCTTGTCCTCGACGTAGTGGGCAGCCTCCGTCTCACCACGGGACTTCCCCTCACCCCAGTTCGTCGTGTCGATGCGGATGAGGTCGCGGGCGATCGCCGCGGTGGCCTCGAGCTCGGGCACGGACTGCGGCTCGGAGGGCTCCGGGTTCGTCATGGCTCCACGGTATCGGTCGGCACCGACCCCGTCGCCGGGGCAGCGCGCGCAGGACTCGCCCGGGATGCGCGACCGTGTTCATCGCGCGTTCAGACCCGTGCTAGTGTCTTCTCTCGGCAGGAACGCCGGGTTCAACCCGGGAAACAGACACCAGACACCCTGTCCGGGTGGCGGAATTGGTAGACGCGCTAGCTTGAGGTGCTAGTGCCCGTATTAGGGCGTAGGGGTTCAAGTCCCCTCTCGGACACAGGAAATGCGTGCCCCCTGACCTTTCGGTCGGGGGGCATTTTCTGTTGTGTCTTCCCGGCGAGTGCCGCCATCGCTGCGCTCAGGGCGTCACCGCCTCTGGGGCGCCACCTCGCTGCGCTCAGGGCGATCCCCGCCCGCGCCGCCTCGCTTCGCTCAGGGCGTTCTCCGTTCAGCGTCGGTGCGCGCGGGTGGACGCGGGACGTGCGGACTGGAGGCGCGAGGCGGGGCCGCAGCGCGCCTCCAGGCCGCAGTGGGCGCACGCCGCGGGCCGGTGCGAGGGTGCGCACTCCGTGGGACGGAAGAAGGTCGCACCGAGCGGGCAACGCCGCACCGCGCACCGCGCGCGGTCAGCGCGAGCGGCGCACCCGCCGCACCACCAGCACGACGGCGCCGAGGGCCGCCAGCCAGCCCCAGTTCGCGACCATCGGGTCGAGCACCTGGTGCCGCCAGTCCGACCGACTCGACCCCAGGCGCGACGCAACAGGGTGGTTCCCACGCTCCGCCGCGACGCCGGTCTCGCTGATCACCCGGTCCGGCCGACCCCGCAGCGCATCGGTCACCCGGTGCGTCGCGACGTCCAGGCGGTCCCCGACGACGAGCAGCATCCAGTGCGCCAGGCGCCCCTCGCTGAACCGCCGGTAGGCGTACCGCCGGACGATCCCGGGGACCCCGTGCAGGGGCTGCGCCGTGCCGAACACCGGCGTCACGTGGGCGTGCTCGATCGAGCGCTCCCGGCCGTGCGCACCATCCTGCTGCGGCGGGCGGTCCCAGTGGGCACCGGTCGCGGCACCCGCGGAGCGCGAGAGCTTCGGCACGGACGGCCGGTCCGCCGGGTCGAGGTCGCTCCCCCACCCCGGGATGCGGGTACGGAGCTCCTCGGAGGACGGCACCCGTCGGGGTGGATCGGCGATGTATGGGGTGTGGTCGGACATGTCGGGCCTCCTCACGGCACGACGGCGGTCTTGATGCAACCGTCGAGCTTGGACGAGAACAGGTGGTAGCCCTCGGCGATGTGCTCGAGGGGGATGCGGTGCGTGATGATGTCGCTCGGCTTGAAGTGCCCGGCCTGGATGTGCTCGAGCAACCGCGGCCACTGGCGCTTCACGTGCGCCTGGTTCGTGTGGATCGTGACGCCCTTGTTCATCGCGTCACCGAACTTGACCGCGCTCGGGATCGGCCCGTACGCGCCGACCGCCGAGACCGTGCCGCCCTTGCGGACACCGTCGATCGCCCAGTTGAGCGCCGTCGGGGACCCGCCCTGCAGCTTCAGCTTCGAGGCGGTGACCTGCTGGGTGAAGTTGCCGTCCGCCTCGGCTCCGACGGCGTCGATCACGCTGTCCGCACCCAGGAAGTCGGTCTGCTTCTTCATCTCGAGCACGACGTCGTCGACCTCGGCGAAGTTGATCGTCTCGGCGTGCGCGAAGCTCCGGGCCTTCTCGAGCCGGTACTCGAGCTGGTCGACGACGATCACCCGGCCGGCTCCCATGAACCACGCCGACGCCGCGGAGAACAGTCCGACCGGCCCGGCACCGAGCACCACGACGGTGTCGCCCTCGCGGATCGACGCCAGCTGCGCCCCGAAGTAGCCGGTGCTCAGTGCGTCCGTCATGAGGAGGGCGTCGTCGTCGTCGAGCCAGTCCGGGATCACCTGCGGTCCGACGTCGGCGAACGGCACCCGCACGCGCTCCGCCTGCCCGCCGTCGTACCCGCCGGTGGTGTGCGAGTACCCGTAGATCCCGCCGACCGCGGTCGCGTTCGGGTTCACGTTGTGGCAGTTCGCGAAGAGTCCGCGGGCGCAGAACCAGCACGTGCCGCAGAAGATGTTGAACGGGACCATCACGCGGTCGCCGACCGACAGGGTCTCGACGGACGAGCCGATCTGCTCGACCACCCCGATGAACTCGTGGCCGAACGTGTGCCCGACCCGGGTGTCGGGCATCATGCCGTGGTACAGGTGCAGGTCCGACCCGCAGATCGCGGCCCGTTCCACCCGGACGATCGCGTCGTTCGGGTGCTCGATCCGGGGATCCGGTTTCTCCTCGACGCGGATCCGGTAGGGGCCGCGGTACGTCATGGCGCGCATGGACGCTCCTCTCGTTCGCCGCGTCCACGCTGACGCGCGCCACGTTGGAACGGACACAGGACCGCAGATGGCGGACAAGCGGTGGGCGTCCGCACAGACGGACGGGAGGCGCGGTGCCAGCTGGCACCGCGCCTCCCGTCCGTCACCGGCGTGCGTCGACCGCTCGGCGCAGCCAAGCGCGGGCTCCGGCGACGTCATCGAAGACGCCGTCGTCCTGCGCCGCCGCGGACGCCACGAGGAGTTCGCGGAACACCGGCCCCGGGGTGAGTCCCGCGTCGACGAGGTCGCGGCCGGACAGCAGCCGCACGGGTCGACGCGCGACCTGGTCCCGGAGCGCGACGTCGAACCACGACCACGCCGAGGACCGGCTCGCCCCCGGACCACGCCCCTGCGAGTCGGCTTCGCACACCCGGGCCCACGACTCCATCGCGGGCAGGGACGATCGGAGCCGTCGGAACAGCCGCCGAGCAGCGGGAACGGACGGTGGCGCGCCGTTGGACGAGTGCGGGACCATGTGCTCGCGAACGAGCGGGACGACCCGCTCGACGATGTGGCGTGGCGCGCCGAGGCGACCGAGCAGCGCTGCTGCTGCCGCAGCGCCGGACACCTCGTGGCCCAGGCTGCGGATGCGGACCGCACCTGCGTCGTCGGCGAGGACCTGCGTGCCGGAGCCGGCCTTCCCCAGGTCGTGCAGGACGGCGGCGAGCACGATGACGACCCGGTCGTCACCCCGGATCCCGTCCGCGGTACAGGCGCGGGCGGCAGCGTCCCCCGCCGCTCCGAGGTGGACGTGCACGGGACCCTCCGGGTGCCACCGGGGGTCCTGCGGCACGTCTCGGACCGCGGCGAGCTCGGGCAGGTGTCGCTCCCAGCCGCTGTCGTGCAGCGTTCGGAGGGCAGCCGACACGTGGTCGCCGAGTGCCAGCTTGCGGATCTCGGGCCAGATCCGCCCGGTGGCGATCGACTCGAACCGTGCCGCGATCGACCGCGCCAGACGCAGCGTCGCGGGATGCACGGCGAAGTCGAACCGGGCGACGAGCTGTACGGCACGCAAGACCCGGAGCGGGTCCTCTCTGAAGCGTTCGGAAGCGTGCCGCAGCACGCCGATGACGGCATCGTCGATCCCACCGACCGCGTCGAGGAACACGTTCGTCCGGGGGTCCCAGGCGACGGCGTTCACCGTGAAGTCCCGACCGAGGGCGGACACCGTGCCCGGATCGAGCGCACCGGACTCCGCCGTCACTGCGACGTCGACGCGGGATCCGTCGAGCACCACCTTGAGGACCGGGAACCCCGCACCGGCCTCGACGACGATCGCGCCGGCCGCACGCAACGCTCCGACGACCACATCGGTCCTGGTGCCGTGCACCTCGACGTCGACGTCACCGGTGGTGGCGGGTCCGCGCCCGGCTTCCCGGAGCAGCTCGTCGCGGACTGCTCCGCCGACCAGGGAGGGCTGCCCGATCCTGCCCAGGACCTCGAGCACCGTTCGGGCTCCGGCGTCGAGGCCGAAGGCGCGGAGCGGGTCGGCCGGACCGGGGCACCGGTGGACGGTGCCGTCGTGACGCTCGGCGCCGCATCGGAGGCACGATCGGACGGAGGAGGTGGTGGTGGTGGTGGGGCGCACGTGTCGGTCGACTTCCGGGACCTCGTCGCCGTGGGCGCCGAGGGAGTCAGTATGCCGGAGCGCGGCAGGTGGGTGCGAACGCACCTGACGGACGGACGGACGGGAGGCGCGGTGCCAGCTGGCACCGCGCCTCCCGTCCGATCTTTGGGGCCGTCTAGCTCTTCGACGCCTCGACGAAGTTGCGTCGCGGGTCAGTCTCCTTGATCAGGGAGGTCGCGTCGCGACCGGACACCGCGCCGGTGATCCAGCCGATGATGATGCGGGCCTTCCGGTTCAGGGTCGGCATCGCGTACACGTGGTACGCGCGGTGAGCGAACCACGCGAGCAGGTTGGTCATCTTGATGCCCTTGATGTTCGCGGCACCCTTGCCGACACCGTACGACGCGACGGTGCCGATGGAGGGGTGGCGGTACTCCTCGAGCGGCTTGCCGGTGATGGTCGCGACGATGTTGTCGGCGGCGACCACGGCCTGACGGACGGCGTTCTGCGCGTTCGGCGGGTAGAACGCCGGCTGCTTGTCGGCGGTCAGGTCGGGCACCTGCGCGACGTCACCCAGGCCCCAGACGCCCTCGACGACCTGGTGGGTGTCCTCGGCCTCGACCTGGAGCTTCGCGTTCGCGGCGAGGTGGCCCTTCGGCCCGCGCGGCAGGTCGGAAGCGTCGAGGAGCGGGTTCGGCTTGACGCCCGCGGTCCAGACGAGCAGGCCGGTGGCGAACTCGTCGCCGTCGGAGAACTTGACGACACCGCCCTCGGCGCTCGGCATGGTGGTCTTCAGGCGGACGTCGATGCCACGGGCGCGGAGCGACTCGAGCGTCCACTTGGACAGCTCCGGGCCGACCTCGGGCGCGACGCGGTCGAGGGCGTCGATGAGCACCCAGCGGGGCTGCTCACCGGCGAGCGACGGGTAGGTCTTGATGGCGGCCTGCGACACGTCGAAGAGCTCGCCGATCGCCTCGACGCCGGTGTACCCACCGCCGACGAAGACGCTGGTCAGCAGACGGCGACGCTCGTCCTCGTCGCGGGTGGCAGCGGCCTTCGCGATGTTGTCGAGGAGCTTGGCGCGCACGTAGGCGGCCTCTTCGACGCTCTTGAAGCCGACGCCGTACTCCTCGAGCCCGGGGGTCGGGAAGGTGCGGGTGACGGAACCGAGGGCGACGACGAGGTGGTCGTAGCCGAGGGTGCGGTCGTCGCCGCCGGCGGTCGCGATCGAGACGGTCTTGTCCGCCGAGGAGATCGCGGTGACCTTGCCCTGGATCACCCGGGTCTTGCGCAGTGCACGGCGCAGCTCGACGGTGACGTCCTTCGGCGCGATGTGGCCACCGGCGACCTCGGGCAGGAACGGCAGGTACGTGTAGTAGGTGTTCTGGTCCACGAGCGTGATGCGCATGGGCACCGTGGCCGCGTGCTTCTGGAGCTGCTTGACCGTGGTGTAGCCAGCGGAGCCGCCGCCGAGGACGAGGACGTGAGGGATCGAGTCTGCCATTCCTCCGGTCTACCGGACTTTGGCTTGGCGCGTCATGAGTTCCGCGGCCTGTCGCGGAGCCGCCACCACGCGGTCTCGGCCAGTTCGGGCCCCGTGAACACCCCGTGCGGGGTGCGGCGGGACTCGGTGAGCGAGAACCGACGCAGTCGGTAGCCGCCGCCGAAGCGGTCGATGATCGCCTCGGGTGACGCCTCGGGGTCGCGCTTGACGTACCAGGTGCGGTCGTCGACCGGCTCGATCACGCCGGAGTCACCGTCGTCCGCCGATGCGGGAGCGCAGGATGTCGATGCGCTTCTGGATCTGCTCGATGCTCGCCTGCGCCACGGCCGGGCCACCGCTGATCCGCCGGAGTTCGGCGTGGATCGATCCGTGCGGCTCGTTCGAGTGCCGGGACCAGATCGACACGAGCCGGGCGAGCTCGGTGCGCTGCTCCTTGATCGTCATGTACATCGGGCGGTCGGGCTCGGGCGGCTTCGGCATGCCGTCCTTGGCCGTGCGGCCCTTGGAGCGCTTCGCCTGCGTGGCCTGTCGCGCGCGCAGGAGGTCGCGCACCTGGTCGGGTTCGAGGAGCCCGGGGATGCCGATGAAGTCGAGCTCTTCGAGGGAACCGACCTCGCCGCCGGTGCCGAACTCACCGCCGTCGTAGAGGACGCGGTCGAAGGACGCCTGCGAGTCGAGTGCCTCGAACGGCTGGACCTCGAGCAGGCTCTCGGACGCGCGGTCTTCCTTGTTGGCCTCGGCGACCATCGCGTCTTCGGGGTTGTACATGCCGTCGTCGGCGTCCTTCGGGCGGTCGAGGGCGTGGTCGCGCTCGAGCTCGAGGGTGGCGGCGAGGGCCATCAGGCCGGGGACGCTCGGCAGGAAGACGCTCGCGGTCTCACCGCGGCGGCGGGCACGCACGAAGCGGCCGATCACCTGGGCGAAGAACAGCGGCGTGCTCGCGCTCGTGGCGTAGACGCCGACGCAGAGCCGTGGGACGTCGACGCCCTCGGAGACCATGCGGACGGCCACCATCCAGCGCGAGGTGTCGTCGGCGAACGCGCTGATGCGGCTCGACCCGGCGGCTTCGTCGGACAGCACCACGGTGGGACGCTCCCCCGTGATCTGCTGCAGGATCCGGGCGTAGGCGCGCGCTGTGGTGGTGTCGGTGGCGATGACCAGGCCGCCGGCGTCGGGCACACCACGACGGACCTCGGTCAGGCGCTTGTCGGCCGCGGAGAGCACGGCAGGCATCCACTCGCCCTCGGGTGACAGCGCGGTGCGCCAGGCCTGCGCCGTGATGTCCTTCGTGACCTGCTCGCCCAGGGACGCCGACATCTCGTCGCCCATCCGGGTCTTCCAGCGCATCTGGCCCGCGTACGCCATGAACAGCACCGGGCGGACGACGCCGTCCTTCAGCGCTCGGCCGTAGCCGTAGTTGTAGTCGGAGATCGAGGTGCGGATGCCCTGCTCGTCGGGGGCGTACTGCACGAACGGGATCGGTGCGGTGTCGGACCGGAAGGGGGTCCCCGACAGCGAGAGCCGGCGGGTGGCGCCGGAGAACGCCTCTCGGATGCCGTCCCCCCACGTCAGGGCGTCGCCACCGTGGTGGACCTCGTCGAGGACGACCAGGGTGCGGCCGCCCTCGGTGATGCGCTTGTGCACCTCGGGGTTCATGCCGACCTGGGCGTACGTGATCGCCACGCCCTGGTAGTGCCGGCCGAACATGCCGTCGCCGTTCTTGAACATCGGGTCGATCCGGATGCCCACACGGTCGGCGGAGTCGGCCCACTGGCGCTTCAGGTGCTCGGTCGGGGCCACGACGACGATGCGGTCGACGGTGCCGCGGGCGAGGAGCTCGGTCGCCAGGCGCAGCGCGAAGGTGGTCTTGCCGGCGCCGGGGGTCGCGGCCGTGAGGAAGTCGCGGGGTTCCTTCTCGAAGTACTTCGTGAGCGCTTCGATCTGCCAGGCGCGGAGCTTCGATGCCGTGCCCCAGGCGGCCCGGTCCGGGAACGCCGGCGACAGGTGCTGGACGGCCGAGTTGCCGGCCGCTTCGGCCAGGGCCGCGGCGTCGGCTTCGGCACGGGCGGCGTCACCCTGCGACTGCGCCTGGGTTTGCTGTGCCAGGGTGCCGTCGTGCGTCGGCGACGATCCGCCATCGCCGGACTGGTCGTCACCCGACTCCGCCCACAGCGTGGCGGGCTGCTGGTCTTCGTACTCCGCTGCGCTCACTGAACCCGATTCTACCGCCACCGTCAGTCCTGCCGAGCGTGCGGGACGCCACCGTCGGGGGTCCGGCGGACCAGTGATGCCGGTCGCAGCACGCCGGCGCCGAAGCGTGCGGCGACCGCGTCGACCGTGGTCTCGGTGTCGCGCCACGGCGCGTCGTCGTCCCACAGGGCATTGCTCGCGGCCGCGGGCACGAGGTTCTCGCCGCGCACCCCGATCAGCCGGATCTGGTTGCCCGGTCGGTGCAGCACGTCGTACAGCTCGACGGCTTCGCGGTGCAGGCGCTTCGCGACGTCGGTGGGCTCCGCCAGGGTGCGTGAACGGGTCAGGGTGGTGAAGTCGGTGTACCGGACCTTGAGCGCCACGGTCCGGGCCTGCACGTCGGCCTGGCGCAGGCGGACGGCGACCTTGTCGGCCAGGCGCAGGAGTTCGCGGGCGACGTCGTCGCGCTCGGTCAGGTCGCGGCCGAACGTGACCTCGTGCCCGATGGACTTCTCGCCGACGCCGGTGTCGACCACGCGGGGGTCGCGACCCCACGACAGGTCGTGCAGCCGCTGCCCGCCGGCCGGGCCGAGTGCCGACACCAGCGACCCGAGCGGAGTGTTCGCCAGGTCACCGACCGTGCGGATGCCCCGGCGTTCGAGCGTCTCCTGCGTCTTGCCGCCGACGCCCCAGAGCGCGGACACGGGCTGCGGGTGCAGGAACGCCACGGTGTCGGCGGCGGGCACCACGAGCAGGCCGTCCGGCTTCGACCGGCTGGAGGCGAGCTTCGCGACGAACTTCGTCGATGCCGCACCGACGGAGCAGTGCAGACCGGTCTCGGCGAAGACCGTGCGGCGGATCGCCTGGCCGATCTGCCACGGGGTGCCGTACAGGCGGAGGGCGCCGGCGACGTCGAGGAACGCCTCGTCGATGCCGAGGCGCTCGACCCGCGGGGTGAACCGGTCGAAGATCGCCATCACCGCGGCGGACTGCGCCCGGTACTTCTCGAAGTGCGGCTCGACGATGACGGCGTTCGGGCAGCGGCGTTTGGCGATGGCCATCGGCATCGCGGAGTTGACCCCGTAGCGACGGGCTTCGTAGGTGGCGGCGGTGACGACGGAGCGGTCGGAGTCGTGTCCGACGATGACCGGCAGCCCCACCAGGTCGGGGCGGTCGAGCAGTTCGACGGAGGCGAAGAAGGCGTCCATGTCGACGTGCAGCACGGTCGCCGAGACGTCGTCCACCGGTGCGTCGGAGACGAGGCGGTTCCGTCCGTCCTGCTTGCTCACACCGAGATGATGCCAGGCGCCGCCGACATCGCCGTGCCCGGGGCCGATCGCGATCGGACGGTGCGAGGTTCCGGACGTGGTGCGAGGGGGCGCGGGTGCCACCACGTACGGGACCTCGCACCGGAGTGCCCCGGAGCGCAGCGCCTCGCACCGTGAGAGCGCAGCGCTCAGCCGAGCGGGCCGAGCACCGACGCCGCGATCGTCCGCGCCGCGGAGTCCCGCGACGACGGGTGGTACTGCCCCGCCCGGACGTCACGCGCCAGCCGCGCCAGCTCGCTCGACGACCGGAACGCCGAGCCGCCGACGACGCGCATGGCCTCGTCCACGACGTGCTGCGCGGTGTCCACCGCACGGGCCTTCGTGCCGACGAGCAGCGGGAACCAGCGGCCTCCGAGGTCGTCGAGCTCGTCGACCGACCGCGCCAGCGAGTCGACCTGCAGCGTGATCGCGTCGACCGCGCCGCGCAGGTCGGCGATCCCCCGGCGCACGTCGGGGTCCTGCGACCGCGGGGTGCCGTCGGCCCCGGTCCGCCCCGCCACGGCGGTCGCCGCGAGCGCGATCGCCCGCTCCGCGATCCCGGCGTACACCGAGGCGATGAGGAGCTCGAACGACGCGAAGATCCCGAACACGAGCGGGTCCTGGTTCGGCCCGACCGGCAGCGACCGGACGATGCGGTCGGCGGGGACGTGCACGCCGAGCAGCTTCGTGGTGCGGCTCTGCGTCGCGCGCATCCCGAGCGTGTCCCAGTCGTCCAGGTGCTCGACGTCGCCGTCGGACCGCAGGACGAACCCGTGCACGAGCCGTGGCTCCGGCCCCGAGGTGTCCTTGCCGAAGACGCTCATGACGTCCCACGCCGGTGCGAGGGACGTGAAGACCTTCGTGCCGGTGAACCGGTAGCCGCCGTCGCCGTCCGGCTCCGCCGTCGTCGACGAGTCGAACAGCACGGCGTCGTTGCCGGGTTCGCTCACCCCGAATGCGAGCAGGTGGTCGTCCGCAGCGTGGTCGGTGACGGCCTGGAGGAACGACTCGCCTCGCGTACGGACGGCGCGGGCCGCCTGCACCCACACCTGGTGCATGCCGAGGCCGAGTGCCGTCGCCGGTGCGGCCTGAGCGAGGGCGCGCTGCACCCGCGCGGTGGCGCGGAGGCCGAGGCCCGCCCCGCCCTGATCGACGGGGACGCCGATCCGCAGGTAGCCGGCGGCGCGGAGCTCGTCGAGGTCCTCGGTGCAGAACGCGTTCGCGGCGTCGTAGCCGGGGGCGCGCTCGGCGATGCGGCTGAGCAGCTCGTCCGGCACCGACCAGCCGACGGCGTCCGTGTTGGCCTTCGTCATGCCACGAGACTAGGGTCCGGGACGTGTCAGATCGTCATCCTTGGACCAGGTACGTCGCGATCGGTGACTCGTTCACCGAGGGCATCGGGGACCCCGACCCCACCGTCCCGGGCGGGAACCGCGGCTGGGCGGACCGCGTCGCCGAGGTGCTCGCACACCAGACCGACGACTTCGCCTACGCGAACCTCGCGATCCGCGGGCGGTTGCTGCAGCAGATCATCGACGAGCAGGCCGAGGCCGCCGTCGCTCTGCACCCGGACCTCATCACGGTGTCCGCCGGCGGCAACGACATCATCCGCCCCGGCTCGGACCCGGACGAGCTCGCGGAGCGCGTGGACCGGCTCGTCGCCGACCTGCGCCGCGACGGAGCCACCGTCGTGCTCTTCACCGGCCCGGACGTCGGGATGACCCCGGTGCTCGGCATGGTCCGCGGCAAGACGGCGATCTACAACGAGAACCTGCACGCCATCGCCCTGAAGCACGGCGCCCTGGTGGCGAACATGTGGGCCCTCCGGGTGCTCCGGGACCCGCGGATGTGGGCTCCGGACCGGCTCCACCACTCCCCGATGGGCCACTCCACGATCGCCGCCGCGGTGCTCGACACCCTCGGCGTGCCGCACGGGCTCGAACCGTTCAACCCGGACCCGCTCGAGGCGCGGCCGTGGCGCGAGGCCCGCGCCGAGGACCTCGGGTGGGCCCGGGAGTACCTGGTGCCGTGGGTGGTCCGCCGCATCAAGCACACCTCGTCCGGCGACGGGGTGACGGCGAAGCGACCCGAGCCGCAGATCGTCACCGAGCACCCCTCCGACACCCCGTAGGCGCGGCGCGGGGCCGAGGGACGAGAGGCCGCGGAGCCGCGGGCCCTCAGTCCGCTGGGCGCCGCAGCGTGAGCGGTCCGTCGTGCAGCGGCTCGGTCTGCCAGCTCGTCGTCGTCGATCCCGTGGCGGGGTCGATCCGGACGTGCGCCAGGTGCGGGGTCTCGACGAACCGCACGTCGACACGGACCGTCCCGTCGTCAGCGACGGCGCCGCTCGCGGCGAGCGGGCCCTCCACGGCCCACTCCCCCTGCCCGACGGGCACCGACAGGGAGCCGCCGTCGACGTCGAGCGTGAGCCGCCACCCGTCGCCGTCGCGGGCCAGCGGACCGACGTCAGCGAGGCCCTGCAGCGGACCACCGTCGACGGCGGGTAGTCCCAGGGAGGTGAGCCGGGCCTCCAGGGCGGATGCCGACGCCGCGTCGGACGCGCGGTCGACGGCGGGCAGCAGGTGTTCCCAGACCGCGTCGAGGACGGCCTGCATGTCGAGGCTCTGGCCGGTCATCGCGAGCACGACGTCCTGCTCCGGCAGGACGACGCAGAACTGGCCGTAGGCGCCGTCGCCGCGGAAGCCGTGGCGGGCCATCCAGAACTGGAAGCCGTAGCCCTGGGACCAGTCGGGGTTGGCCTCGTCCGGGTTGGCGACCTGCGTGCTCGTGGCCTGCTCGACCCAGTCGGCGTCGAGGATCCGCTCGCCGTCCCAGACGCCGCCCTGCAGGTACAGCTGGCCGAGCTTGGCGACCGCATCGGTCGGCGCGTAGCACCCGCTGTAGCCGAGCTCCGCGCCGGTGTCGTCGCGGCGCCAGGCGAGGTCGTCGATGCCGAGCGGATCGAGCAGGTGAGGGCGGAGCCACGCGACGAGGGAGCCGCCGGTCACCCGCCGGACGATCTCGGCGAGGGTGTACGTGCACGGCTGGTTGTAGGCGAAGACCGTGCCGGGCTCCTCGTCCGGCGGGAGCAGCAGGAACCCCCGCACCGTGTTCGTTGGGTCGAGGGCCCGGGCGCGGTCGATCGTCTCCTCGCGGTGGCCGCTCGCCATCGCGAGCAGGTGCCGGACGCGGATGCGGCGGCTGCGTTCGTCGGTGACGTCGGCGTCGAGCTCCGGGAAGTACGACAGGACGGTCGCGTCGAGGTCGATCAGGCCCGCACGGACGGCGATGCCGACCCCGGCGGCGGTGAAGCTCTTGCTCAGCGAGTAGAGCAGGTGCACGCGGTCCGCGGCGTAGGGCTGCCACCAGCCCTCGGCCACGACCTGGCCGTGCCGCAGCAACATGATGCTGTGCGGCTCCACGCCGGGCGTGGACTCGAGGGCGTCGAGCAGGGCGGTCACACCACCGGGATCGATGCCGAGGGCGGCGGGGGTGGTCCGGGGGAACGTCGTCATCGTCGTCACCCGACCGACTCTACGGTCGGCGGACGACGGGCGTCACGCCCCCTGGAACGGGTTCGTCCAGCGCCACCAGACGCCGGGGTCGTCGATCGTGCGTTCGAGCACGAGCGGCACCGTGACCGGGTCGTGGTCGGAGATGCGGAACCGCACCTGCCCGACCCGCTCACCCTTCGTGCCGAAGGTCACCTGCTCGAGCTTCGCGTTCGCGGTGACGGTCGTCTTGCCCCACACGAGCACCTCGGCGGCCTTCGTCGTGACCGCGTCGGCCTCGTCCTGCCACGGGGTCGAGAAGGTGCCGAAGGTCTGGCCCTGGTGCGTGAGCGTCACCACCTGGAAGTTGTCCGCCACGGACCGCAGCAACCGCTGCACGTCGACGTCGAGGGAGTCGTGGTCGACACCGCCGAGCATCACGCCGACGACGGTGACGTCCCTGCCGCCGCGCTCGTACGTCGCCGCGAACAGCAGACAGGCGCCGGCTTCGTCGAGGGTGCCGGTCTTGATCCCCTCGATGCCGTCGAGGCCGAGGAGCTTGTTCGAGTTCTCGATCTCGCCGACCGTCGGGATCGTGACGTCCTGGGTGCCGACGATGTCCTTGACCACCGGGTTCGCCAGCGCGAGCTGCCCGAGCTCGACCAGGTCGGTGGCGGTCGAGGTGTTGTCCGGGTCGAGGCCGGTCGGCTCGTGGATCGTGGTGTCGTCCAGGCCGTGTTCGTCGAGCCAGTCGTTCGCCGCGTGCTCGTAGGCGGCGATCGACCCGAAGGCCCAGATGGCGAGTGCGCCGGCGTAGTTGTTCGCCGACTTCATGAGCATCACCTGGAACGTCTGGTGCTCGGTGAGCTTCAGGCCGGCGGGCATCGGGGCGACCTCGCCGTTCTGCGCGGCGTACTTGGCGTACAGGCCCTCCATCTGCTTCGTGAAGCGGATGGACGGACCGGACTCCCCAGCGGCCATCGGCTTCTCGTCGAGCACCACGAGCGCCGTGACGACCTTCGTGATGCTCGCGATCGACCGGGGCTTCGTGTCGCCGCTGGTGCGCAGGCTCTCCGGGAAGTCCGTCGCTTCGACCGCCGTCGCGCCGTACCCCGGGAAGCTCAGCGCCGGGACGGTCGTCTTCGGGGCCGAGTACGTCGTGGTGCTGGCGCTCGCCGGGCCGAACGGCACGACGGCCGCGGCGACGAGGTACCCGGCCACCAGGAGCAGGACGGCGACCACCGAGATCGTGACCGGCCTCCGGACGGCGGAGCGGGGGCGGCGGACGACTCGTGACACGGGACCCGAGCGTACCGGTCCGCTCCTAGGCCGAGGCTGCGACCGGCTGGTCGGGCTGGCGTTCCGGAGCAGGAGCCGGGGTCGCTGCGCCGCCGGCGTCGGTCGCGACGACCGGGTCGGCCGAAGCGGCCGGGTCGGACGAGCCGGCCGAACCGGCCGAACCGGCCGAACCGGCCGAGCCCGTCGTCTCGGCCCGGGCGAAGGTCAGGCGGCGGGACAGGTAGGCGAACACCGGCCCGAGCGCGTTCATCAGCACGACCGACACCCAGGCAGCCCAGGCGTTCCCCGGGTCGAACCCGAAGCCGCCGAAGCAGGTCGCGAAGAACGAGGCGAACCCGAGGAACATGCCGGGGACGAGCCCGAACAGCTTCGTGCGACCGGTGTACATCAGGGCGCAGTTCACGACGAGGATGAGCAGCGCCAGGACGGTGTTCTGCGCCGCCTGCCCCTCGCCGAACAGCGTGCCGAACCGCTGGTCGAGCAGGACGATGACCAGGCCGAACGCCGACCCGATCGGCATCGCGGCCCACAGGCGCGTGGCGTTCCGCAGCGTCGGCTTGCTGCCGAGCAGGAACATCCCCGCCCAGCTGATGAAGATCGCCCAGGTCGGCAGGTGCAGGGCGTTGCCCCCGATGAACGCCGTGGCACCGGCCAGGACGGAGGCGACGATCTCGTGCGGGATCCGTTCACGCATGGCTGAGTTCCTTCGATCGGTTCGTGGTGCGGCTGGTGGTGAGGCGGGTGGTCCGGGTGGTCTCGGCGACGACCCGGCCGCGCTTGACGACCAGGGCGCGGTCCGGCCGGTCGAGCAGGACGCCGTCCGGGTCGGTGGTGGAGAGCACCACGAGGTCGGCGGCGGCGCCGGGCCGGATGCCGTGGGTGTCCGCGACGCCGACGACCTCGGCCGCCCCCGTGGTGGCCATGGCGAGCACCCGTCGCAGGTCGTCCGGGCCGGACAGGTGCCCGGTCTGCGCCAGGAGCAGCCCGACGTCGAGCAGGTCGGCGTTGCCGAACGGGGTGAAGGCGTTCCGGACGTTGTTCGACGCGTACGCGCTCGTGACCCCGGCGTCCCAGAGTTCGCGGACCGGCACGACCCCGCGCCGCACGTCGCGGTCGTCGGACCGGCCGCCCAGGTGCAGGTCGGTCGCGGGCAGCGGCACGACGGCGACCCCGGCAGCTGCCAGACGGTCGAACAACGCCCGGCGCTCGCGGCGGGGCAGGCTCGCGACCGAGGTCACGTGCCCGAGCGCCACCCGCCCCTGCAGCCCGCGGGCGGTCACGCGGTCGGCGATGTGCCCGGCGAGGGCGTACCGCGGGTCGGAGGTGTCGTCGGCGAAGTCGGCGTGCAGGTCGGCCGGCACCCCGAACTCCTCGGCGAGGTCGAGGACGGTCTCGACGTGCTCGTGGCACGCGGCCAGGGTGTGCTCGTTGTAGGTGCAGCCTCCGATGACGTCCGCCCCCGCGGCGAGCGCTTGACGGAGCAGCGCGAGGGTGCCCGGTGCCTTGGCGATGCCCTCCTGGGGGAACGCGACGATCTGCAGGTCGAGGGCGTCCCGGTACTCGTCGCGCAGGTCGAGCAGCACCTCGACCCCGGTGAGCCCGACGATCGGGTCGACGTCGGGGTGTGCGCGGACGAGCGTGGTGCCGTTCGTGATGGCCTGGTCGAGCAGGGTGCGGGCGCGGTCGCGGACGGTGGCGTGGGTGAAGCCGCGCTTGAGCTCCCCCGTGACGGCGATGGCGCCGGCGAGGGTGCCGTCGGGGTTCGGCCGTTCCCGGTCGAGCAGGGCCTTGTCGACGTGCAGGTGTGCCTCGATGAGCCCGGGGATGAGAACACGTCCGGCGCAGTCGACCACGCGGATCGAAGCCGCAACGGTGCCGGTGCCGTGCGCCGAACCCGGACCGGGCAGCGCGTCGGCCACGGTGACGATCACGCCGTCGGCGATGGTGACGTCGACGGATCGACCGTCGGTCAGCCGTGCGTTGGTGAGGACCAGGTCCACGTCGAACCCCTCTTCCGGTCGGTGCGGGTGGGACGTGCTCCACCATTCGCCCGCCGTGTTTCGGGTTCCGACGCCGCGTATGACGGCCGTGTAAAAGATGGTCGTACCAATGAACCAAGCAGACCAACCGGCCCTACGGTCGAGGGCATGCACCGTGGACGGACCCTGAGCGCGGCGACCGCCGCCCACCTCGGCACGCTCGTGCTCGACGACCTGCAGCCCGGCGACAAGCTGCCGCCGGAGCGCACCCTCGCCGAGGACCTCGCCGTGTCCCGCACGACCATCCGCGAGGCGCTGCAGGAGCTCGAGCGCCGTCGCCTGGTCTCCCGGACCCCTGGTCGTGGCACCGTCGTGCTGCCGCGACCGGAGGAAGCGTCCGCCCTGCTCGACCACCACCGCGACGACCTGGACCACCGGGCCGAGCACGTCGCCGAGTTCCGGACCGTCGTGGAGCCGCAGGTCGCCGGACTCGCGGCGGCGCGGGCGGGCGATGCCGACCTGCTCACCCTGGAACGCATCCTCGCCGCCACGCACGCGGGCCTGAGCCCGGAGGAGTCGCTCGCCCAGGACGTCGCCTTCCACGTGCAGGTCGCCCGCACCTCGGGGAACCCCCTGCTCGTGTCCCTGTGCGAGCTCAGCAGCGGCTGGGTGCAGGACGTCCGTGCCCGCTCGCACAGCACCAGCGAGGGGCGCCGGTCGTCGTTCGAGTGGCACGAGCGGATCCTCGAGCGGATCCGGGAGCACGACGTCGCGGGCGCGACGCGGGCGATGGCCGACCACCTGGCCGACGTGGCCCACCTGGTCGAACGGAGGACGGAACGATGACCACCACACACCGCACCACCACACGCGAGACCACCGCCCCCGCGGTGGCCACCCTGCAGCCCGGCACCGGACCCGTCCGCGGTGACCACTCCCTGCCCGTCGACCCGGAGACCGTCCTCTGGGGCCGGCTGCCGAGCGAGGCTGACACCCCGGCCCTGACGATCGGCCCCGGGGAGTCGGTCACGATCGACACCGTCAGCCACGAGGGGATCCTCCCCGACCAGGGCAGCGACCCCGTCGCCTGGTTCGGCGACCACGGCGTCGCTCCGGAGCACGTCCTCGCCGACGCCGTCGCGATCGCCCGCTCCGGTCACCGCGACCCCGCGTCGGACGGACCGCACGTCGTGTCCGGGCCGATCGCGGTGCGCGGTGCCCGTCCCGGTGACGTGCTGACGATGACGGTCCTCGAGACCCTGCCCCGGGTGCACTACGGCGTCGTGTCGAACCGGCACGGCCGCGGCGCCCTGCACGGTGAGTTCCCGGTCGACGGCACGACGGTGAGCGTCTTCGCCGACGTCGTCGACACCGACCAGGGCCGGCGGGGCCGTATCCCGCTCACCGCCGCCGGCGACCGCTTCGCGCACTTCCCCCTCGCCCCGTTCCTCGGGATCATGGGCGTCGCCACCCCCGGGGAGCGGCTGCACTCCGTCCCGCCCGGTCGCCACGGCGGCAACATCGACGTCAACCTGCTGCAGGCCGGGTCGCAGCTGCACCTGCCGGTGCTCGTCCCCGGCGCGCTCGCCCACGTCGGTGACCCGCACTTCGCCCAGGGCGACGGCGAGGTGGCGCTCACCGCGATGGAGGCCTCGCTCCGCGCGACGATCCGCTTCGACCTGACCCCGGCCGCCGAGGCCGCCGCGCGCTTCGGTGACCTGGTCTGGCCCGTCGCCGAGACGCAGGAGTTCCTCGTGCCCACGGGCATGGACCCGGACCTCGACGAGGCCGTCCGGCAGTGCGTCCGGCACGCCGTCGCGATCCTCGGCGCGCGCTGGGGCATGGAACGCCACCTGGCGTACGCGTACCTGTCGGCCGCGACCGACTTCAACATCTCGCAGGTGGTGGACCTGGTCACCGGGGTCCACGCCCGCATCCGCAAGGCCGACTTCGAGGAGCCCGCCCGATGACCACGCCCCCGGCGTCGCCCGCGCCCGACGCCGCGCCCGAAGGCCTGCTCGAGGCACTCGACGCCTACGAGGCCGCCCTGCTGGCGAACGACCTCGACGCCCTCGACGCCGCGTTCGTGGACTCCCCCGGCACGATGCGCGGCGACGACCGCGGCCTGCTCGTCGGGCACGACGCGATCAGCGCGTTCCGCGGGACACGGGGTGGGGTCGCGACCCGGTCGCTGACGCACGTCGAGGTCCGCCCCCTGACCGCGGACCGCGCCCTCGTCGTGTCGGTGTCCCGGTTCGCCGCGGGTGGGCAGGGCCTCCAGACCCAGCTCTGGCGCCGCGACGGCGACACCGGCGCCGGCCCCCGCTGGCGCATCGAGGCAGCCCACGTCACCGCCCGCCCCAAGGCCGTCGACACCACCGTCTGGCGGGCCGTCGGCGACCCGCTCGTCGCCCCCACCGCCTCCGGACCGCTCGACGGCCTGACCGTCGCGGTCAAGGACCTCTACGCCGTCCCCGGCCAGCCGGTCGGCGCGGGCAACCCGACGTACCTGCGCGAGGCCCCCGTCGAGACCGCGCCCGCCGCAGCGGTCGCCGCGCTCCTCGCCGCCGGCGCCTCGATCCGCGGGATCGCACGCACCGACGAGTTCGCCTACAACCTGACGGGCCGGAACGCGCACCACGGCACGCCGCCGAACAGCGCGGCTCCCACCCGACTGCCTGGAGGCTCGTCCAGCGGATCCGCATCGGCCGTCGGCCTCGGGACGGCCGAGATCGGGATCGGCACGGACACCGCGGGATCGGTGCGGGTCCCCGCCTCGTACCAGGGACTCTGGGGCCTCCGGACGACCCACGGCACGGTGTCCCGCGAGGGGCTGCTCCCGCTCGCGCCGTCGTTCGACACCGTCGGGTGGCTCACGCGGAGCCACGGTGTGCTGCTCGCCGCCCTCGACGCCACCGTGCCGCCGCCCGCGACGGCAGGGGCTTCTGACGCGACCGTGCTCGTCGTCCCCGAGGAACTCGTCGCACTCGTCGAACCGGCCGTCGCCCGGTCCTTCACCGCATTCGTCGACACACTCGACGAACCCGTCGCGACCGTCCGGCTGCGCGACCTCGGCATCCCGGACTCCGCAGCACTGCAGGAGCAGATGCGGCTCGTCCAGGCCGCCGAGGCGCTCGCCGCCCACGGCCCCTGGATCGACGCGCACCCCGGCGCACTGAGCACCGTCGTCGGTGACCGGTTCCGGGCGGCACGCGCGAACGACGCCGACACGACCGCCGACGCCGTGGCGCGCCTCGACGAGGTCCGTGCGACGATCCGCCGTGCTCTCGCCGGTCGGACCCTGCTGTTCCCGACCGCGCCCGGACCCGCACCGCTGCTCGACGCGGACACCGCTGCGCTCGAGCGCACCCGGACCGCCACCACGGCCATGACCGCGCTCGCGAGCGTCGGCGGCCTGCCCGCGGTGAGCGCACCGGTGCTGACCGTGGACGGCGCGCCCGTCGGCGTCTGCCTGGTGGGCGGGCCGGCCACCGACCGTGCCCTGGTGATCCGTGCCGGGGGCATGCTGCCCGACCAGGCCGCCCCGGGCCTCCCGACCGTCTCGGTGGTGCGCTAGGAGGCGAGCCGCCGGGCGTGGGTGACCGCCCACAGACCGACGGCGCTCGCCGCGGCCACGTTGAGCGAGTCGACGCCGTGCGCCATCGGGATCCGGACGGTCGTGTCGGCCGACGCGATCGCGGCCGGCGTCAGCCCCTGCCCCTCGGTGCCCATCACGAGCGCGACCTTGTCGGGCAGGTCCGCCACGAAGGCGTCGAGGTCGACCGACTCGTCGGTCAGCGCCATCGCGGCCAGGTGGAATCCCTGCGCACGGAGTTCCTCACCAGCCGCGGGCCAGTCGCCGATGCGGGTCCACGGCACCTGCAGGACCGTGCCCATGCTCACCCGGACGCTCCGGCGGTACAGCGGGTCGGCACACCGCGGGCTGACGAGCACCGCGTCGGCACCGAGGCCGGCGACGCTGCGGAACACCGCGCCGACGTTCGTGTGGTCGACGATGTCCTCGAGCACGACCACGACCTTCGCGTCCCGCACCACGTCGGCGACGCTCGGCAGCTCGGGGCGCTGCATCGCGGCGATCGCACCGCGGTGCATCCGGAAGCCGGTGAGCTCCTCGAGCAGGGCGTCCGCGCCGACGAAGACGGGGCCGTCGTGCTCCGCGACCAGGGGCAGGACACTGTCGAGCCACTTCTCCTGCACCAGGATGCTCCGCGGCACGTGCCCGGCGCGGACCGCACGCTCGATGACCGTGTTCGACTCGGCGATGTACAGGCCGCCCTCGGGCTCCGAGACCCGGCGGAGTGCCACGTCGGTCAGACGGGCGAAGTCGTCGAGGCGGGGATCGTCGAGGGAGTCGATGCGGACGGGGTGCACGGGGCTCGTTTCGGTGTGGTGCGGAGGCGGCGCGGGGGTTCGGCGGGCCGGGGCCGGTGCGGGTCCGGCGGGCCGGGCCGACACGGGTCCGGGCTGCCGACGGGCTGCTCCGGGCTGCCGCCGGACGGGTCCGCCGAGGATGCGCTCCGCCTGGGAAGCGACCGGGACGGTCGGGTGTTGAGGGTACCGTGAACAGGGTGCTGGATGATGCTGCGTCGACGACCGGACCGACCACCGGGGCGGCCGCCGGGTCGGTGCCCGCCGACGACCTGGACCGCGTCGTCGAGGTGCTCGCGGGCAAGCGGATCGCCGTGCTCTCCGGTGCCGGCCTGAGCACCGACTCCGGCATCCCCGACTACCGCGGTGCCGGGCGGGTGGTGCGCAAGCCGATGACGTTCCAGGAGTTCCTGGCCGACCCCGCGAAGCGCCAGCGCTACTGGGCCGGATCGCACCTGGGCTGGCGGAGCTTCGCGGCCGCCGTGCCGAACGACGGACACCGGGCGCTCGCCGCACTCGAGGACGCCGGGATCGTCGCCGGGGTCATCACGCAGAACGTCGACGGCCTGCACCTGCGCGCCGGCTCCCGCCGCGTCGTCGAGATCCACGGCTCGATGGACCGCGCCGTGTGCCTGCGCTGCGGGCAGGTGTTCTCCCGCTCCGACCTCGCCGCCACCATCGACCGCGAGAACCCCTGGATCGACGAGCCCGGGTCCGTGCAGCTGCAGCCGGACGGTGACGTCGAGATCACCGACGTCGAACGGTTCGTCGTGCCCGCGTGCACCGTGTGCGGCGGCGACCTGAAGCCCGACGTCGTCTTCTTCGGCGAGTTCGTGCCGGCCGAGAAGTTCCGCGAGGCCGTGTCGATCGTCGCCGACGCCGACGCACTCCTCGTCGTCGGTTCGTCCCTCACCGTGAACTCGGGCGTGCGGCTGGTCGACCACGCTGCGCGCCGCAAGAACCCCGTGGTCATCGTGAACCGCGGCGAGACCCGCAGTGACCGGCGGGCGGCCGTGAAGCTCGACGCCGGCACCACCGAGACGCTCGTGCACCTGGCGGAGCGGCTCAGCGCGGCGGTGGCGACCGACTAGCCGGTCGCGGCTGGACGGGCCTGGGCGGTCGCGGTTCCCGGACGGGCCTGCCGTTCGCGTCTGCGAAGATCGACGGGTGACGACCCTCCTGTACCTCGTCCGGCACGGCGAGACCGACTGGAACGCGCAGCGCCGCATCCAGGGCTCGACCGACATCCCGCTCAACGACACCGGACGACGGCAGGCCGCCGAGGCCGCCGAGCTCCTGACCCGCCGGCCGTTCGACGCGGTCGTCGCCTCCCCGTTGTCCCGTGCGGCCGAGACGGGCGCGATCATCGCCGACCGCCTGGGCCTCGACGCACCGACGACGTACCCGGGCCTGGCCGAGCGCTCCTACGGCGAGGCCGAGGGCCTGACCGACGACGAGGTGTCGGCACGGTACCCACACGACGACATCCCCGGTCGGGAGTCCCGCTCCGCGCTGCTCGCCCGCGTCACCGAGACGCTCGGCGAGATCGCGGTCCGGTTCGACGCCGGCGTCGTCGTGGTCGCGACCCACGGCGCGGTGATCCGCAGTGTCGTGAACGCCGCCGCCCCCGGCACCGCCGATCGCCGCAACACCCCGATCCGCAACGGGTCCATCCACTCGTTCCGGTGGGACCCCGAGCGCTTCCACGCCGAACTCGTCCGGTTCGACGACCCGATCGACGACGTGTCCGACGCCACCGGAGGGTCCGCGTTCGAGTACCAGAACCCCTTGGAGCGCCGGGGCTGACCGGGGGACTAGGCTCCGACGCACCCGCACACCGGGGTGAGGGGAGCCACATGTCCGACGACGGAACCAGCCGACACGGCCAGCATGCCCTCGACCAGCAGGCCGACGACCTCGACCGGGTGTTCGGTCCCGAGACGGCGAGCGTCCCCACCCGCACCCGGGCCCGCACGTGGTTCATCATCGGCGGGAGTGTCCTGGCAGTCGCCGCCGTCATCGCCGTGGTGCTCGGGTCGATCATCGGGAGCGTCCAGAACGGCATCGGCGGGGTCTTCCCACGGCCGGACGTGGCGCTCGACCGGTTCGACACGCGCGTGCGTGCGCTGCCCGGCGTCACCGACGTGCGGCACCATGCCCCGTCGAAGACGGCGTTCGCGAGCTACGACGCCATCGCCTCGGTCCGGGCGGACCCGTCGCTCGACACCGCCGCCCGGCGTGACCTGGTCGCCGCCATCAGCCGCGCAGCCGACGAGTCCGGCGGCAACGGTGTCCGCGTCGTCGTGGTCGCCGACCTCGGCAACCTGGAGGTCGGCGTCACCGGCGCCGGAGAGGTCGCCGCGAAGCGCCTGGCACTGGCGGACACGCTCGACCACATCGGCGGTGTGACGGAGGTCCGTTGCTCGTGGGAGCGCGGCGGGGATCCGTCCGACGCCGCACGCGACCAGTCGATCGTCGTGCGGACCCCGGGTCGGGGCGCCGCGGTGCCGCCGATCGTGTCGCGGGTCACCGAGGAGACGCAGAAGGTGTTCCCCGGGGCGGACGTACAGGTCATCGCGCCGGAGTGACGTGCGGTGGTGGCGCGGTGTGGCGTGGTGGTGGCGCGTCCGACGTGGAACGACACTGTCGACGTCGTACGACATCGACAGCGTCGTTCCGCATCGTCACGAAGGCGAGCCCGTGCCGCGCCCCGCGCCCGGCGCCCGCACCCGCCCTCAGCCCCGCCGGTCCCCCACGGCCCGCTCGACGGCCCGGACGACCTGTTCCGCCGAGTCCTGCCACCGGAACCGACCGGCACGCTCGATCGACTGCCGCGAGGCCTCGTCCCACCGTTCTTCGACCCGCCGGACGGCCGCGGCGAGGGCGGACGGCGACGCCGGGTCGAAGTACTCCGCCGCCGAGCCGCCGATCTCCCGGAAGATGGGGATGTCACTGACGACGACCGGGGTCCCGACGCCCATCGCCTCGACGAGCGGGATGCCGAACCCCTCGTCGTACGACGCGGTCGCCAGCGCGGTGGCCGAACGGAGCACGGACAGGTACTCCTCGTCGGTGGCGCCGTCGTGGAACACGATCGTCCCCGTGGGAGCCAGCGCCTCGAGCCGTGCACGGTCGGCGTCGGACACCCGCGTCATGCAGTGCAGCGTCCAGTCCGCCCCGAGGAGCGGCAGCGCCGCCGCCAGGGTCTCGACGTTCTTGTACGGCATGAACGAGCCCATGTAGACGAGCGAGCGTCCACGTGGCGCTCCGGGCACCCGCGGGGTCGCCGGGTCGGCCGCGTTGTAGGCGACCGTCACGGGTCGCTTCGTCAGCCGGTGCTCGGCGATCAGCCCGGCGGTCGTCTCGGACACCGTCACCACCCCGTCGGCGCCGTTCAGCAGGAACCGCTGCGGCGCCCAGGACAGGTGGAACGCCCGCCAGCCGAGCCGCAGCGGCCACGAGAACTCCCGCGGGGGCGTGCGGTTGCGGTAGTAGATCAGGTCGTGCAGCGTCAGGACGAGCGCGTACCGGCGCCCCCGCGACCCCATCGTCTGCATGGGCGAGAACACCGCGTCGAGCCCGATCCGGTTGACGCGCCGGGCGACGAGCGGCTCCCCCGCGTCCGTCGGCGCGGGCAGCAGCTCCCACGGCAGGTCGCTCGGCAGCGACTCGAGCTGGCGCTCGTCGCTGACGAGCAGCACGTAGTCGTGCCGGTCCGGCAGGTGCGCGACGACCCCGGCGGTGAACCGGCTGATGCCGTCGTGCCGACCGATCCGCACGTACCGGCAGTCGATGCCGATGCGCAGGCGCGTCACGACGCGTCCGCCGTCCGGGAGGCCCGCCCCGCCCCCGACGGTCGGCTGTCCGTCGCGGCCGCGCCGCGTCCAGTGCGTCCCTGGCGTCCGGCACGTCCGATCGTGTCCGCCATCCGGCGGAGCACCGCAGCCGCCGCCGGAGCCGGCGTCTCGTAGTGCACCAGGTGGCCGACCCCCGGGATCACGACGAGCTCGGCGTCCCGCAGCCGCTCGGCGAGTGCGCGCTGTTCGGGGACGGCGGTGATGTCGTCGTGCTCGGCCGCGACGAGCAGCACGGGCACCGTGATCCGGTCGGCGTACTCGGCGACGTCGTGGGTGACCGAGGTGCGGAACGCCTCGAGCACGCTCGTGCGGTTCGCGAAGGCCGAGAAGTACCGGTCGTGCTGGTCGTGCACCCACCGGCGGACGGCGGGGTCGTGCGACTTCAGCATCGCGATGCTCATCGCCCGGACGATCGCGCCGTTCCGCAGGATCCCGAGCCCGATCGGCTTCGGCAGCACCGCACCGGCGCGGTAGTACCCGATCGCGATCGCGGTCCCCACGGCACGCGGACCCTGCAGGGCCGGGGCGGCGATGGGGTTCACGAGCACGAGCAGTCGGGTGTCGAGCCCGGCGGCGACGGTGGCCGACACCACGATCGACCCGAACGAGTGCCCGAGCACGACGGTGTCGCGCCCGAGCCCGAGCGCGGCGTGGAAGCCGGTCAGCCAGGCCACGTACGCGTCGATGTCCGACACCGGCAGCGGATCGGACACGCCGAAGCCGGGCAGGTCCGGCACGATCACACGGACACCTTCGAGGTGCGCGGCGATGGTCTCGAGCCCGTGGTGGTCCCCGCGGAACCCGTGCACGGCGAGCACGGTGCGATCCGCGTCCTCGGGCCCGTAGACCCAGTAGTGCGTGGTCCGGCCGTCGACCTGGACGGCCCGGTGCACGACCGGGGTGGCGGCCATCAACGACTGGTACGGGGAGAGCACGGGCGGTTGCATCCGCGCCAGTCTAGGGAGCGAACCGCACGAAACCCCGGACACCCGCAGCATCTCGCGCCTATCGTGTCCGGGGCGGGCCGTCGACCGGTCCGTCGATGACGACGAGGAGCACGGTGACCTTCACAGCCCCGATCCAGCTGCCCGGCCTGACGCTCGACCCGCAGTGGTACAAGCGCTCGGTCTTCTACGAGTGCATGATCCGGTCGTTCGTCGACTCCAACGGAGACGGCATCGGTGACATCCAGGGCGTGATCGGCAAGCTCGACTACCTGCAGTGGCTCGGCGTGGACGCCCTGTGGCTGCCGCCGTTCTTCCAGTCGCCGATGCGCGACGGCGGGTACGACATCGCCGACTACCGGGCGATCCTGCCGGAGTTCGGCACGCTCGACGACTTCCGCGAGCTCGTGACGAAGTCGCACGAGCGGAACATGCGCATCGTGATCGACATGGTGATCAACCACACCAGCGACCAGCATGAGTGGTTCCAGCAGTCCCGCGAGGACCCGGACGGCCCCTACGGCGACTTCTACGTCTGGCGGGACACGGACGAGGACTACTCGAACATCCGCATCATCTTCGTCGACACCGAGGAGTCCAACTGGACCTTCGACCCGGTCCGACGCCAGTTCTTCTTCCACCGTTTCTTCTCGCACCAGCCCGACCTGAACTTCGAGAACCCCGCGGTCATCGAGGCGATCTACGACGTCGTCCGGCACTGGCTCGACATGGGCGTCGACGGGCTGCGGCTCGACGCGATCCCGTACCTGTTCGAGTCGGAAGAGGGCAACGGCGAGGGCGAGCCGGAGACCCACGAGTTCATCAAGAAGCTCCGCGCGATGGTCGACGACGAGTACCCCGGGCGCGTGCTCCTGGCCGAGGCCAACCAGTGGCCGCGCGAGACGGCGGCGTTCTTCGGGACCGACGAGGAGCCCGAGTGCCACATGGCGTTCGACTTCCCGGTGATGCCGCGCATCTTCTACTCGCTCCGTGCCCAGCACGCCGCCGAGCTCAAGGCGATCCTGTCCGAGACCCTCGACGTGCCGGCCAGCGCGGCGTGGGGCGTCTTCCTCCGCAACCACGACGAGCTCACGCTCGAGATGGTCAGCGAGGAGTACCGGCAGGCGATGTACGGCTGGTACGGCTACGACCCGCGGATGCGCTCGAACATCGGCATCCGCCGACGCCTCGCTCCCCTGCTCGACAACTCCCGCGCGGAGCTCGAGCTCATCCACGCGCTGCTGTTCTCGCTGCCCGGTTCGCCGTTCCTGTACTACGGCGACGAGATCGGGATGGGCGACAACATCTGGCTGCCGGACCGTGACTCCTCGCGCACGCCGATGCAGTGGACGCCGGACCGCAACGCCGGCTTCTCCACCGCCGACCCGGGCAAGCTCTACCTGCCCGTCGTCCAGTCGCTCGTGTACAACTACGCGCAGGTCAACGTCGAGGCGCAGCTCGCCCAGTCGCGCTCGCTGCTGCACTGGGTCCGCAACGTCATCCACACGCGCAAGGCCCACCCGGTGTTCGGCCTCGGGTCCCTGCACGTGCAGGAGACCTCGAACGACTCGGTCCTCGCCTTCGTCCGCTCGTGGGAGGGCTCCGGCCAGCAGTTCGGCCCGTCCGCCGAGGACGTCCTCTGCGTGTTCTCGTTCGCGACGAACCCGACCTCGGTCACGGTGTCCGCTCCGGAGTTCGCGGGGCGTCCGCTCTACGACCTGTTCGGCGGCAGCTCGTTCCCGTCGTTCGACGAGGACGGCACCGTCACGCTCACCATGGGCACGCAGTCGTTCTACTGGCTGCACGTCGGCGCGCCGACCCGGTAGTCGGGGGTGTCGGTGCGTCCCGTTAGCCTGACCGCGTGACGTTCCCCACAGCACAGCTCGACGCGCCCGCTCCGTCCCAGGACCTCACGGGTCGACCCTGGTGGCACGCGCTCGGCGTCTTCGACCTCGAGACCACCGGGGTCGACGTCGAGACGGCCCGCATCGTCACCGCCCACGTCGGGCTCATCGACATGACCGGGGCCTCCATCGTCGAGGGTGCCTGGATCGCCGACCCCGGCGTCCCGATCCCCGAGGGTGCCGCCGCCGTGCACGGCTACACCACCGAGCGTGCCCAGGCTGAGGGGCGTCCCGCGGCCGAGGTCGTCGCCGAGATCATCGCCGCGATCGAGGCCGTGTTCGCCCGGGGCATCCCCCTGGTGATCTACAACGCCCCGTACGACCTCACCGTGCTCGACCGCGAGGCGAAGCGGCACGGGTTCGCCTCCCCCGTCATCGGCAACGTCGTCGACCCCCTGGTGATCGACAAGGCGCTCGACACCTTCCGCAAGGGCAAGCGCACGCTCGAGGCCGCATCCGAGCTCTACGGCGTCACCCTCGACGACGCGCACGACGCCGGAGCCGACGCGATCGCTGCCGGGCGTGTCGCCCAGGCCATCGCGGGCAAGTACCCGGACGAGCTCGGCATCTCCGCCGAGGAACTCCACCGCAAGCAGGTCGGCTGGTGCGCCGAGCAGGCCACCTCGTTCCAGGACTACATGCGCAAGAAGCGCGACCCGACGTTCACCGCCGACGGCCGCTGGCCCCACCGCAACGGCGCCTGACCTCGCCCTGCCCCCTCGCACGGCACCGGTGTTCGCGCGCCGAACACCCGCAGCACGCGGCGTGACGCGCGAACACCGGTGTCCCGCGCCCCTGGGTCAGCGGCAGCCGGAGACACCGCACAACGCGAACGGGCGGCCCTCCCGGAGGAGGACCGCCCGTGGGCGTTGCGTGCGAGCTGCTTACTTGCTGAAGCCCTTGAAGCGCTGGTTGAACTTCTCGACGCGACCGGCCGAGTCGAGGATGCGCTGCTTGCCCGTGTAGAACGGGTGCGAAGCAGACGAGATCTCGACGTCGATGACCGGGTAGGTCGCACCGTCGAGCTCGATGGTCTTGTCGCTGTTCGCGGTCGAACGCGTCAGGAACGTCTCACCGGAGGCCAGGTCGCGGAAGACGATGGCGCGGTACTCGGGGTGGGTGTCGGTCTTCATGGAGATTCCTCGATAGCGGTGATGGGATTGCGCGAACTGCGCGGGAAGTCGTCGGCTTGCGCCAGCCGTCCACGATACCAGAGAGACGGCGGGATCGCAGCGCTACGCGGCGCGTGCCGTGTAGCGACCGGCGTCCTTGGTGACCGAGAGGTCGATGCCGAACGCCTCGGTCAGGGTCTGGTCCGTCAGGACCTCGTCGATGGGGCCGGCGGCCTGCACGTGGCCGTCGGCGAGGACGAGCGCGTGGGTGAAGCCGGCCGGGATCTCCTCGACGTGGTGGGTCACGATGACGATGGCCGGCGAGTCGGCGCTCTGGGCGTAGCCGCCGAGGGTGCGGACGAGGCTCTCACGGGCGCCGAGGTCGAGCGACGCGGCCGGTTCGTCGAGGAACAGGATCTCCGGGTCGGTCATCACGGCACGGGCGATCTGCACGCGCTTCTGCTCGCCGTCGCTCAGGTCGCCGAACGTGCGGTCGGTGAAGGACCCCAGGCCCCACTCCTCGAGCACGCGCTGCGCACGGCGGACGTCGAGCTCCTCGTACTCCTCGTTCCAGCGACCCGTGACCGAGTACGCCGCGGTGAGCACGACATCGATGACCTTCTCGGTCACCGGGATGCGACGGGCCAGGGCGGTCGACGCGAAGCCGATGCGCGGGCGGAGCTCGAACAGGTCGGCACCGCCGAGTTCGGTCCCGAGCACCTCGACGTCACCCGAGGTCGGGAACGTCTGGGCACCGGCGACCTGCAGCAGCGTGGTCTTGCCGGCGCCGTTCGCGCCGAGCACGACCCAGCGTTCGTCGTCCTGCACCTCCCACGAGATCGCGTCGAGGATGGTGGCCCCGTTGCGGACCACGGAGACGTCTGACAAGCGCACGACCGAGGGCATGCGACCAGCCTACGGGTTCTGGCCGAGCACCCGGTCGTAGACCTGCCGTGTCCTGGTGGCGATCGCGTCCCAGGTGAACTCGGTCTCGACACGGAGCCGTCCGGCGCGTCCCATGAGCTTCGCCAGCCCCTCGTCGGCGAGCACCTCGGTGAGGGTCGCGGCGAGGTCGGCCACGAAGCGGTCGGGGTCGGTCGGGGTCCCGGTACCGTCCTGCACCTGGTCGATCGGGACGATGCGGCCGGTGAGCCCGTCGGCGACGACCTCGGGGATGCCCCCGGTGCCGGTGCCGACGACGGGGATGCCGCACGCCATGGCCTCGAGGTTCACGATGCCGAGCGGCTCGTAGATCGACGGGCAGACGAACACGGTGCCCGAGGACAGCACGTTCACGATCTCCTCGTGCGCGAGCATCCGGTCGATCCAGACGACGCCTTCACGTTCCGCGCGGAGGCCCTCGACGAGCTCGGTGACCTCGGCGAGGATCTCGGGGGTGTCCGGCGCGCCGGCGCACAGCACGATCTGCACGTCCGACGGCAGCGACGCCACGGCGCGGAGCAGGTACGGCAGGCCCTTCTGGCGGGTGATGCGTCCGACGAACACGACGCTCGGGCGCGTCGGGTCGATGCCGAGGGCGCGCACGGCGTCCTCGTCGACGGTCGGCTTCCACGCGTCGATGTCGATGCCGTTGTAGACGACGTGGACCTTCGCGGGGTCGATCGACGGGTACGAGCGCAGGATGTCCGCACGCATGGCCTTCGAGACCGCGATGACGCCGTCGGCGTGTTCGAACGCCTCGCGCTCCATCCAGCTGGACAGGCGGTAGCCGCCGCCGAGCTGCTCGGCCTTCCACGGGCGGAGGGGCTCGAGACTGTGGGCGGTCACGATGTGGGGGATGCCGTAGGTCAGCTGCGCGATCCGGCCCGCGGAGTTCGCGTACCAGGTGTGCGAGTGCACGAGGTCGGCACCCTCGACGTCGGCCGCGATGGCCACGTCGGTGCCCAGGGCCTGCAGGGCGCCGTTCGCCTGGCCGAGGCCGTCCGGGGTCCGGTAGCCCCACACGTCGGGTTCGTCACGGAAGGCCCCGAAGGCCCGGACACGGACTTCCGTGTCCGTCCCCGACCGCAACGCGGCGGTGAGTTCGGACACGTGGACACCCGCTCCGCCGTAGACCTCCGGCGGATACTCCCTGGTCAGCAGATCGACTCGCACTGGTTCAACGTAACCGGTTCCCAGTGCTGACGCCTACTGTGAGCGGCATGGCACCAAAGAAGGTCTTCGGCATCGTGCTCGCCGGCGGCGAGGGCAAACGACTCATGCCGCTCACGGCCGATCGCGCGAAGCCCGCCGTCCCGTTCGGCGGCAACTTCCGTCTCATCGACTTCGCACTGTCGAACCTGGTCAACTCCGGTCTGCAGAAGATCGTCGTCCTGACCCAGTACAAGTCGCACAGTCTCGACCGGCACGTCGCGGAGACGTGGCGCATGGAGGGGCTGCTCGGCTCCTACGTCGCGTCCGTCCCCGCGCAGCAGCGGCTCGGCAAGCGCTGGTTCGCCGGCTCGGCCGACGCGATCCTGCAGTCGCTCAACCTGCTGCGCGACGAACGCCCCGACATCGTGGTCGTCGTCGGTGCGGACCACGTGTACCGGATGGACTTCCACCAGATGGTCGAGGCGCACATCGCGTCCGGCCGCAGTGCCACGGTGGCGGCGATCCGTCAGCCGATCGGGCTCGCCGACCAGTTCGGCGTGATCCAGGTGGCCGACGACGACCCCACGAAGATCGAGGCGTTCCTCGAGAAGCCGAAGGACGCGATCGGCCTGGCCGACTCCCCCGGCGAGATCCTGGCCTCGATGGGCAACTACGTGTTCAACGCGGACGCCCTCGTCGACGCGGTCCTGCGCGACGGCCAGCTCGAGACGTCCGCGCACGACATGGGCGGCGACATCGTCCCCGACTTCGTCAACCGCGGCGACGCCGGCGTGTACGACCTGCAGCGCAACGAGGTCCCCGGTTCCACCGACCGCGACAAGTACTACTGGCGCGACGTGGGCACCATCGACTCGTTCTTCGACGCCCACATGGACCTCATCGCGCCGGTCCCGGTCTTCAACCTGTACAACCAGGACTGGCCGATCTTCAACCAGCAGACGAACCTGCCGCCGGCGAAGTTCGTCCGCGACGCGAACGGCAACACCGGGTCCACGGTGGACTCGCTCGTGTCGCTCGGCTGCCTGGTGTCGGGTGCGCAGGTCGAGCGCAGCATGATCGGGCCCTGGTGCTCGATCGACTCCGGCGCGAAGGTCCTCGACTCGATCGTGTTCGAGCGCGCCACCATCGGCGCCGGCGCGGTCGTCAACCGCGCCATCCTCGACAAGGACGTCGTCATCGCACCGGGCGCGCAGGTCGGCGTCGACCGCGAGGCCGACGAGGCACGCGGCTTCACCGTCACCGAGTCCGGGATCACCGTGGTCGGCAAGGGCGTCCGCGTCGACGCCTGATCCGTCACCGAGTCCGGGCTCCGCCCATGCGTCGGCAAGGGCGTCCGCGTCGACGCATAGGCACGACGCGTAGGCAAGCAGACACCCGGGGCGCAGCCCCGGACGGACGGCCTGGAGGCACGGCTCGCGTCACGGACGCGGCCGTGCCTCCGCCAGTCGGTACCGTTGGTGCGTGCCCCGCTTCCTCGTCGTCCTCGATGCCGATTCCACCCTCCTCGAGGACGAGGTGATCGAACTGCTCGCCGACAGCGCCGGGACCCGGCCACAGGTGGCGGCGATCACGGAGCGCGCCATGCGCGGGGAACTCGACTTCGCCGAGAGCCTCCGGGAGCGTGTCGCGACCCTGGCGGGCCTCCAGGCAGACGTCTTCGTCCGCGCACAGCAGGCGGTCCGTGTGACGCGGGGCGCCGACCAGCTCGTCCGCGGGGTGCACGCCGCAGGCGGCACCGTCGGCGTGGTGTCCGGCGGGTTCCACGAGGTGCTCGACCCGTTCGCCGAGCAGCTGGGCCTCGACCACTGCCGGGCGAACCGCCTCGAGGTCACCGACGGCGTGCTCACCGGCCGCGTGCTCGGCGACGTGGTCGACGCACACGCCAAGGCCGTCGCGCTCCGCGAGTGGGCGGACGCCGACGGGGTCGACCCGGCACGGACCATCGCGATCGGCGACGGCGCGAACGACCTCGAGATGATGCGCGTCGCCGCGCTGTCGGTGGCGTTCGACGCGAAGCCGCGCGTGCGGGAGCAGGCGGACGTCGCGGTCGTCGACCGTGACCTGTCCGCCGTGCTCGCGACGCTCGGCCTGCGCGGCTGATCAGTCCGAGGGCTAGTGGCCCATCCCGAGGCCGCCGTCGACCGGGATGATCGCACCGGAGACGTACCCGGCGCCGTCGCTCGCCAGGAACAGCGTGGCGTCCGCGACGTCGTCGACCGTGCCGTAGCGGGCGGCCGGGATCGCCTTCTTGAACTCGGCCTGCAGCTCGTCGGAGAGCGCGGCGGTCATGTCCGTCTGGATGAAGCCGGGCGCCACGACGTTGGCGGTGATGCCGCGCGAGCCGAGCTCACGGGTGATCGACCGGGCCATGCCGACGAGGGCGGCCTTCGAGGACGCGTAGTTGACCTGGCCGATCTGGCCGTAGGCGCCCACGACGCTCGACATGAGCACGATGCGGCCGAACTTGGCCTTCATCATGCCCTTCGTGGCGCGCTTGACGACGCGGAAGGTGCCCGTGAGGTTCGTGTCGACCACGCTGGTGAAGTCGTCCTCGGACATGCGGAGGAGCAGCTGGTCGTTCGTGATGCCGGCGTTCGCGACCAGGACCTCGATCGGACCGAGCTCGGCCTCGACCTGCGTGAACGCGGCGTCGACGGAGGCCGTGTCGGTGATGTCGGCCTGCACCGTCAGCGCGCCCTCGGGACCACCCTGACCGCTGCGCGACGTCACGGCGACCCGGTGGCCGGCTGCGACGAACCGCTCGGCCAGCGCGTGGCCGATGCCGCGGTTGCCGCCGGTGATGAGGACGGTACGGGGGGTGCTCATGGTCGCTCCGTTCGGTGGGATCTGCTCGGCACGCGGTGCCGGGGACCCGGCGGACACGCCCGGACGAGCGTACCGGAGCGGACCACCCCGCCGGTTCGCGCGCGGCGCACCCACGATCGGTCCGGCGGGATTAGGCTTGACCACGGGTAGACGGAGACCATCTGTATGAAGAGCACGCACACGAGCATCACGTCGCTGCCGGACACACCGGAGCAGGACCGGGCGCACCGCCTGTCCCGCTACGTCTGGCAGATGGCCATCCGAGTGGTCCTCTTCGTCTCCGCCGTGCTCGTGTACTCGATCTGGCACTCATGGCTCGCGGTCATCCCGATCGTCCTCGCCGCGGTGATCCCCTGGGTCGCCGTCGTCATCGCGAACGCCGGCAGCCGGACCGAGAGCGACATGATCTCCCCCGCCGGGTCCATCGAGCTCTACGACGCCGTCGACCCGCGCCTCCGCGAACAGCAGGAGGACGCCCGGGCCCAGGCCTACCGCGACGAGCAGGACCGCCTCCGCCAGCAGGCGCAGCACGCGCAGGACGAGTGGCAGCGCAACGGCGACCGATCGAAGATGTGGGGACCCCGCTGATGGGTGCGACGTTCGACCTGCAGACCGAGCCCGGATCCACCCCGGTGTGCTCGCGAGCTGGTTGCACCTCGACGGCCGGGTGGCGCGTGAACTGGCGCAACCCCCGGATCCACGCGATCGACCGCGTGAAGATCTGGGCCGCCTGCGAAGAACACCGCGACTTCCTCGCCGACTACCTGCGGTCCCGCTCGTTCCCGGTGCGCGTCACCGGCATGCACGAGGACGTCGACCACCTCGACGACGAGCGCGAGGCGACCGCGGCGCCGAAGAACGACGTCGGGGTGCGCTCCACCGGCACCTCGCGATGACCGACGGCTTCGACCCGCAGTCCCGGTACGGCCGCAAGCACGCCGCCAAGCTGCAGCGCGCCGCGGCGGAGTCCCGCTCGACCGACGAAGCCAAGTCGGGCTCGTCCGGTCGGGACCCCGACGAACCGTTCGTCGGCTGGCGCTTCGTCCGGAGCCGCCGCTGGCTCGGCTACTTCGCGATCGCGGTCGCCTTCGCCATCGTGTGCGCACTGTTCGGCATGTGGCAGTGGGACCGCCGCAACGAGGCCGTCCGGCAGAACGAGCAGGTCGCGCAGAACTACGACCACACCCCCGTCCCCCTCGACCGGGCGCTGCCGAAGGCCTCGAGCTGGCAGGACGAGCAGGAGTGGCTCCGGGTCGCCGTGACCGGCCGCTACGACGTCGACTCGCAGCTGCTCGTGCGCAACCGCGTGCACAACGGGCAGCCCGGGTTCGAGGTCCTGACACCCCTGGTCACGCCCGAGGGCCGTGCCTTCATCGTCGACCGCGGGTGGGTGCCGACCGGCAACGCCCAGGACGCCCCCGACCACGTGCCCGCTCCCCCGTCCGGCGAGGTCACCGCGATCGTCCGCCTGCAGCAGAGCGAACCGCGCATCCCCGGCCGCTCCGACCCGAAGGACACCGACCAGGTGCAGTCGGTGACCTTGGCCGACGTGGCGGACAAGGTCGACGACCCGATCTGGACGGGCGCGTACGGGCAGCTCGCCTCCGAGTCCCCCGCCCCGACCGAGGCCCGCCCGCTCGGCTGGGAGCGTCCCAATGCGGACACCGGGCTGCACCTCAGCTACTTCATCCAGTGGTTCCTGTTCGCCGCCGGGGGCTTCGGCTTCCTGGCGTACGTGATGGTGCAGGAGTACCGGAACCTCAACCAGGACGACCCCGAGGAGCGCGAGCGCGCCCTCGAGCGCGAACGCCGCAAGAACGCGAAGCCGAAGACCGACGCCGAGATCGAGGACGAGCTCATCGCGTCACGTCGCTGACGTGCGGCCGTGGCGCGGCTGAGGCGCGGCCGCGGGTGCGCGTCGGCGCACCGTGCGCACCTCGCAACCCCGTGCGCGCTTGCGCGCACGGTGCAGCGCCACAAGCGGCCACCCAGCACGCAACGCCGCACCGGCTGGCGAACGCGGCACCGTGCGGACGGGAGGCGCGACGCACGACCGCCACCGCGCCTCCAGACCGCACCGTGCGCGCCTCGCAACCCCGTGCGCGCTTCCGCGCACCGTGCAGCGCCACAAGCGGGCACCCAGCACGCAACGCCGCACCGGATGGCGAACGCGGCACCGTGCAGACGGGACCGCACCGTGCGGACCTCGCAACCCCGTGCCCGCTCCCGCGCACCGTGCAGCGCCACAAGCGGGCACCCAGCACGCAACGCCGCACCGGATGGCGAAACGGGCACCGTGCGGACGGGAGGCGCGACGCGCGACCGGCACCGCGCCTCCAGACCGCACCGTGCGGACCTCGCAACCCCGTGCGCGCTTCCGAGCACCGTGCAGCACCACAAACGGCCACCCAGCACGCAACGCTGCACCGGACCGCGAACGCGGCACCGTGCGGACGGGCCTCGCCCGACCACACGCGCGGCAGCTAGGCGAGCTCGATGAGCTCCGCGTAGTCCTTGTTCCAGTGGTCCTCGGTGCCGTCCGGCAGCAGCAGGACGCGCTCGGGGTTGAGCGCCTCGACCGCGCCGGCGTCGTGGGACACCAGGACGACCGCACCCTCGAAGCCGGCCAGGGCGTTGAGGATCTCCTCGCGCGAAGCCGGGTCCAGGTTGTTCGTCGGCTCGTCGAGCAGCAGGACGTTCGCGCCGGAGACCACGATCATCGCGAGCGACAGACGGGTCTTCTCGCCACCGGACAGGACGCCGGCCTTCTTGTAGCCGTCGTCGCCCGTGAACAGGAACGAGCCGAGCACCCGACGGGCCTCGGTCTCGTTGAGGTCCGTCGACGCCGACACCATGTTCTCGATCACGGTGCGGTTGATGTCGATGTTCTCGTGCTCCTGCGCGTAGTAGCCGATGCGCAGACCGTGACCGGGCTGGATCTCGCCCGTGTCGGGCTGGTCGGCTCCCGCCAGGATGCGCAGCAGCGTCGTCTTGCCCGCACCGTTGAAGCCGAGGATGACCACACGCGAACCGCGGTCGATCGCCAGGTCGACACCCGCGAAGATCTCGAGCGACCCGTACGACTTCGACAGCCCCTCGGCCATCAGCGGGGTGCGGCCGCACGGGGCCGGCGTGGGGAAGCGGATCTTCGCGACCCGGTCGGCGACACGCTCGTCCTCGAGGCCGGCGAGCAGCTTGTCGGCACGCGCGACCATCTGGTGCGCGGCCGCGGCCTTCGACGCCTTCGCACCGAAGCGGGCGGCCTGGTCCTTGAGCGTGGCGGCCTTCTTCTCGGCGCCCGCGCGCTCCTTGCGACGGCGCTCCTCGTCGGCGACGCGCTGCCGCTGGTAGAGCTTCCAGCCCATGTTGTAGATGTCGATGGTCTGGCGGTTGGCGTCGAGGTAGAAGACGCGGTTCACGACCTCGTCGACGAGCTCGACGTCGTGGGAGATGATGATGACGCCACCGGGGTAGGTCTTCAGGTGTTCGCGGAGCCACACGACGGAGTCGGCGTCGAGGTGGTTGGTCGGCTCGTCGAGGATCATCGTCTCGGCGTCCGAGAACAGGATCCGGGCGAGCTCGATGCGGCGGCGCTGACCACCCGAGAGCGTCTTGAGCTGCTGGTCGAGGATGCGGTCGGGCAGCTTCAGGTTCGAGGCGATCGACGCCGCCTCGGCCTCGGCCGCGTAGCCACCGAGCGCGTTGAACTGGTCGTCGAGGCGGCTGTAGCGTCGCATCGCCTTCTCGGCAACGGCCGCGTCGTCGCTCGCCATGTCGAGCGTGGCGAGGCGGATGCCCTCCACGAGCTCACCGAGCCCACGGGCGTCGAGGATGCGCTTCCGCGCGGTCTCCTCCGGGTCGCCGGAGCGGGGGTCCTGCGGCAGGTAGCCGATCTCCCCGCCGCGGTCGATCGTGCCGCCGTTGGGCTGCGTCTCGCCCGCGAGGGCCTTGGTCATCGTCGTCTTCCCCGCGCCGTTGCGGCCGACGAGTCCGATCTTGTCGCCCTTCTCGACACGGAAGGACACGTCTTCCATGAGGAGACGAGCTCCGACGCGGATCTCGAGTTCGTGCACGGCAAGCACAGTGGACGTCCAATCAGTTGGTGGGTTTGCACAACGGTGTGTGCGTGAGGTGCACCGCTACGCTGACGGGACCGATGGTTCCGAACGGAACCAGCAGTCCATTCTAGGAGAATCCATGACGAACGCCACCGGGTTCGCTCCCCGCGCAGTCCTCGCCGACCGTCTGCGCACGCACGGGCTGGCCACCGACGCCGCCCTCGTCGCCGGCGGAGCCCTGTTCACCGCCGCCATGGCGCAGCTCGAGGTCCCGATGTGGCCGGTCCCGATCACCGGGCAGACGCTGGCCGTCGTGCTCGTCGGCGCGACCCTCGGCGCACGTCGCGGCATGCTCTCGCTGCTCGTCTACGCCGTCGCCGGACTCGCGGGCGCCCCGTTCTTCGCCGACATGCAGGGCGGTCTGCAGGCCCTGGCCCTGCCGAGCTTCGGGTACGTCATCGGCTTCATCCCCGCCGCCGGGCTCGTCGGCTGGCTCGCCCGTCGCAACTGGGACCGCAACGTCGGTCGCGCCGCGGTCGCGATGCTGCTCGCGAGTGCGATCCCGTTCGTGACCGGCCTGCCGTACCTGGCCGTGGCGCTCGGCCAGCTCGGCGCCCCGAACGACGTCCAGTCGGTGCTCGCCGCCGGCCTGTACCCGTTCATCGTCGGTGGCATCGCCAAGGCCCTCATCGCCGCCGGCATCCTGCCGCTCGCGTGGAAGGCCGTCGGTCGCCGCTGACCCGTCGCACGAGAACGGCCCCGCACCTGATCGGTGCGGGGCCGTTCTGCGTCCGGTGCGGGGATGAACAGTCCGTGCGGGGCCGGGCCGGGGTTTCGGTCGGTCACGACTCCCCGCCACCCGGACGCCGAGTGGTCGCATTCCGTCGCCTGGAGCGCTGTCAGCCGACAGAACGTGGCCACTCGGCGAACGTGAGCGGGCGGTCGCGACCACTCGGCGGCGCGTGACGTGCGCACAGACGGACGGGAGGCGCGGTGCCAGCTGGCACCGCGCCTCCCGTCCGTGGTGGGTCGCGACTAGATCGCGAACCCGAGGGCGCGCATCATCTCGCGGCCGTCGTCGGTGATCCGTTCCGGACCCCACGGCGGCATCCAGACCCAGTTGATCCGGAAGGCGTCCACGATGCCGTCGAGGGCGTTCGCGGTGTCACCCTCGATGACGTCGGTCAGGGGGCAACCGGCGCTCGTGAGCGTCATGCTGATGACGAGCGCGTTGGCGTCGTCGTCCCAGGCGAGGTCGTAGATCAGGCCGAGGTCGACGATGTTCACGCCGAGCTCCGGGTCCTGGACCTCCTTCAGGCCCTCGACGACCTCGTCGAACTTGTCGGGAGCGAGTGCGGCGATCATCAGGCCTGCGCCTCGGCGGCGGCGACCTGCACGTAGCGGTCGTAGCCCTCGTTCTCGAGGCGGTCGGCCAGCTCGGGGCCGCCCTGCTCCGCGATCTTGCCGGCGACGAACACGTGCACGAAGTCCGGCTTGATGTAGCGGAGGATGCGCGTGTAGTGCGTGATGAGCAGCACGCCGAGGCCGGTCGCGGCCTTGGCGCGGTTGACGCCCTCGGAGACGATCTTCAGCGCGTCGACGTCGAGGCCGGAGTCGGTCTCGTCGAGGACGGCGAACTTCGGCTTGAGGAGCTCGAGCTGCATGATCTCGTGGCGCTTCTTCTCGCCACCGGAGAAGCCCTCGTTGACGTTGCGCTCGGCGAACGACGAGTCCATCTTCAGGTCGGCCATCGACTGGCGGAGTTCCTTGATCCAGCCACGGAGCGCCGGGGCCTCGCCGTCGATCGCCGTCTTGGCGGTGCGGAGGAAGTTCGACACCGTGACGCCGGGGATCTCGACCGGGTACTGCATCGCCAGGAACATGCCGGCACGGGCACGCTCGTCGACGCTCATCGCGAGGACGTCCTCGCCGTCGAGGGTGATGGTGCCACCGACGACGTTGTACCGGGGGTGACCGGCGATCGTGTACGCCAGGGTGGACTTGCCGGAGCCGTTCGGCCCCATGATCGCGTGGATCTCGCCCTCGTTGATGGTGAGGTCGACACCCTTCAGGATCTCCTTGGTGCCCTGATCGGTGTCGATCGAGACCTTGAGGTCACGGATTTCCAGAGTGGACATTGCGTTCCTTCGGTTGCAGCTGTGTGCGGCGTCAGCCGCGGGAAGTGTAGGGGGTGCTCAGTCGACCGGGACGACGTCCTGCACGTCGACGTAGACGTCGCCGTCGCGGATCTCGACCCGGAAGACCGGGACGGGCTCGTAGGCCGGGAAGTTCTGCGGCTTGCCGGTGGCCAGCGAGAAGCGTGACCCGTGGGCCCAGCACTCCAGCGAGTCACCCTCGACGAAGCCCTCGGCCAGCGAGATGTCGCCGTGCGTGCAGGTGTCGCCGATGGCGTGGACCGTGCCGGACGAGTCCTTCACGATCGCGACTGCCGTGCCGTCGACGACCACCCGCATCGGGCTGTCCACCGCGATGTCGGCTTCGGCGCAGACCTTCTCGGCCATCAGGCGGTGGCCTCCGCGCCGTCGGACTGCGCGGCGGCGGCCTGTGCGTCGCCCGCCTCGGCCGGTGCGGCGATGACCGAACGGCCTTCGGCCAGCTCCTGCTCGACCGCGGCGATGAGGCGTTCCTCGAGCTCGGGCGCACCGATCTTCTGGATGACCTCGACCAGGAAGCCGAGCACGACGAGGCGCCGCGCTTCTTCTTCCGGGACGCCGCGGGACTGCAGGTAGAACAGCTGCTCGTCGTCGAAGCGACCGGTCGCACTCGCGTGGCCGGCGCCCTCGATGTTGCCCGTCTCGATCTCGAGGTTCGGGATGCTGTCGGCGCGGGTGCCGTCCGTCAGCACGAGGTTGCGGTTCTGCTCGTACGAGTCCGTGCCGTCACCGGCGCGGCCGATCAGGACGTCACCGATCCAGACGGTGTGTGCGCCCTGGCCCTGCAGCGCGCCCTTGTAGTTGACCCGACCGCGCGTGTTCGGCGCGTCGTGGTTCACGTAGACCTGCTGCTCGATGTACTGGCCGGCGTCGGCGAAGTACACGCCGTACATCTCCGTGTCGGCGCCCTGCGCACCGAGGTGCGTCGAGGGGTTGACGCGGATGACGTCGCCGCCGAGCGAGACCACGACGTGCTTGAGGAAGGCATCGCGGCCGACCTCGGCGAAGTGGGTCGAGACGTGCACGGCGTCGTCGTCCCAGTCCTGCAGGCTGACGACGGTCAGTCGTGCGTTCTGCTGCGCGACGATCTCGATGTTCTCGCTCAGCAGGGCGCTGCCGCGGTTGTCGAGCACGACGATGCCCTGGGAGTTCGGCTCGGCCGTGATGACCGTGTGCGCGGCGCGGGGCTGCGACCCGAAGTCAGAGCGGGTCACGGTGATGAACTCGTGTGCCTCGGTGGCCTTGATCGTGATCGCCAGGACCGCGTCACGCGCGGTCCAGGCTGCGGCCGAGGCGCGGTCCTCGGGCAGGCCGGCGGAGCCGACGCGGGGGTCGTCGCTGCGACCCCACTCGACGTCGGCACCCTCGGACTGACGGGCGAGGTACGGGTAGGCGGATCCGTCGAGCGCGCCGTCCAGCAGCGGCTGGAGCTTGGCGAGCGGCGCGAACTTCCAGTTGACCTCTCGGCCGGTGACCTTCGGGAACGCCTCGACGTCGCCGGACTGGAACCGCTCGGAGCGGGTCTGGACCGGCACCTTCTTGTCGGGGGCGTCCCAGCCGCCGTCGGAGTGGGCTCCGGCGCCGTGCTGGGTGCCGCCCTGCGCTGCGGCAGCGGGCTCGATCGGCTGGTCGATGTGGGGAGGGGTGGTGCTGGACATCTAGCCGACGGATCCTTCCATGCTCATCTCGATGAGCTTGTTGAGTTCGAGTGCGTACTCCATCGGGAGCTCGCGGGCGATCGGCTCGATGAAGCCACGGACGATCATCGCCATCGCCTCGTCCTCGGCCATGCCGCGGGACATGAGGTAGAAGAGCTGCTCCTCGCTGACACGCGAGACCGTGGCCTCGTGTCCCAGCTGCACGTCGTCGACACGGATGTCGATCGCGGGGTAGGTGTCGCTCCGGCTGATCGTGTCGACCAGCAGGGCGTCGCAGCGCACGGTGTTGGCGGCGTGGTGCGCGGCCGGGTCGACCCGGACCTCACCGCGGTAGCCCGCACGACCGCCACCACGGGCGATCGACTTCGAGACGATCGACGACGTCGTGTACGGCGCCATGTGGATCATCTTCGCGCCGGCGTCCTGGTGCTGACCGGGGCCCGCGAAGGCGACGGAGAGCGTCTCGCCCTTGGCGTGCTCGCCGGCGAGGTAGATCGACGGGTACTTCATCGTGACCTTGGACCCGATGTTGCCGTCGATCCACTCCATCGTCGCGCCCTCGTGTGCGATCGCACGCTTGGTGACGAGGTTGTAGACGTTGTTCGACCAGTTCTGGATCGTCGTGTACCGAACGCGGGCGTTCTTCTTCACGATGATCTCGACGACGGCCGAGTGCAGCGAGTCGGACTTGTAGATCGGGGCGGTGCAGCCCTCGATGTAGTGGACGTACGAGTCCTCGTCCGCGATGATCAGCGTCCGCTCGAACTGGCCCATGTTCTCGGTGTTGATCCGGAAGTAGGCCTGCAGCGGGATCTCGACGTGGACGCCCTTCGGGACGTAGACGAACGAGCCACCGGACCAGACGGCCGTGTTCAGCGCGGCGAACTTGTTGTCGCCGGCCGGGATCACGGTGCCGAAGTACTCCTCGAACAGCTCCGGGTGCTCACGGAGCGCCGTGTCGGTGTCCATGAAGATGACGCCCTGCTGCTCCAGGTCCTCGCGGATCTGGTGGTAGACGACCTCGGACTCGTACTGCGCGGCGACGCCGGCGACGAGGCGCTGACGCTCGGCCTCGGGGATGCCGAGCTTCTCGTAGGTCGCACGGATGTCCTCGGGGAGGTCCTCCCACGACTGCGCCTGCTTCTCCGTGGAGCGCACGAAGTACTTGATGTTGTCGAAGTCGATGCCCGTCAGGTCGGCACCCCACGTCGGCATCGGCTTGCGGCCGAAGAGCGACAGCCCCTTGAGGCGGTTCTTCAGCATCCACTCGGGCTCGTCCTTGAGGTTCGAGATGTCGGTGACGACCTCTTCCGAGATCCCACGACGGGCGGAGGACCCTGCCGAGTCGGAGTCGGACCAGCCGAACTCGTATTGGCCGAGCCCTTCGAGCTCGGGACGGTCGATGAGCACGTCGGACATGGTCTCCTCGTTTCCTTCTCGCGGGACAGCGTTACAGGTGTGAACCCGTGGCGTCTGGACGCCATTCCACCGCAGACCGCTGACATGCGGACCGGGTGCTGCTCCCTCGCAACGACAATGGTTCCACGCAGTCCGTGGGTTGATCGGCGATCTCGGCCCATTCGGAGCCGGCGCCTGCCTAGACTTGACTGCTGCTGAACCCTCGAATCCTACAGGTTCACTGCACGGAACAACAGGAAGGCACCACCCTCGTGACACGCGTCGGATCCCCCGTCGAGCAGGATCTCCGGACCGGACGGTGGTGGTCGCTCCCTCGCGTGGTCGACCGTCGTGTGGTCGCATTGGCCTGGGCGTCCTTCGTGGTCGAGGTCGTGCTGATCGGCACCGGAGGCCTGGTGCGCCTCACCGCCTCGGGCCTCGGATGCCCCACCTGGCCCAAGTGCACGGCGGATTCGCTGGTCTCCACGCCGGAGATGGGCATCCACGGCATCATCGAGTTCGGCAACCGTCTGCTCACCTTCGTGCTCGTGATCGTGGCCGTCGCGATGTTCCTCGCGGTCGTCCGGATGCTCCGCACGCGCCCCGAACTCTTCTGGCTCGCATTCGCTCAGGGCGTCGCGATCCCCGTGCAGGCCGTCATCGGCGGCATGAGCGTCTGGACGAACCTGAACCCATTCGTGGTCGGGCTGCACTTCGTCGTCTCCGCCGCCCTCACCTCGGTGACCGCTGCGCTGGTCTACCGCACGACGCACGGCCCGCGCACCGCCCAGCGCCTCGTCCCGCGCTGGTACACGGGTGTCGTCCGCGGCACCGTCGCCGCCGTCGTCGTGACCGTGCTCGTCGGCATCCTGACCACCGGCAGCGGGCCGCACGCCGGAGCCGACGCCGCGGTCGACGGTGGACGCCTGCACCGCACCGGGTTCGACCCCGCGGTCATGGAGCACGTGCACGCCTGGCCCGCGTACGCCCTCTTCGCCCTGACCCTGGTGCTCGTCATCGGAGCCGTCCGCCTGGGCCGCCCGAGCAAGTGGCCACTGCTGCTGCTCGTCGTCGAGTTCCTGCAGATCGCTGTCGGGCTCACGCAGGCGCGAACGGGTCTGCCCGTCGGGCTCGTCGGCACGCACATGGTGCTCGCCGGGCTGCTCGTCGGTGCGGTGACCGCCGTGGTGCTGTCGACGCGGGCCTCGGCCGGCCGAGACGCCGTCCGGGAACCCATCGACGCCTGACACCCGGGCGCGTCGCGCGCTCGACACCCGTCCCCCGACACCCCACGAGTCGATCGACTCGTGGGGTGTCGCGTTTGTGGTGGACGGCTCGGCGCCACGCTGCTGACGCGAAACGACACCGCGGACGTCGCACGACATCCGCACCACGCGCGGTCCGCAGCGACTCGCGTCCGCCCCGCGGCCGACGGCGGCAACGCCGGACGGGAGGCCCGTGGCGGGCCCGCACCGCGCCTCCAGGCCGCCTCGTGGCCGACGCAGGACGCCGGTGTCCTGCCGGTACGCCGCCGAACGCGCGAGACGCCGCCGGGTTCGGCGGCGTCTCGGCGTGGTGGTGGCGGCGTGCCGACACGACGGCGTCAACAGGACACGACGGCGTCAACAGGACACGACGGTGCCAACCGGACACGACGGCGTCAACAGGACACAACGGCGTCAACCGGACACAACGGCGTCACCTGAACACGACGGCGTCCTGCGGACCGAACGCGCGGGCGCCCGCTCGACCGCCTAGAAGGTGAAGACCTGCGGCAGCAGCGGGTCGATGCCCACGGCGATGAAGAGCAGCGTCAGGTACGTGATCGAGCTGTGGAAGACCCGCATCGGCTGCACGTGCTCGACGTGCTGGATGGCCCGCGAGTACAGGCGGTGCGACTCCACGACGAACCAGATGCCGCCGGCCAGCGCGACCACCGTGTAGAGCGGCCCCATGTGCCCGACCGGGATGAGCAGGAGCGAGCAGACGAGCGTCGCCCACGCGTAGAGCACGACCTGCAGGCCGACGACGGTGCGGCCACGGACCACGGCGAGCATCGGCACGTCGGCCGCGTCGTAGTCGTCGCGGTACTTCATCGACAGCGGCCAGTAGTGCGGCGGCGTCCACAGGAAGATCACCATGAACAGGATGACCGGGGTCCAGGTCAGCGACCCGGTGACGCCCGCCCAGCCGATGAGCACGGGCATGCAGCCGGCCGAGCCGCCCCACACGATGTTCTGCGGGGTGCGGCGCTTGAGCCACAGCGTGTAGACGAACACGTAGATGAGGATCGCGATGACGCTCAGCGCGGCCGCGAGCCAGTTCACCAGGAAGCCGAGCACCGCGGTCGACAGGATGCCGAGCACCCACGAGAACACGAGGGCCTCGCGGTCGGACAGTTCACCGGTGACCAGCGGTCGGGTGCTGGTCCGCTTCATCAGCCGGTCGATGTCGCGGTCGATGTAGCAGTTGAAGGCCGACGCCGAACCGGCCGACATCGCTCCGCCGAGCATCGTCCAGAAGACGAGCCACAGGTCGGGGACGCCGCGTTCGGCGAGGAACATCGTCGGCGCCGTGGTGACGAGCAGCAGCTCCATCACGCGCGGCTTCGTCAACGAGACGTACGCACGGACCTTGCGGGACAGCGGCGATCGGGGTCGATCGGTGTCGGGCCGGGTCACGGTGGCAGTCGGCAAGAGAACCTCAGTCTGTTCGCATCAGCTCGCACACTCGGTGGACGACTGCGACGGCGTCCGGGCATGCGCTGACCCGGAATGTCCACGGGTCCCGATCAGTTTACGGGATGGAAGCGCCGCGACGGTGCCCCGCTCCGACATCCCGGCGTGATCCGGACGCGCTCGACACGCCCGGATCGACCGTCGACGGCCACCCCGGTGTGAACATCGGGGGTCACCTGAACCCCTTCTGAGTACCGGGTCACTATGCTGGACACGCCCTCCCGCAGTGCGCGCCCCGATGACGTCGGCCGCGATGAGCCGGTCGGCCGCCGCTAGACGGCGACACGACTCGGCCCCGGGATGGCCACATGTCCGTGCGATGGCACGAGCCCTCGCACATGTCGCATCAAGAAGGGTCAACATCCAAGTGGCTGAATTCACCTGGGACGCCATCGACCGGAAGGCCGTCGACACGGCCCGCGTTCTCGCCGCCGACTCGGTCGAGGCCGCCGGCAACGGTCACCCCGGCACCGCGATGAGCCTCGCTCCGCTCGCCCACCTGCTCTTCCAGAAGGTGATGCGTCGCGACCCGAGCGACTCCACCTGGATCGGCCGCGACCGCTTCATCCTCTCCGCCGGTCACGCCTCGATCCTCCAGTACGTGCAGTTCTACCTGCACGGCTACGGGCTCGAGATCGACGACCTGCAGCACCTGCGCAAGTGGGGCTCGAAGACCCCGGGTCACCCGGAGTACGGCCACACCGACGGTGTCGAGATCACCACGGGCCCGCTCGGCCAGGGCCTCGCGTCCTCGGTCGGCTTCGCCTACGCCCAGCGCTTCGAGCGCGGCCTGTTCGACCCGGAGACCCCGGCCGGCCAGTCGCCGTTCGACCACTACACCTACGTGATCGCCGGCGACGGTGACATGCAGGAAGGCGTGACGAACGAGTCCGGCTCGCTCGCCGGCCGTCAGCAGCTCGGCAACCTCATCGCGTTCTACGACTCGAACCAGATCTCGATCGAGGACAACACCGACATCGCGTTCTCGGAGAGCGTCGCCGACCGCTACGAGGCGCTCGGCTGGCACGTCCAGATCGTCGACTGGAAGAAGACCGGCGAGTACTCCGAGGACGTCGAGGAGCTCCACGCCGCTATCGAGGCCGCCAAGCAGGTCACCGACAAGCCGTCGCTCATCGTCCTCAAGACGATCATCGGCTGGCCGTCGCCGACCAAGCAGAACTCGGGCAAGATCCACGGCTCGGCGCTCGGCGCCGACGAGATCAAGGGTCTCAAGGAGATCCTCGGCTTCGACACCGACAAGACCTTCGAGGTCGCCCCCGAGGTCCTCGAGTACACCCGCGGCGCCGTCGCCAAGGGCCAGGCCGAGCACGCCGAGTGGCAGAAGTCCTTCGACGCGTGGGCCGCGGCCAACGCCGACAAGAAGGCGCTGTTCGACCGTGTCCAGTCGAAGGAGCTCCCGGAGGGCCTCGAAGCAGCGCTCCCGGTCTTCCCGACCGACAAGGCCGTCTCGACCCGTGCCGCTTCCGGCAAGGTCATCAACGCCATCGCGCCGCTGATGCCCGAGTTCTGGGGCGGTTCGGCCGACCTCGCCGAGTCGAACCTCACCACGATCGAGGGCGCCAAGTCCTTCGGTCCGGCCGAGGCCTCGACGTCGACGTGGAGCACCGACCCGTACGGCCGCGTGCTGCACTTCGGCATCCGCGAGCACGCCATGGGCTCGATCCTCAACGGCATCGTCCTGCACGGGAACACCCGCCCCTTCGGCGGCACGTTCCTCATCTTCAGCGACTACATGCGTCCGGCGGTCCGTCTCGCCGCGCTCATGCAGGCGCCGGCGATCTACGTCTGGACCCACGACTCCATCGCCCTCGGCGAGGACGGCCCGACGCACCAGCCGATCGAGCAGGTCTCGTCGCTCCGTGCGATCCCCGGTCTCGACGTCGTCCGCCCGGCCGACGCCAACGAGGTCGCGTACGCGTGGCTCGAGATGCTCAAGCACACCGACCGCCCGGCCGGCATCGCGCTGAGCCGTCAGAACCTCCCCGTGTTCGAGCGTGGCGAGGGTGACGCGTCCGGTGAGGTCTTCGCTTCGGCGAAGAACGTCGCCAAGGGTGCGTACATCCTGGCCGAGGCGCCCAACGGCACCCCGGACGTCATCCTCATCGCGACCGGTTCCGAGGTCCAGATCGCGGTCGATGCTCGCGAGCAGCTCAAGGCCGAGGGCATCAACGCCCGCGTCGTGAGCGCGCCGTCGATCGAGTGGTTCCGCGCCCAGTCCGAGAACTACCAGGACCAGGTGCTCCCGAAGGACGTCACCGCTCGCGTGTCGGTCGAGGCCGGCATCGCCATGAGCTGGCGCGACATCGTCGGCGACAAGGGCCGCAGCGTCTCGATCGAGCACTTCGGTGCCTCGGCCGACTACCAGACGCTCTTCAAGGAGTTCGGCTTCACGACGGAGCACGTCGTGGCCGCCGCGAAGGAATCGATCGCAGCTTCCTGACCTGCAAGGGCCGGGTCCGGTTTCCGGATCCGGCCCTTCTTCCGGGAGGCCCGGCTCGGTTCCGCCACGGGCCTCCCGTCCCCGAAACCCCGACTCACGGTCCTCACGGACCCGTCGATGAAAGAAGAAGAGAAACACATGGCTGAGAACACCCCCACCGCCGCCCTCTCCGCGGTCGGCGTGAGCATCTGGCTCGACGACCTCTCCCGCGAGCTCCTCGAGACCGGCAAGCTCACCGAGCTCATCGAGCAGAAGAACGTCGTCGGCGTGACGACGAACCCGACGATCTTCGCGTCGGCCCTCGCCAAGGGCGAGCGCTACGACTCGCAGGTCAAGGAGCTCGCCGCTGCGGGCACCGACGTCACCGACGCGATCTTCGCGATCACCACGCAGGACGTCGCGAACGCTTCCGACGTCTTCAAGCCGATCTACGACGAGACCAAGGGCTTCGACGGCCGTGTCTCGATCGAGGTCGAGCCGGGCCTCGCGCACGACACCGCCAAGACCATCGAGCAGGCCAAGTTCCTGTTCGAGAAGGTCGGCAAGGAGAACGTCCTCATCAAGATCCCGGCGACGCTCGAGGGTCTCGAGGCGATCACCGAGGTCATCGGCGCCGGCATCTCCGTCAACGTCACCCTGATCTTCTCGCTCGAGCGCTACCGCGCCGTCATCGACGCGTACCTCGGTGGGCTCGAGAAGGCCAAGGCCGCCGGCCACGACCTCTCCAAGATCCACTCGGTCGCGTCCTTCTTCGTGTCGCGCGTCGACTCCGAGATCGACAAGCGCCTGGACGCCGTCGGCACCGACGAGGCCAAGGCCCTCAAGTCGAAGGCCGGCATCGCCAACGCGCAGCTCGCCTACCAGGTCTGGACCGAGGCGTTCGCCTCCGAGCGTGCCCTCGGCCTGCTCGAGTCCGGCGCCAACACGCAGCGTCCGCTCTGGGCCTCGACCGGTGTCAAGGACCCGTCGCTCCCCGACACGCTCTACGTGACCGAGCTCGCCGCCCCCAACACCGTCAACACGATGCCGGGCAAGACGCTCGACGCCACGTTCGACCACGGTGAGATCCACGGCGACGCCATCGCCGGCACGTTCGACCAGGCGCAGCAGGTCCTCGACCAGCTCGCCGCGCAGGGCGTCGACTACGACGAGGTCGTCGCACTGCTCGAGAAGGAGGGCGTGGACAAGTTCAACGTCTCCTGGGGCGAGCTCGTCGACACCGTCAAGGCAGCGCTCGAGGGCGCCAAGTAGTGACGGTTTCCATCGCAGCCAGCGGCGACGCCGCGCGGGCCATCGAACAGGTGGTCCCGCGGCTCGTCGCTGACCTGGTGGCCTCGGGCATCACCGCCCAGGACGCCGATCTGTGGGGAACCACCGCCGAGGCCGAGGCGTCGAAGCGCCTCGGCTGGGTGGAGGCCGTCTCGGTCTCCCGCCCGCTCGTCGCCGAGGTGACCGCGCTGCGCGAGTCGCTCCGTGCCGAAGGGGTCGACCACGTCGTCCTCGCCGGCATGGGTGGCTCGTCCCTCGCACCCGAGGTCATCACGCGCACCGCCGGCGTGCCCCTCACGGTCCTCGACTCGACCGACCCCGCACAGGTCCGCGCGGCCGTGACGACCGACCTCGAGCGCACCGTGCTCGTGGTCTCGTCGAAGTCCGGCTCGACGCTGGAGACCGATTCGCAGCGCCGTGTCTACGAGCAGGCCTTCCGCGACGCCGGCATCGACCCGGCCCGCCGCATCGTCGTCGTCACCGACCCGGACTCCGCGCTCGAGGCCGCTGCCATCGACGCCGGGTACCGCGTCTTCACCGCCGACCCCACGGTCGGCGGCCGCTACTCCGCGCTCACCGCCTTCGGCCTCGTGCCGTCCGGGCTCGCGGGAGCGGACATCGCCGAGCTCCTCGACGAGGCCGACGCGATCTCCGCGCTGCTCTCGGTCGACCTGGACGAGAACCCCGGGCTCGTGCTCGGTGCGGTCCTCGCCGGCACCGAGCCGCTGCGCGACAAGATCGCCATCGTGCCCGACGGCACGCACATCGTCGGTTTCGGCGACTGGGTCGAACAGCTGATCGCGGAGTCGACCGGCAAAGACGGCCGCGGCCTGCTGCCCGTCGTGCTGCACACGGACTCCCCCGAGGTCACCGCCGGCCTGCCCGACGTCCAGGTCATCCGCCTGGTCGGTTCGCGCGAGGACGAGCGTCACGTCGCCGAGGGCGAGGTCGAGATCACCGGCACGCTCGGTGGCCAGATCCTCGTCTGGGAGTACGCCGTCGCGGTCGCCGGTCGCCTGCTCGGCATCAACCCGTTCGACCAGCCCGACGTCGAGGCCGCGAAGGTCGCGACCCGCGCGCTCCTCGACGACCGCCCCGCTCCGGCGGAGCCAGCGTTCTCCGAGGACGGCATCGCCGTGCACGCGACGCCCGGACTCGCGGTCGGTGCGACGCTCTCGGAAGCCGTGTCGGGCCTCCTGTCCGCACTCGACCCGACCGGCTACGTGTCGGTGCAGGCGTACGTCGACCGCACCACGAACAGCGGCCTCGAGTCGCTGCGCGACGCGATCGCGGCGCGCACGGAGCGCCCCGTCACCTTCGGGTACGGCCCCCGGTTCCTGCACTCGACCGGCCAGTACCACAAGGGCGGCCCCGCCACGGGAGTGTTCCTGCAGATCGTGGCCGACGAAGCGGAGGACCTGGCGATCCCGGGTCGGCCGTTCACGTTCGGGCAGCTCCTCCGGGCCCAGGCAGCCGGCGACGCGAGTGTCCTCGCCGAGCACGGCCGGCCGGTCCTCACCCTCACGACGTCGGACGTCCACGCCGCCACCGCGGCGATCGCGTCCGCCGTCTCCCACTGACTCGTAAGGAGTTCACCGACTCATGTCACCGGTGGCAATCACCCCGGAGCACAACCCGCTCCGGCTGCCGACGGATCGTCGACTGAACCGGATCGCGGGACCGAGCACGCTCATCATCTTCGGCGTGACGGGCGACCTGTCACGCAAGAAGCTGATGCCCGCGGTCTACGACCTGGCCAACCGGGGGCTCCTGCCCCCGGGGTTCGCGCTCGTCGGGTTCGCTCGTCGCGACTGGGAGGACCAAGACTTCTCCCAGCTCGTCCACGACGCCGTCAAGGAGCACTCGCGCACCCCGTTCGACGAGGACGTCTGGCGTCAGCTCGAACAGGGCATCCGCTTCGTCCAGGGCTCGTTCGACGACCCCGAGGCGTTCCGCGAGCTCAAGCGCACCGTCGACGACCTCGACGCCGAACGCGGGACGCTGGGCAACCACGCGTTCTACCTGTCCATCCCGCCGAAGATGTTCCCGGTCGTCACCGAGCAGCTGAAGCTGTCCGGGCTGACCGAGAAGCGCGAGGGCTCCTGGAGCCGCGTGGTCGTCGAGAAGCCGTTCGGCTCCGACCTCCGCACCGCGCGCGAGCTCAACGCGATCGTCGAGAGCGTCTTCGCGCCCGACGACGTGTTCCGCATCGACCACTACCTCGGCAAGGAGACCGTCCAGAACCTCCTGACGCTCCGGTTCGCGAACCAGATGTACGAACCCATCTGGAACTCGAACTACGTCGACCACGTGCAGATCACGATGGCCGAGGACATCGGCGTCGCCGGGCGTGCCGCGTACTACGACGGCATCGGTGCGGCTCGCGACGTCATCCAGAACCACCTGCTGCAGCTCCTCGCCCTCACCGCGATGGAGGAGCCCGTCTCGTTCAAGGCCGCAGACCTGCGTGCCGAGAAGGAGAAGGTCCTCTCCGCCGTCCGTCTGCCCGAGGACCTGTCGACCGCCACTGCCCGCGGGCAGTACGACGGCGGCTGGCAGGGCGGCGAGAAGGTGCTCGGCTTCCTCGAAGAGGCCGGGATGAACCCGGAGTCCGGCACCGAGACGTACGCGGCGATCAAGCTCGACATCGCCACGCGTCGCTGGCAGGGCGTCCCGTTCTACCTGCGCGCCGGCAAGCGTCTGGGCCGTCGTGTGACCGAGATCGCGATCGTGTTCAAGCGCGTCCCCGAGGACGTCTACGGCAACACGCAGTCCCCGCTCGGCCAGAACGCGCTCGTCATCCGTGTCCAGCCGGACGAGGGCGTCACGCTCCGCTTCGGCTCGAAGGTCCCCGGCGTCGGCACCCAGGTGCGCGACGTGACGATGGACTTCGGCTACGGCCACGCGTTCACCGAAGCCTCCCCCGAGGCGTACGAGCGACTCATCCTCGACGTGCTCCTCGGTGACCCGCCGCTGTTCCCGCGGCACCAGGAGGTCGAGCTGTCCTGGAAGATCCTCGACCCCATCGAGGAGTTCTGGGCCACGCAAGGCCAGCCCGAGCAGTACCGTCCCGGCACGTGGGGTCCGGCATCCGCCGACGCCCTGCTCGCCCGCGATGGTCGGACCTGGAGGCGTCCGTGAAGATCGACATGCCCGACACCACGGTGTCGAAGATCCAGAAGAAGCTCGTCCGCATCCGCGAGGAGGGCGGCGCGGTCGCCCTCGGCCGTGTGCTGACCCTCATCATCTCGACGGCCCTCGGTCACGAGGAAGAGGCGATCGAGGCGGCCAACGAGGCGTCCCGCGAGCACCCGATGCGCGTGATCATCGTCTCGAAGAACAGCGGTGACACGAAGTCCCCCGGGCGCCTCGACGCGCAGATCCGTGTCGGCAGCGACGCGGGTGCGAGCGAGGTCATCGTCCTCCGGGCGTACGGCGAGACCGCGACCGACGAGGAGAGCCTGGTCACCGGCCTCCTGCTGCCGGACGCACCCGTCGTTGCCTGGTGGCCGCAGACCGCTCCCGAGCAGCCCGCGGCCTCGGCCCTCGGCCGCATCGCGCAGCGACGGATCACCGACGCGGCCGCGCAGAAGGACCCCAACGGCGCGATCGAGGCACTCGGTGCGTCCTACGTACCGGGTGACACCGACTTCGCGTGGACCCGTCTGACCCTGTGGCGGAACCAGCTCGCCGCGGCGCTCGACCAGCCGCCGTACGAGCCGATCACCGCCGTCGAGGTCTCCGGAGCGTCCGACAGCCCGTCGACGATCCTCCTCGCCGCCTGGCTGCAGCTGCAGCTCCAGGTGCCGGTGTCCGTCGTCACGTCGCCACGCGCGACGGGGTCGAGCGGCATCCACGGCGTGAAGCTCGTCCGCGAGTCCGGCACCATCGAGCTCGAGCGTTCCCTGGTGGACGTCGCGACGCTCTCGATGCCCGGGCAGCCGACGCACGACCTGTCGCTGCCACGCCGCAACCTGCGCGACTGCCTGGCCGAGGAACTCCGTAGACTCGACCCGGACGTCCTCTTCGGAGACGTCGTCAAGCACGGGGTGCCCCAGCTGCGCGAGACCATCGCCCGCTGATCAACACCCCACACGGTCGGGCCGCCTGTCTGGTGCAGGCGGCCCGACCGGACCGAAGGCGGTCGGACGACCGGTCGGCCGCCACGAACACGGGAGTCACGTGACCAACGAACGGCGGGTGCTCGTGCACCCGGACAAGCAGGCCCTCGGCGCTTCGGTCGCCGCACGCTTCATCACCAAGATCATCGACGTGCTCGACGAGCAGGAGCGTGCCGACATCGCGATCAGCGGTGGCTCGGTGTCCTCCCTCGTCCTCGCCGCGATCGGCCAGTCGCCGGCGCGCGAGAGCGTCGACTGGTCGAAGGTGCACGTCTGGTGGGTCGACGAGCGCTGGGTCCCCTCGGACGACGCCGACCGCAACACGATCGGCACGCAGACCGACTTCTTCGACCACGTCGACATCCCCGCGTCGAACATCCACCCGATGCCCGCGTCCGACGGGGGGCTCGACATCGAGGCCGCAGCGACCCAGTACGAGCGCGAGCTGCAGGACGCCGCGCCCGAAGGCGCCGTGGCTCCGCGCTTCGACATCACCCTGCTCGGTGTCGGCCCTGACGGACACACCGCCTCGCTCTTCCCGGAGTTCCCGCAACTCACGGTCACCGACCGTGCCGTCGTGTCGGTCGACGACTCCCCCAAGCCGCCGCCGCAGCGTCTGACCGTCACCTTCCCGGTGATCAACGCCTCGCAGCGCGTCTGGGTGATCCTCTCCGGTGCCGAGAAGGCCTCGGTCCTCGGGCTGGCCCTCGCCGGTGCGTCGATCGAGGACGTCCCCGTCGGTGGCGTGCAGGGTCGCAAGCGCACCGTCTTCTTCGTGGACCAGGACGCCGCACGCGACGTCCCCGAGAACCTGATCGCGTCGACGTACTAGACGCGCGTTCCTGACGGACGGGAGGCCCGGTGCCAGCTGGCACCGGGCCTCCCGTCCGTCTGTGGTCGCGCCCACTGCGCGCCGCGCCGCGACCGCGACCGCGACGCCGAGTGGTCACGAACTGTCGGCCGCGGGCGCCGCAGGCGACAGAACTGGCCACCACCGCGTACCGCACGCGGCGTGTCATGACCGGTCGGCAAACCAGCACTCCGCGGCACCTCGGGCGCCGAGCGGTCGCGACTCCCCGCCGGGCGACGCTGAGTGGTCACGAACTGTCGGCTGCGCGCACGCCGCACGACAGTTCGTGCCACCAGCACGCACCGCACGCGGCGTGTCGTGACCACTCGGCGACCGAGCCGCCCCTGCCCCGGACGCACGAAGGCCCCCGCACCATCGGTGCAGGGGCCTTCGTCAGCGTGTGTGCGCTAAGCCTTCTTCGCCGCGGTGCCGCGACGCTCTCGGAGCTGCTGGAGCGCGTCCTCGAGGAGCTGCGCTGCCTCTTCCTCGGTGCGGCGTTCCTTCACGTACGCGAGGTGGGTCTTGTAGGGCTCCGTCTTGGAGACCACGGGAGGGTTCTCCTTGTCGCGCCCGGCCGGCAGACCGCTCGACGGCGAGTCCACCGTCTCGGGGATCTCTTCGTCGGGCAGGTTCGCGGCGAAGTACCGCACGACCTCGTTGCCGAGGGCGTCCCAGTACGAGATCGCCACGCGCTCTGCCTGGACCCCGCGGTCCTGTTCGCCCATCGGTCCCGCGCCGACGCGAGACCCTCGGATTGCACTGCCTCCGCTTGCCATGGATCAGACCCCCGCCGTGAACTTGTTGATGAGACCGAGCACGATGATGGAGACGATCCAGACCAGACCGAGGATCACCGTGATGCGGTTGAGGTTGCGCTCGGCCACGCCGGACGCACCGAGGTTGCTCGTGACCCCACCGCCGAACATGTCGGAGAGGCCACCACCGCGGCCCTTGTGCAGCAGGATGAGGAGCGTGAGCAGGAGGCTCGTGATTGCGAGCAGGACCTGCAGCACGACGGAGAGTATCGCCACGACGTACCTTTCGTGTCAGTCAGCCGTACCAGTGTACCGGCCGCGCGGAGCACGGCCGGTACCTGGACGGGAGTGGTGCGGACGACTGCCCGCGACGACGCCTGTGGACTACAGCCCGACGTGCTGACGGAACCGGGCGATGGCCGCGAACTCCTGCACGTCGAGCGAAGCGCCACCGACGAGCGCGCCGTCGATGTCGGGCTCGCGGAGGAACCCCGCGATGTTGCCCGACTTGACCGAGCCGCCGTAGAGCACTCGGGTGTCGGCAGCAGCCTGGTCCCCCCAGGCTGCGGCGATGCCACGACGGATCGCGGCACACTCGTCTTGCGCCTGTTCGGCCGTGGCCGCCTGGCCGGAGCCGATGGCCCAGACGGGCTCGTACGCCACGACGATGTCGGCGGGCTTGACCGCGTCGAGCACGACGCGGAGCTGCTCGACCGGCACGACGCCGGCGCCGCGCTCCTCGCGCTGCTCGCCGGTCTCGCCGACGCAGACCACGGGGACGAGACCGTGCTTGACGGCCGCTGCGGTCTTCGCTGCGACGACCTCGTCGGTCTCACCGTGCAGCGTGCGCCGCTCGGAGTGGCCGACGATGACGTACTGGGCGTCGAGCGCGGCGAGGAACGCGCCGGAGACGTCACCGGTGTAGGCACCGGAGTCGAACTGCGACAGGTCCTGCGCACCGAAATGGATCGGCAGCTTGTCGGCCGAGATGAGCGTCTGCACGCTCCGCAGGTCGGTGAACGGCGGGAACACCGCGACCTCGACGTCGTCGAAGTCGTGCCGGGCGTCCTTGAGCGTCCACGCGAGCTTCTGCACGGTGGCGATGGCCTGGAGATGATCGAGATTCATCTTCCAGTTGCCCGCGATCAACGGAGTACGGGTCATGCGGTCCACCCCAGTGCTTCGAGACCGGGCAGCGACTTACCCTCGAGGAACTCGAGGCTCGCACCGCCACCGGTCGAGATGTGGCCGAACTGGTCGTCCGAGAAACCCAGCGACCGCACGGCGGCAGCGGAGTCGCCACCACCGACGACGCCGAGGCCGTCGACCTCGGTCAGCGCCTGCGCGACGGTCTTCGTGCCGGCGGCGAAGGCCGGGAACTCGAACACGCCCATCGGGCCGTTCCAGAACACGGTCTTGGAACCCGAGACGGCCGAGGCGAACCGCGCAGCGGTCTCCGGGCCGATGTCGAGGCCGATGCCGTCCGTGCCGAACGACGAGGACTCGATGGCGTCCGCCGCCACGGTCTCGTGGTCGGCGTCGGCCGCGAAGCCGGAGGCCACCACGACGTCGGTCGGCAGGTCGATGGTCACGCCGAGCTCCTTCGCCCGCGAGAGGTACTCGCGGACGACGTCGAGCTGGTCGGCCTCGAGCAGCGACTTCGCGACCCCGTGGCCCTGGGCCGCGAGGAACGTGAAGAGCATGCCGCCACCGATGCAGAGGGTGTCGACCTTCGGCAGGATGTGGTCGATGACACCGAGCTTGTCGCTGACCTTCGACCCGCCGAGCACGACCGTGTACGGCCGCTCCGGGTCCTTGGTCAGGCGCTCGAGCACGCGGAGCTCGGTCTCGATCAGCGAACCGGCTGCACTGGGCAGCGCGGACGCGAGTTCGTAGACCGAAGCCTGCTTGCGGTGCACGACACCGAAGCCGTCGGAGACGAAGGCGTCGCCGAGTGCCGCGATGCGGTCCGCGAAGGCGCTGCGCGAGGCGGCGTCCTTCGAGGTCTCCTCCGGGTTGAAGCGGAGGTTCTCGAGCAGCAGGACGTCGCCGTCCTCGAGGGCCTCGGCCGCGGCGGTTGCTTCGTCGCCGACGGTCTCGCCGACGAACGTGACCTCTTTGCCGAGCAGCTCGGAGAGCCGCTGGGCCACCGGTGCGAGCGAGAACTCGGGCTTGGGCTCCCCGTCGGGGCGGCCCAGGTGCGAGATCACGATGACGCGTGCGCCGGCGTTTACGAGGGTGTTCAGCGTGGTCAGCGACGCGCGGACGCGGCCGTCGTCCGTGATCGTGCCGTCCTTGAGCGGGACGTTCAGGTCACAGCGGACGACGACGCGCTTGCCGGCGAGGTCGCCGAGGTCCTCGAGGGTGCGGAGGGCCATGTGTTACAGACGCTCGCCGACGTACTCGGTGAGGTCGACGAGGCGGTTCGAGTAGCCCCACTCGTTGTCGTACCACGAGGTGATCTTCACGAGGCCGCCGATGACCTTGGTCAGGCCGGAGTCGTAGATCGAGGAGTGCGGGTCCGTGGTGATGTCGGTCGACACCAGCGGGTCCTCGCTGTAGAGCAGGATGCCCTTGAGGGGGCCTTCCGCGGCCTCCTTGTAGGCGGCGTTGATCTCGTCGACGGTGACCTCGGACTTGGTCTCGAGGGTGAGGTCGGTGATCGAGCCGGTGGGGACCGGGACGCGCAGCGCGAAGCCGTCGAGCTTGCCGGCGAGCTCCGGCATGACCTGACCGATGGCCTTGGCGGCACCGGTCGAGGTCGGGACGATGTTCAGCGCGGCGGCGCGGGCACGACGGGGGTCCTTGTGCGGGCCGTCCTGCAGGTTCTGGTCGGCGGTGTACGCGTGCACCGTCGTCATCAGGCCACGCTCGATGCCGAACTTGTCGTGGAACACCTTGGCGAGCGGCGCGAGGCTGTTCGTGGTGCAGGACGCGTTCGAGATGATGTGGTGGTTCGCCGCGTCGTACTGGTCCTCGTTCACGCCGAGCACGATGGTGACGTCGTCACCCGTGGCCGGGGCGGAGATGATGACCTTCTTGGCGCCGGCGTCGATGTGCTTCTGCGCATCGGCGGCCTTGGTGAAGAACCCGGTCGACTCGATGACGATGTCGACACCCAGCTCACCCCAGGGGAGGTTGGCGGGGTCGCGCTCGGCGAGGACCTTGATGGCCTTGCCGTCGACGACGATGTTGTCGCCGTCGAGCTCGACGGAGACGCCGAGACGGCCCGTGATGGAGTCGAACTTCAGCAGGTTGGCGAGCGAAGCGTTGTCGGTGAGGTCGTTCACCGCCACGATCTCGAGGTCGGAGCCCTTCGCGAGGGCGGCCCGGAAGAAGTTACGGCCGATGCGGCCGAAGCCGTTGATACCGATCTTGACGGTCAATGGATCTCCTGGTGAGTGTGGAGCGCCCAGGGGGCGCTGCTTTCGGGAGTCGCGCACCCTGGCGGGCCCGCGTGTGGTGGACGATACGCCCCGTAACGTCGCCGTAACGACCCTAGCAGTCGGACACTGCGTGCCCGAGCGGGATGACGGTCCGTCCGGACGGTCGCCGACCAGGCCGGGAACGGGTCCGAGAACGGGCCCGGGAACGGACGGGAGGCGCGGTGCCAGCTGGCACCGCGCCTCCCGTCCGTAGGGTCGACAGACCGCTCTCAGGCCCCTTCGAGCTCCTCGGGAACGCTCGCTTCGGTGCCCGGGATGCCGAGGTCGGAGGCCCGCTTGTCGGCCATCGCCAGCAGGCGACGGATGCGGCCGGCGATGGCGTCCTTGGTCATGGGCGGGTCCGCGTGCTGGCCGAGCTCGTCGAGCGACGCGTCGCGGTGCTGCAGGCGCAGCGTGCCGGCGTACTGCAGGTGGTCGGGGACCTCGTCGCCGAGGATCTCGAGCGCACGCTCGACCCGGGCGCAGGCGGCCACGGCGGCCTGCGCGGAACGGCGGAGGTTCGCGTCGTCGAAGTTGACCAGGCGGTTCGCGGTCGCACGGACCTCGCGACGCTGGCGCATCTCCTCCCAGTCGGCGGTGGTGCGCGCTGCACCCATGACGGTCAGCATCTGACCGATGGCCTCACCGTCGCGGATGACGACGCGGTGCACCCCGCGGACCTCGCGGCCCTTCGCGGCGACCCCGAGACGCGACGCGGCACCGACGAGGGCCATCGCGGCCTCGTTGCCGGGGCAGGTGACCTCGAGCGCTGCGGCCCGACCCGGGTCGGTCAGGGTGCCGGAGGCGAGGAAGGCGCCGCGCCAGATGGCGGCGAGGTCCTCACGGTTGCCCGTGGTGAGGCGGTTCGGCAGGCCGCGGACGGGACGACGACGGGCGTCCATCAGGCCGGTCTGGCGGGCGAGGGTCTCCCCCGCCTCGAGCACGCGGACCAGGTAGCGGGTCCCGCGGCGGGCGGACGCGGACGAGCCCACCGACGCCTCGCTGCGCACGCCGTAGAGCTCGGCGAGGTCCTTGCGGACCCGGTGCACGATGATCCGGGTGTCGAGCTCGACCTCGACCGCGATGCGGCCCGAGATGACGTGCAGACCACCAGCGAACCGGAGGATCGTGGCCAGTTCGGCGGCGCGGACCGTGTTGCGGTTCACGGCGACCCTGGCCAGTTCGTCCTTGACCTCGGCAGTCAACGGCACAGCATCATTCCTAACGTTCGTTCAGTGGTTCCCGCAGATCCGGCGGCACGGGCGTGGGAGCGGCCGGAGGGACGGTCACTCCCGGCCGAGATCTCGGTTCTTCACACGCACGGCGACGCCAGGCATCCCGCGGAGGAGGTTCGCCAACTCGGCGACGATGGCGACCGAGCGGTGCTTCCCGCCGGTACAGCCGATGGCGATCGTAGCGTGTCTTTTGTTCTCGCGCTGGTACCCCTCGAACACCGGCTCGAGGACGGAGGCGTAGCGGTCGACGAACGGACGGGCTCCGGCCTGGGCCAGCACGTAGTCCGAGACCGGCTGGTCCAGCCCGGTGTGGGGCCGCAGTTCCGGCACCCAGTAGGGGTTCGGGAGGAACCGTACGTCGGCCACCATGTCGGCGTCGGCGGGCAGACCGTACTTGAACCCGAAGCTCATCAGCGTGACCTGGACACCCACGAAGTGCTCGTCGGCGAAGTGCTCGATCACGGTGTTCGCGAGCTGGTGGATGTTGAGGTCGGAGGTGTCGATCACCACGTCGGACGCCTCGCGGAGACCGGCGAGACGCGCCCGTTCGCGGGCGATGCCGTCGAGCAGGGTGTCCTCGCCCTGGAGCGGGTGGGGTCGACGGACCTGCTCGAAGCGCCGGACCAGCACGGCGTCGGTGGCTTCGAGGAACAGCACCCGGACCCGCGCGGAGGTGCTCGAGCGGACCTGCTCGACCGCGTGTTCGGGGTCGGTGAAGAACCGCCCGCCGCGGACGTCGACCACGGTGGCGATCTTCGGGATCTTCTCCCCCGCGCGGTCGGCCAGTTCGGTCAGCGGGGCCAGCATCTGCGTGGGCAGGTTGTCGACGACGTACCAGCCCAGGTCTTCGAGGGCCTTGCCGACGGTGGACCGCCCGGCCCCGGACATGCCGGTGACGATGAGGATGTCGTGCTGCGACGCGTGGGTGGTCGCGGTGGCGCTGTCGGTCATCTGGGAGTGGGCTCCGTCGTGGCGGCCCGGGCGCGTCGCCCGGGGAGGTCTCGGCTGCCGGACCAGGCTACCGCCCGGTGGCGGCCGGGAGGCGCGGGGTTCGTCACGACGGTCGCTGCGGACCGTCGTCGGTCACCTCGGGGACCCGCACCGGGCCTCCCGGGTGGGTTGCGGTCTGCTGGGTGGCGGCGTTCTCGGTCACGGCGTCCGTGATCGCGTCGGCGTCCGGTTCGGGGGCGCTGGACGCGCTGGTCGCCGGCGCGCTCGTCGGCGTCTGCGCCAGCTTCGACACGACCGCGGCAGCGGTCGCCGGGCCGATGCCGTTCACCTCACCGATGTCCTCGGCCGTCGCTTCGCGCAGCCGTGCGACCGAGCCGAAGTGCTTCAGCAGGGCGTTGACGCGGCTCGGGCCGAGACCGGGGATCTCGGACAGCCGCGACCGGACGTCGCGCTTCCGCTTGCTGCGCTGGTGGGTGATCGCGAACCGGTGCGCCTCGTCGCGGATGCGCTGGATGAGGAAGAGCGCCTCCGAGTTGCGGGGCAGGATGACCGGGAAGTCGTCGTCGGGGAGCCAGAGCTCCTCGAGCCGCTTGGCGATGCCGACCAGGGCGATGTCGTGCACGCCGGCTTCGTCCATCGCGCGCTTCGCGGCCTGCACCTGGGGCTGGCCGCCGTCGACGATGAGCAGCTGCGGACGGTACGCGAACCGCTTCGTCGGCTTCGACCCCTCGACGACCTCGTCGGTCGTGACGTCGGGGACGTCCGGCAGCTCGGCGTCCTCGTCCAGCCGCGCCAGGCGCCGCGAGAGCACCTGGTACATGCTGTCGGTGTCGTCGGTGGTCTCGGCGATCGAGTACCGGCGGTACTGGTCCTTGCGCGGCAGACCGTCCTCGAACACCACCATCGACGCGACGACGTTCGTGCCCTGCAGGTGCGAGATGTCGTAGCACTCCATGCGGAGCGGCGCCTCGGTCATGCCGAGGGCGTCCTGGATGTCGGCCAGTGCCGCGGCCCGGGTGGTGTAGTCGGCGGAGCGCTTGGTCTTGTAGAGCATGAGCGCCTGCCCGGCGTTCTGCGCGGCCGTCCGGGCGAGTCCGGCGCGATCGCCGCGCTGTGCCGTGCTGAGCTTCGTGCCGCGCCCGTTCCGGCGCTTGCTGAGCCACTCCTGGAGCGCGTCGGCGTCCTCCGGCAGCTCGGGGACGACGACCTCGCGCGGGGGCTCGTCGGTGACGTAGACGCCCTGCACGATCTGCTCGACGAGGTCACCCGTGGCGATGTCGAGCTCCTTGTCGACGACCCAGCCGCGGACACCGCGGATGCGGCCACCACGGACGGAGAACAGCTGCACGGCTGCGGCGAGCTCGTCCTCCGCGATGCCGAACAGGTCGAGGTCGACCGAGTCGCGGAGCACCACGGCGGACTTCTCGAGCACGGCTTCGAGCGCCTCGACCTGGTCGCGGTACTTCGCGGCCTGCTCGTACTGCATCGCGTCGGCCGAGGCCCCCATGCGCTGCCGGAGTTCGGTGATGACCCGGCGGTCGTAGGAGTTCATGAAGCGCACGAACTCCTCGACGAGCGCGCGGTGCTCCTCGATCGTGACCTTCTGCGAGCACGGGCCACCGCACTTGCCGATCTGCCCCGGGAAGCACGGACGGCCCGTCTGCATCGCCTTCTTGTACGACGAGTCCGAGCACGTGCGGATCGGGAAGACCTTGATCATCAGGTCGATGGTGTCGTGCACCGCCCAGATCTTCGGGTACGGACCGAAGTACTTCGCGCCCTTGATCTTGCGGTTGCGCGTCACCATCACCCGCGGCGCTTCGTCACCCAGGGTGACCGCCATGTACGGGTACGACTTGTCGTCGCGGAACTTGACGTTGAACGGCGGATCGAACTCCTTGATCCAGGTGTACTCCAGCTGGAGCGCCTCGATCTCGGAGCCGACCGTCGTCCACTCGACACTGCGTGCCGTGAGGACCATGCGCCGCGTGCGCTCGTGCAGCGTCGGCAGCGGCGCGAAGTAGTTGCTCAGCCGGGCGCGGAGGTTCTTCGCCTTGCCGACGTAGAGCACCCGACCGGCTTCGTCACGCCATCGGTAGACGCCCGGGTCGGTCGGGATCTCTCCCGCCTTCGGACGCCACGGGACGGTGTCCGCCACCTACCGAGCACCCGCCTTCTGCTTGCTCGCCTGCTTGGTCGCGCCCTGCTGCTTGCCGCCCTGCTGCTTCTGGGTGGCCTGGCGTGCGCCGACCGCCTGCTGCTTGCCGACCCGGGCGTCCTGCGCGTCGAAGATCTCGCGCAGGAAGACACCGGTGTGGCTCTCCGGCACGGTCGCCACGTGCTCCGGGGTACCCGTCGCCAGGACCGTGCCACCACCGGAACCGCCCTCGGGTCCCATGTCGATCAGCCAGTCGGCGGACTTGATGACGTCGAGGTTGTGCTCGATCGTGATGACGGTGTTGCCCTTGTCGACCAGGCTCTGCAGCACGAGGAGCAGCTTGCGGACGTCCTCGAAGTGCAGACCGGTCGTCGGCTCGTCGAGCACGTAGACCGTGCGGCCGTTCGAGCGACGCTGCAGCTCGGTGGCGAGCTTGACGCGCTGCGCCTCGCCGCCGGAGAGCGTGGTCGCGCTCTGGCCGAGGCGCACGTAGCCGAGGCCCACGTCGACCAGGGTCGCCATGTAGCGGTGGATCGCCGAGATCGGCTCGAAGAACTCGGCCGCCTCGCTGATCGGCATGTCGAGGACCTCGGAGATGTTCTTGCCCTTGTAGTGCACCTGGAGCGTCTCGCGGTTGTAGCGCGCACCACCGCAGACCTCGCACGCGACGTAGACGTCGGGCAGGAAGTTCATCTCGATCTTGATCGTGCCGTCGCCCGCGCAGTTCTCGCAGCGGCCGCCCTTGACGTTGAAGCTGAAGCGGCCCGGCTGGTAGCCGCGGATCTTGGCCTCTTGCGTCTCGGCGAACAGCTGGCGGATGCGGTCGAACACGCCCGTGTAGGTCGCCGGGTTCGAGCGCGGGGTGCGACCGATCGGTGCCTGGTCGACGTGCACGACCTTGTCGAGCTGGTCGAGGCCCTTCACCCGGGTGTGCTTGCCCGCGATGTGCCGGGCGCCGTTGAGCTGGTTGGCGAGCACCTTGTACAGGATGTCGTTCACCAGCGTCGACTTGCCGGACCCGCTGACGCCCGTCACCGCGGTGAACACACCGAGGGGGAAGTCCGCGTCGATCGACTTGAGGTTGTTCGCGCGGGCGCCCTGCACGGTGATGGCGCGCTTCAGGTTGACCTTGCGACGCTCGGCCGGCACCTCGATCGCGCGTCGGCCGGCGAGGTAGTCACCGGTGATCGACTCGCGGTTCTCGATGATGCCCTCGTACGAACCGGAGTGCACGACGTTGCCGCCGTTCACACCGGCACCGGGGCCGATGTCGACGACCCAGTCGGCCGTGCGGATCGTGTCCTCGTCGTGCTCGACGACGATGAGCGTGTTGCCGAGGTCCTTGAGCTTGACCAGGGTGTCGATGAGTCGTCGGTTGTCGCGCTGGTGCAGGCCGATGCTCGGCTCGTCGAGTACGTACAGCACGCCCGTCAGCCCGGAGCCGATCTGCGTCGCCAGGCGGATGCGCTGCGCCTCACCGCCGGAGAGACCACCGGCACCACGTGCCAGCGTGAGGTAGTTCAGGCCGACCTCGAGCAGGAACTCGAGGCGTGCGCGGATCTCGCGGAGGACCGCGGCGGCGATGTGCGCTTCGCGGTCGGTCAGCGTCAGCTCGTCCATGAACGAGTACGCGTTGTCGAGCGACATGTCGGTGACGTCCGCGATGCTGCGGTCGTTGACCGTCACCGCGAGCACCTCGGGCTTGAGGCGGGTTCCCTCGCACACCGGGCACGGGACCTCGCGCAGGTACCCCTGGAAGCGCTGCCGCTGCGAGTCCGACTCGGCCTCGGCGAACTTGCGCTCGATGTAGGGCATGACGCCTTCGAACCCGCTCGTGTACCGCATCTCGCGGCCGAAGCGGTTGCGCCAGGAGACCGACACCTGGAAGTCCTTGCCGGTCAGGATCGACGCCTGCACCGCGGGGTCGAGCTGGTTCCACGGGGTGTCGAGCGAGAAGCCGAGCTCCTTGCCGAGGCCGCCGAGCAGCTTCTCGAAGTAGGAGTACAGCCCGCTCGTCCCGGTCCAGGGCAGCAGGACGCCGTCCCGCAACGAGGCCTCGGGGTCGCCGAGCACCAGGTCGGGGTCGACCGACATGCGGGTGCCGAGTCCGGAGCACTCGGGGCAGGCACCGAACGGCGCGTTGAACGAGAACGTGCGCGGCTCGATCTCGGTGAGTGCGAGCGGGTGGTTGTTCGGGCACGAGAGGTTCTCGGAGTAGTTCCGGACCGCTCCGGGCCCCTCGTGGTCCACCAGGTCGATGCCGACGGTGCCGTCGGTCAGGCGCAGGGCGGTCTCGAGCGAGTCGGTGAGACGACCGAGGATGTCGTCGCTCGCCACCAGGCGGTCGACGATGACCGAGATGTCGTGCTTGACCTGCTTCTTGAGCTTGGGCGGGTCGCTGAGCTGGATGCGCTCCCCGTCCACGATCGCGCGGGCGTAGCCGGACGCCGCGAGCTCCTGGAAGAGGTCGACGAATTCGCCCTTCTTCTTCGAGATCACGGGTGCGAGGACCTGGAAGCGGGTACCGGTCTCGAACTGCATGAGCTGGTCGGCGATCTGCTGCACGGTCTGCTTGCTGATCACCTCGCCACACGTCGGGCAGTGCGGGACCCCGATGCGCGCCCAGAGCAGACGCATGTAGTCGTAGACCTCGGTGATCGTGCCGACGGTCGACCGCGGGTTGCGGTTGGTCGACTTCTGGTCGATCGACACCGCCGGCGAGAGCCCCTCGATGAAGTCGACGTCGGGGCGGTCGACCTGGCCGAGGAACTGGCGCGCGTAGGCGGACAGCGACTCGACGTAGCGGCGCTGCCCCTCGGCGAAGATCGTGTCGAACGCCAGCGAGGACTTGCCCGAGCCGGACAGGCCGGTGAACACGACGAGCGAGTCGCGCGGGATCTCGAGGTCGACGTCACGGAGGTTGTGCACGCGCGCGCCACGCACGCTGAGCGTGGAGGTACTGTGCGGAGCGGTCCCGCCGGGGAGGTGGAGGTCAGCGGGCTCGCCGAAGGCGTTCCGGCCCGACGTCGAGGTACCGGGGTCAGAGGTGATGGTCATCGTCGTCGATTCTACGAAGCGGCACCGACATTCGGCCGGGATGGAGGGTCAGACGAGTGCGTCGAGAGCGAACGCGACACCGGATGCACGCTCGCTCGCCGCCCAGAGCTGCGCTGCGACGGTGCGGTCGTGCGCCCGAGGTTCGGCCGCGACCACCGTGGCCGGGCCCCGGAGCTGCATCCAGCCTGCCGGGCCCCAGTACTCCCCCGAGTGCACGTCAGGACCGACGGCCGCGTGCACGAGCGGCTGGGCGCCGACGTCCTTGCCCTGGGCGACGATGCGCTGCGCCGGGCGGATCCACTCGGGTTCGGCTCTGGTCGGGCTGACGTCGGGACGGCCCGGCGACAGGCGGTCGAGCGACAGGCCGGGGTGCGCGACGACGCTCGACACGGATGAGCCCGAGTCGGCCAGTCGCTCGGCGAGCTCGAAGCCGAACAGCATCACGGCGAGCTTGCTCCTGGCGTACTGGCGGTGGCTCGAGTACCGGCCGACGCCGAGCGGATCGGTCGCGTCGAGCTGGGCGAATCGGTGGGCGATCGACCCGAGGTGCACGACCCGGCCGGCTCGTCGTTCGAGCAGGGGCAGGACCCGGGCGGTCCACGCGAAGTGCCCGAGGTGGTTCGTACCGATCTGCAGTTCGGTGCCCTGTGCCGTGCTCCCCCGCGTCGACGCCCCGACGACCCCGGCGTTGTTCACGACCGCGTCGACGCCGTCGGGTTCCAGCGCGGCGAGTTCGTCGGCAGCGGCACTGACCGAGTCGAGGTCGGCGAGGTCGAGGTGGACGTGGGCGAGCGAGGCCCCGTCGACGTGCCGACGGATGCTGCGCTCGGCGGCGTCCGCCCGGCCGCGGTCGCGCGTCGCCAGCACCACACGGTGCCCCGCCGAGGCGAGCTGCTCGGCGGCGTGGTACCCGAGCCCGGCGCTCGCACCGGTGACGACGACCGTGCGGGCGCCGTCAGCTGACATGTCCGGCCGACTCCATCTGGCGCAGGGCCTTCTTCAGGTCCTGCACCTCGTCGCGCAGTCGCGCCGCGAGCTCGAACTTCAGCTCCGCCGCAGCCTGCAGCATCTGGTCGTTCAGGTCGGCGATGGTGGCACCGAGCTGCGTCGCACCCTCGCCCGCGATGCCGCCGCGCTTGAGGTTCGGCGTCGGTGACCGACGCCCGTCGGTGCCGGGGCGACCCTGCAGGAGCGCCTTCGTGTCGTCGTTCTCGCGCTGCAGGACCTCGGTGATGTCCGCGATCTTCTTGCGCAGCGGCTGGGGATCGATGCCGCGCTCCAGGTTGTAGGCGACCTGCTTCTCACGACGGCGATCGGTCTCCTCGATCGCGATCTTCATCGAGTCGGTCATCTTGTCGGCGTACATGAGCACCTGACCCGACACGTTGCGGGCAGCGCGACCGATCGTCTGGATGAGCGACGTCGACGAGCGGAGGAAGCCTTCCTTGTCGGCGTCGAGGATCGCGACGAGCGACACCTCGGGCAGGTCGAGCCCCTCGCGCAGCAGGTTGATGCCGACGAGCACGTCGTAGACGCCCTGCCGCAGCTCGGTCAGCAGCTCGACGCGCTTCAGGGTGTCGACGTCGGAGTGCAGGTACCGGACGCGCACACCGGCGTTCCCGAGGAAGTCGGTGAGTTCCTCTGCCATGCGCTTGGTCAGCGTGGTGACGAGGACGCGCTCGTCCTTCTCGACCCGCTGCTTGATCTCCTCGAGCAGGTCGTCGATCTGGCCGTCGCTCGGCTTGACCACGATCTCGGGGTCGATCAGGCCGGTCGGGCGGATGATCTGCTCGACCACGCTGTCGGTGACCCCGAGCTCGTAGCGCCCCGGGGTGGCCGACAGGTAGACCTTCTGCCCGACGCGCTCGAGGAACTCCTCCCACTTCAGCGGGCGGTTGTCCATCGCGCTGGGCAGGCGGAACCCGTGCTCGACGAGGGTGCGCTTGCGCGAGGCGTCACCCTCGTACATCGCGCCGATCTGCGGCACGGTGACGTGCGACTCGTCGATGACGATGAGGAAGTCGTCGGGGAAGTAGTCGATGAGGCAGTGCGGCGCTTCGCCCGGACCACGGCCGTCCATGTGCCGCGAGTAGTTCTCGATGCCCGAGCAGAACCCGATCTGCTCCATCATCTCGATGTCGAACGTGGTGCGCATGCGGAGGCGCTGGGCCTCGAGCAGCTTGCCCTGGCCCTCGAGCTCGGTGAGCCGTTCCGCGAGTTCTTCCTTGATGGAGGCGATCGCCCGGTGCATCACGTCGGTGTCCGCGACGTAGTGCGAGGCCGGGAAGATCGACACGGCGGGCAGGTCGTCGATGACGTTGCCGGTGAGCGGGTGCAGCGAGGAGAGCGCCTCGATCTCGTCACCGAACATCTCGATGCGGATCGCGTGCTCTTCGTACATCGGGATGATCTCGATGGTGTCGCCGCGCACCCGGAACGTGCCCCGGGCGAAGTCGACGTCGTTGCGCTGGTACTGCATGGCGACGAACTTGCGGACGAGCTGGTCGCGGGAGATCGTCTGGCCCACGTGGAGCGCGACCGATGCGTTCATGTACTGCTCGGGGGTGCCGAGACCGTAGATGCAGGAGACGGTGGACACCACCACGGTGTCGCGACGGCTGAGCAGCGAGTTCGTCGTGGAGTGCCGGAGTCGCTCGACCTCGGCATTGACGGAGGAGTCCTTCTCGATGAAGGTGTCCGTCTGCGGGACGTATGCCTCGGGCTGGTAGTAGTCGTAGTACGAGACGAAGTACTCGACCGCGTTGTTCGGCATCAGACTGCGGAACTCGTTGGCGAGCTGCGCCGCGAGGGTCTTGTTGTGCGCCAGCACGAGTGTCGGCCGCTGCACCTGCTCGATGAGCCACGCGGTCGTCGCCGACTTGCCGGTACCGGTCGCACCCAGCAGCACGACGTCGGTCTCACCGGCGTTGATCCGCCCGGCGAGTTCCGCGATGGCCGCGGGCTGGTCGCCACTCGGCGAGTACTCGCTGATGACCTCGAACGGACGCACCGCTCGGGTCGGTTCGATCGCAACACCCATGGGGACAACGGTAGTCGGCACCCCTGACACCGAGGGCCCCTGCTCGCCCTCGGCGTACTGTCCGCTGCAAGCAGGCTCCAAGTCGACTGATGGTCAACGGGCATACCGTCCGATCCGTTCAGTCACCCGACTCCTTCCCACTCCCCCGAAGAGGCCTCATGACCACGGCGAACCCGGCCGCACCGATCACGGGCACCCCGTTCCGCGGACGCATCCGCGGACGCGTGCTCGTCCTGCTCTGCTGCATGTACGCGATCTCGTACATCGACCGGACGAACATCTCGACGGCGCTGCCGCACATCACCGAGGAGTTCGGGTTCAACGAGGCGACCGCCGGCCTCATCGTCTCCGCGTTCTCGTTGCCGTACGCCCTGCTGCAGGTGTTCGGCGGCACGATCAGCGAGAAGTTCGGCCCGCGCCGGGCGCTCTTCGTCATCACGGTGATCTGGGGCGTCGCGACGCTCTGGACCGGGTTCGCGGTCGGCTTCTGGACCCTCTTCGCCGCACGGGCCCTGCTCGGGCTGAGCGAGGCCGCCGCGTTCCCGACCGCCACGCAGGCGATGAGCCGCTGGATCCCCCGCGACCGGAACGGCTTCGCCCAGGGCGTGGTGCACTCCGCGGCACGGCTCGGGAACGCCCTGGCCCCGCTCATCGTCGCGTGGGTGATCGGCGCGACGGGCAGCTGGCGCTGGGCGTTCTTCGCCACCGCGGTGCTGTCCCTGGCGTGGGCCGTCGTCTGGTTCGTCTGGTTCCGCGACAAGCCCGAGTCCGCGAAGGGCATCACGCAGGTCGAGCTCGCCGAGCTCCCACCGGTCGAGACCCGCGCGACCCGTCCCCCGGTGCCGTGGCGGCAGATGGCGAAGCAGATCCTGCCGGTCACCTTCGTCGACTTCGGGTACGGCTGGACCCTCTGGGTGTTCCTCACGTGGCTCCCGACGTTCCTCAGCTCCACCTACGGGCTGGAGATCGGCGACTTCGCCCTGTTCACCACCCTCATCCTGCTGGCCGGTGTCGTCGGGGACACGGTCGGCGGGATGCTCAGCGACCGCATCATCCACCGCGGCGGGAACACCCGGAACGCCCGCCGGACCATCCTGGTGATCGGGCTCGGCGGCTCGCTCCTCTGCCTCATCCCGCTCGTGATCGGGCAGGGCCTGCTCGTCGCGACGATCTCGCTGGCCCTGTCGTTCTTCTTCCTCGAGCTCTGCAACGCCAACCTCTGGGCGATCCCGATGGACGTCGCGCCGCAGTGGTCCGGCACGGCCTCGGGCTTCATGAACACCGGGTTCGGCATCGCCGGTGTCGTCTCGCCCATCGTGTTCGGTCTGCTCATCGACGCCTCGGGGTGGCAGGTGCCCTTCGCGCTCTCCTGCGTCCTGCTCGGAGCCGCGGCCGTCGTCGCGTGGTTCATGAAGCCCCAGCGGCTGACGTCCACCGACGGCGTGCTCGAGATCGGTACCCCGAAGGCCGAGCAGCGCTCGGCCTGACGGCCGGCAGCCGGTGCGCGGGACGTGCGCCGGCCCTGGTGGTCCGCACGCGACGGCCGGGAGGCGCGGGTCGGGCCCGCCACGTGCCTCCAGGCCGTCGCGCCACGTGTCCACTGCCCCGAACGGCTGGTGCGAGGTTCCGGACCCCGTGGGACGGCGTCACCGTCGCACCACGGACGGAACCTCGCACGAGAGCTGCGCCGTGCGGGCGAGCGCTCAGCGCGCGGCGCGCCGCCCGACGTCGTCGGTCTCGCCGACGAGGGCGTCGTCCGGCTCCACCGGTTCCGGCGACCGCTGCGGCACCCCCGCGCCTGCGGAACGACGCGCCCGCGCCGCTCGCGACGCCCGAGAGGACAACGACGGCCGCCCGGTCAGCGGCACGCTGAGCGGCGTCCACCGGAACAGCTCGGTCACCGCGACGGACAGCACCAGCACGAGCAGGTAGGTGACGAGCGTGAGCCAGGGTCGCGGCACGACGGCCTCGAGCCAGCTGTCGCCGTAGAGCAGGATCCAGATGACGAACGGGTGGCTCAGGAAGATGCCGAACGAGCGATCGGACGCGTAGTCGACGAACCGGGCGGTCCGGCTCCCGGGGCGCCGTCGGTCCGCCCAGGCCGCGCCGATCGCCAGGAACCCGACGAACACCGCGGTGCTCCAGACCACCTGGACCGGCTGCAACGGCGTCCCTGCGGCGTAGAGGGACTGCCCGAGGCCCACCTGCAGCGCCCACACGCCGAGGGTGAGCCCCCCGACGCCGGCGAACGCCCACAGGACCGAACGGCGGTGGACCCGGATGAACCGCAGGAACACGTCCGCGTGGTCGGCGGCGATCGCCCCCGAGACGATGAAGAAGACGTACGAGAAGAAGAACTGCTTCTGGTACCCCTGCATCCACGCGTCGCTCGCCGGGAAGTACTTGTACCCGGCGAACACCACCAGCTGGACCAGGAACGCCACGACCAGCACGGTCACGTGGTGCCCACGGGTCCGGCGCACCAGCCAGACGATCACCGGCAGGAGCAGGTACACCTGCATCGTCACGAGCAGGAAGTACAGGTGGTACCACGAGGTGCCGGTGACGATGCCCTCGGCCGCGGTGCGCACCAGGTCGGGGACGTCGCCACGGCGGGTGGGGCTCAGCAGCCACGCCGCCGCGACGTAGACGAACGACCACGCCAGGTACGGCACGCCCACGAGCAGGAACCGCTTCGGCCAGAACTGCGCCATCGGCCTCGGGCGCAAGGTGTAGCTGTACACGAGCACGAACGCGGTCAACGAGAAGAAGACCAGCCGGGTGAAGTGCAGCAGGGCGAGCAACGCGTTCAGCCCGACGTCGTCGGTGGCCGCGGTGTGGCTCGTGGTGTGCACCCCGATCACGCACGCGAACGTGAGTATGCGGAGCACGTCGACCTCGTACAGGTGCCGGGGCTTGCCCTCGGCCGTACGCGTCGGCGTCTGCACCCCCGGCTCGTCGCCGGTCGATGCCGGGGACACGCGTGATGGTCCGTTCACGATGGTCGGGCCATGGTCCGGACCTTCGCGCGCTGCACCTTGCCGGTGGGCGCACGCGGCAGGTCCGGCACGACGATGACCTCGACCGGTCGGCGGAACCGGGTCAGGTGTGCCTCGGCCCGGGCCACGAGGTCGGCCACGAGGGCTGCGTGGTCGACGGGTTCGTCGGGCTGCGGGATCACGTATGCGATCGGGACGGCACCGAGCACGTCGTCCGGGCGGGCGACGACGACCGCCTCGAGCACGCGTGGGTCGCCGAGCAGGACGTCCTCGACCTCGGACGGGTAGACCTTCTCGCCACCGCGGTTGATGACGTCGTCGGAGCGTCCGGCCAGGGACACCCAGCCGTCGGTGCTGACGGACCCGACGTCACCGGTGTGGAGCCAGCCATCGGCGTCGAACCGCTCGGACGCGCGGCCACCCAGGTAGCCCCGGACGATCCCCTCGCCCCGCACCCACAGCGCACCGATCTCGCCGGCGGGCAGCACCGAGCCGTCCTCGCCGCGGACCTGCACCTCGGAGCCGACCGGCACCCCGACGGTACCGGGCCGGGCCGGTTCGTCGAGCGGCGTCGCCGTGATCTGCGAGGCGCCTTCGGTCATGCCCCAGCTCACGACGAGCGGCACGTCACCGAGGGCGGCGCGCACCGGATCCGGCAGCGGCGCCGACGCGCTGCGCACGAACCGCAGGCCCGGCGGGAACTCGAGCGGCCCGGTCTTCGCCAGCACGGCCAGGATGGCCGGGACGGCGTTCAGCCAGGTGATCCGTCGTTCCGCGAGCAGGTCCCAGAACCCGGTACGACGGAAGCGCCGGTCGAGCACGAGGGTCGCGCCGGCGACAAGGGTCGCGAGCAGTCCGACCACCTCGGCGTTGACGTGGAACAGCGGCAAGGAGTTGAACCCGCGGTCGTCCGGCACGAGCCGGTTGTGCCGTGCGACGGCCCGGGCGACGAACAGCAGCTGCGTCTCGGGCAGCTCGACGCCCTTCGGCGTGCCGGTCGAACCGGAGGTGAACAGCACGACGGACCCCTGGCCCGGCGCGTGCGGGCTGTGGGCGGGCAGGTCGCCGTCACGGACGGCGGTCGGGAGGAACGTGGCCGGGTCGATCCCGCTCGCCGGTGCCCCGGGGACGGTCCCGTCCACCGCGCGGTCCGACACGACGATGGACGCGCCGCCGATCAGGTCGGCGAGACGGCCGGGCTCGGTGGCCGGCTGGCCGGTGTCGACGGGGATCGCCCGGCGACCTGCGGCGACGGCGCTCAGGTGCACGACCGCGAACGCGAGCGGGTCACCCACGTCGACCAGGACGGCACCCGACGGGGCGATGCCGATCGCGTCGAAGGTCCGCGACCACGCGGTCACCGCGTCGTCGAGCGCACGGTACGTGAGGACGCGCTCGGAGCGGGCGTCCTCGAGGAAGTGGCGCACGCCCCCGTCGGCCGCACGGGCCCGGATGAGCGAGCGCAGGTCGGGTTCATCACGAACGGGCTGCACGCAGGAAGGCTATTGCGCGACGCTATGAGCGGTCGGAGGGAAGAGCGGGATCTGTGGAGAACCGGTGCAGCATCCACTGCCACAGCGGGAGCATCCGGGGGACGCCGTCGCGGGTGAGCGGCGTCGAGTCCTTGATGATCAGGGAGTGTGCCTTGCCCTCGCCGCCGAGGTCGGTGAGGATCGCGTGCGGGTCCGCTCCGGCGACGGGCGGTGCGGTGTCCGTCTCGAACGGCCCGGACACACCGCTCAGCCCGAGGACGTCCCACGAACCGGTGATGCGGGGGCCGAACGTGTCACGGACGTCGTCGATGGCGTACATCCGGTCCACCGGTGTCCGGCCCGGGCGGTCCATCCACGCTGCGTGTGCCGGCCCGCGGGACTCGACGGGTGACGAGAACATCAGCGCGCCGTGGACACTGCGGATGTGGGCGATGTACGCCGCCTCTCCGCCGCCCTGCGAGTGCCCGGCCACGACGATGTCGTCCCAGACGATGCGGTCGTCGCCCTGGACGAACCGCCCCCAGCCGCCGTCGGGGTCGTGGTCGTCGAGGTACGCGACGGCGTCCCGGAAGCGCGAGACGATCGACCCGGCCGGACTGACCGCGCTGAACGCCGAGGGCCGCGTGCCGTCGAAGCGGTTCCGCTGCACCATGCCGTAGCAGCGTGCGTTCGCTTCACACGTGCCGGACAGGGTGCGGCCGAGGTTCCAGTAGTCGAGGCCGAGCACGTGGTACCCGTCGGCCAGGGCTGCTCCGAGGAAGCGCTGGTACTCCGCCGGACGGGATCGGGTCGCCGGCAGGAACAGCAGGAGCGGACCGTCAGCCGAGGTGCGCGCGGCGAAGTCGTCGCGGTTCGGGGTGAGCCGCTCACCGTTCACGGTTCCGAGCCGGAACCGGTGGAACTCCCCCTCGGGCCCGTGTTCGTCACCCGACGGCCGTTCGTGCACCGCGACGCGGCCGTTGTCCGCCACTCGCTGGGCACCGAGGACGTTCGCGGCGACGAGCGAGGCGGCCCCGATCGCCACGAGGACGAGCGCGGCGAGGATCAGCACCAGGCGGTGGTTCATGGAGTGATCCGCGCCCACACCTCGTCAGCGGAGTGGATCGTCTGCTCGAGCGTCCCGGTGGCGTCGACGACGTGGTCGGCGAGGGCGAGACGATCGGCATCGCTCGCCTGGGCGGCGACGCGGCGCTCGGCCTCGTCACGGGGCATCCCGCGGTGCGCGACGAGCCGTTCGATGCGCTGCGCCGCGGGGGCGTCGACCACCACGACCGCGTCGAACCGGAGCGGACGCGAGCCGCGAGCCTCGGCGAGCAACGGCACGTCGTAGACCACCACAGCGTCGGGGTCGGCGGCCTCGGCGGCGTCGAACGCCTGCTGCGCGAGCCGCCAGACCTCGGGGTGCGTGATGGCTTCGAGGTCCTTCCGCGCCGCGGGGTCCGCGAACACGATCGACCCGAGCGCCGGCCGGTCGAGCGAACCGTCGGCGGCGATCACCGACGGACCGAACCGCTCGGCGACCTGTGCCAGGCCCGGGCTGCCCGGTGCCACGGCGTCCCGCGCCAGTCGGTCGGCGTCGACGACGACGGCCCCGTGCTCGGCCCAGCGCCGGGAGACCGTCGACTTGCCCGCGGCGATGCCGCCCGTGAGTCCGATGATGTGCACGGCAACAGGGTAACGACCCCGATGCCCGGAAACGCCGGAAGCCCGGCACCCTGTCAGGGGTGCCGGGCTTCCGGTCGGGACGAACCGCTCGATCAGTTGTTGGTCGAGCTGAGCTTCTCGCGGAGTGCAGCGAGCGACGCGTCGTCGGCCAGGGGGCTCGCGCCACCCGTCTCGCCGGCGAACGACGAGGTCGACGACGACGAGGAAGCCGTGGCCGGGAGGTCGAAGCCACCCTGCGCCTCGTCGGCGATGGTCTTCGCGACCTGCGCCTTGTGGGCTTCCCAACGCCCCTGGGCGGCCGCGTACTGGCCCTCCCACTCGGTGCGCTGCGTGTCGTAGCCCTCGAGCCACTCGTTGGTCTCCGGGTCGAAGCCCTCGGGGTACTTGTAGTCACCCTTGTCGTCGTACTCGGTCGGCATGCCGTAGAGCGCCGGGTCGAACTCGTCGCTCTCCGGGTCGACGCCCTCGTTCGCCTGCTTGAGGCTGAGCGAGATGCGGCGACGGTCGAGGTCGATGTCGATGATCTTGACGAAGACCTCGTCGTTGACCGACACGACCTGCTCGGCGAGCTCGACGTGCTTGTTCGAGAGCTCCGAGATGTGCACGAGGCCCTCGATGCCGTCGGCAACGCGGACGAAGGCACCGAACGGGACGAGCTTCGTGACCTTGCCCGGTGCGATCTGACCGATCGCGTGGGTGCGGGCGAAGACCTGCCACGGGTCCTCCTGCGTCGCCTTGAGCGAGAGCGACACGCGCTCGCGGTCCAGGTCGACCTCGAGGATCTCGACGGTGACTTCCTGACCGACCTCGACGACCTCGCTGGCGTGCTCGATGTGCTTCCAGCTGAGCTCGGAGACGTGGACGAGACCGTCGACGCCACCGAGGTCCACGAACGCACCGAAGTTGACGATCGAGGACACGATGCCCTTGCGGACCTGGCCCTTGTGGAGGTTGTTGAGGAACGTCGTCCGGGACTCGGACTGCGTCTGCTCGAGGAGCGCACGGCGCGACAGGACCACGTTGTTGCGGTTCTTGTCGAGCTCGAGGATCTTCGCCTCGATCTCCTGGCCGAGGTACGGCGTCAGGTCGCGGACACGACGGAGCTCGATGAGCGAGGCGGGGAGGAAGCCACGGAGGCCGATGTCGACGATGAGACCGCCCTTGACGACCTCGATGACCGTCCCGGTCACGACGCCGTCGGACTCCTTGATCTTCTCGACGTCGCCCCACGCACGCTCGTACTGCGCGCGCTTCTTCGACAGGATGAGGCGGCCTTCCTTGTCCTCCTTCTGGAGAACCAGGGCCTCGACCTCGTCGCCGACCTCGACGACCTCGTTGGGGTCGACGTCGTGCTTGATCGAGAGCTCGCGCGAGGGGATGACGCCCTCGGTCTTGTAACCGACGTCGAGGAGGACCTCGTCGCGGTCGATCTTCACGACGGTGCCGGAGATGAGATCACCGTCGTTGAAGAACTTCAGGGTCTTCTCGACCTCGGCCAGGAAGTCATCAGCCGAACCGATGTCGTTGACGGCGACCTGCTTAGGAGCCTTGGTCGTAGTGGTTGTCATGTAGAGATTGCTCCGAACGGACATGAGTCGGGCCATGGCGTGCGGGGACTCGGCCCCCGTGGTGCACCGCCGTGGCGATTGATTGAGTGGCGCGGATTGCGCCGCACAAGTCTAACCGCACCGGCGGAGGCCCCACAACCGGGCGTGTCGACGGCGCGTCACCCGACCAGCGCGGTCCGCAGGGTGTCGAGCCCGATGCCGCCGAGCGAGAGCGCACGGTGGTGGAACGCCTTCAGGTCGAAGTCGGCTCCCTCGCGGGCGGCGACCTCGTCGCGGATGGACTCCCAGACGCGCTGACCCACCTTGTACGAGGGGGCCTGGCCCGGCCACCCGAAGTACCGGGCGACCTCGAACCGGACGAACGCCGGGTCCATGTTCACGTTCTGCCCCATGAAGTCGAGCGCGTACTCCCACGTCCAGCCGCCGCCGTCGGGGTTCGTCTTCTGCAGGTGCACGCCGATGTCGAGCACGACGCGGGCCGCACGCATCCGCTGCCCGTCGAGCATGCCGAGCCGGTCGCCGTCGTCGTCGAGGAACCCGAGCTGCTCCATCAGCCGTTCGGCGTACAGCGCCCAGCCCTCGACGTGCCCGGACGACCCGGACAGCTGCCGGCGCCACGTGTTCAGCTCGCCGCGGTTGTAGACGCCCTGGCTGATCTGCAGGTGGTGTCCGGGGACACCCTCGTGGTAGACCGTCGTCTTCTCGCGCCAGGTGCCGAACTCGGTGACGCCCTCGGGCACGGACCACCACATGCGGCCGGCACGGGAGAAGTCGTCGGAGGGGCCGCTGTAGTAGATGCCGCCCTCCTGGGTCGGGGCGATCCGGCACTCCAGGCGACGGATCGGGTCCGGGATGTCGAAGTAGGTCCCGGCCATGGCGGCGATCGACGCGTCGCTCGTCTCCTGCATCCACCGCTGCAGCGCGTCGGTGCCGTGCAGGATCCGGGACGGGTCGGTGTCGAGCACCTCGATCGCACGGGCGACGCTCGCACCGGACTCGATGCGGTCGGCGATGCGCTCCTGCTCGTCCCGCATGCGCGCGAGTTCCTCGAGGCCCCACTCGTACGTCTCGTCGAGGTCGACGACCGCCCCGAGGAACCGGCGCGAGTGCAGCTCGTAGGCCTCGCGACCGACGGCGTCGACGGGGGTGGCGAGCGGCAGCAGCTCGTGCTCCAGGAACTGTCCGAACGAGCGGTAGGCCGCCGCGGCGACCTCGGCACCGCGGTGCAGGTCGGCTCGGAGCGCCTCCGGCACGGGAACGTCGCCCTCGAACGCGGCGGAGTCGGCCAGCTGACGGAACATCCCGCCGTCGGCGCCGGTGCGCGCCGCCTGCTCGGCGATGAGCGCGACCTGGCGCTTCGCCGGGGTGACGTCCTCGCGGGTGCCCTCGAGCAGGGTCTCGCGGATGCCCTCGAGCGCGTCGGGCAGCGCGTGCAGCCGGCTCGCGATGTCCTGCCAGTCACCCTCGGTCGCGGTCGGCATCAGGTCGATGATCTCGCGGACCGACTGCGCCGGGCTCGCGATGACGTTGAGGTCGCGGAGGTGCAGCTTGCGCTCGTACGACTCCTGGATCAGGTCCAGCTCGGCGCCGAGGTCGGCCTTCGTCACCTGGTCCACGGAGTCGACGGCGGGAGCAGCGTCGAGCGCACGCTTCGCACCGCGCGCGGCCTCGGCCATCGCGGCGGCACCGGCGGGCGAGGTGTCGCCGTACTCCCCCGTGCGCCCCGGGACGCCGATGTACGTGGCGGTCGTGGGGTCGAGGTCGACGAGGGTGGTGACCCAGTCCTCGGCGACGCGGTCGACGGCGGACGGCTGGCGGACAGGACGCTCTTCGCTCATGCCCCGACCCTACCGACCCTCGGGTCGACAGGGCCCCCGGGCCGCCCGGGTCAGTGGGCGGCGCTCTCCCAGTTCGGCCCCACGCCGACCGAGACGTCGAGCGGGACGCTCAGCTCGGCGGCGCTGCCCATCCGGGTGCGGAGGATCTCCTCGACACGCTCCTGCTCCCCGGGCGCGACCTCGAGGATGAGCTCGTCGTGCACCTGGAGCAGCAGGTGCGACTGCAGCTCGCCGTCGCGCAGGTCGTCGGCGACCCCGAGCATCGCGATCTTGATGATGTCCGCGGCCGAACCCTGGATCGGGGCGTTCAGCGCGGCGCGTTCGGCGTTCTCGCGCAGGACCCGGTTCGGGCTCTTCAGGTCGGGGAACGGGCGGCGGCGTCCGAAGATCGTCTCGGTGTAGCCGTCCTCGCGCGCCTGCTCGACGACGTTGCGCAGGTAGTCGCGCACCGCACCGAAGCGGGCGAAGTACTCGGTCATCAGGGTGCGGGCCTCGGACTGCTCGATGCGCAGCTGCTTCGACAGACCGAAGGCGCTCAACCCGTAGGCCAGGCCGTAGGACATCGCCTTGACCTTGGTGCGCATCTCGTTGGAGACCTCGGACGGGTCGACGCCGAACACCCGGGCGCCGACGAAGCGGTGCAGGTCCTCGCCCTCGTTGAAGGCCTGGATCAGGCCCGGGTCGCCGGAGAGGTGCGCCATGATCCGCATCTCGATCTGCGAGTAGTCGGCGGTGACGAGCGTCGTGTACGGCTCGGCCACCGCGAACGCCGACCGGATCCGGCGACCGACGGCCGTCTTCACCGGGATGTTCTGCAGGTTCGGGTCGGTCGACGAGACCCGGCCGGTGCTCGTGCCGGTCTGCTCGTACCGGGTGTGGATGCGCCCGTCGACCACGGCGGCGTCGAGCGTGTCGACGATCTGCCGGAGCTTCGTGGCGTCGCGGTGCTGCAGCAGGAGACCGAGGAACGGGTGCGGGTGCTGTTCCTGCAGGTCGGCCAGGCTCGCGGCGTCGGTCGAGAACCCGGTCTTGGTCTTGCGGGTCTTCGGCATCGCGAGCTCGGTGAACAGGACTTCCTGCAGCTGCTTCGGCGACCCGAGGTTGACCTCGTGCCCGATCTCGGCGAAGGCCTGCTGCGCGAGTTCGGCGGCGCGCTCCCCCAGCTCCTTCGACAGGCCGGTGAGCACCGGGCGGTCGATGCCGACGCCGATGGTCTCCATGCCCGCGAGCACCGAGACGAGCGGCAGCTCGATGTCGTCGAGGACCTGCAGCGAGGACGCGTCGATCCGGGCGCGCAGGGCCGTGGTGACGCGGAGCACGAACCACGCGTGCACCCCGACGTTGACCGGGTCGGTCTCGGGGACCAGCTGGTTCGGGTCGGCCGTCGGCAGTTCTTCGCCGAGTTCTTGGTAGACGAGGTCGGACAGCGGCTGCCCCTGCTTGCCGGGCTGCGCGAGCCACCCCATGATCCGCGCGTCGCCGGCGATGCCGTTCACGACGAAGCCGGCGGTGCCGAGCACCTTGATGGCGGCCTTGGCGTCGTGGAAGTGCTTCGGCGCGTCGGAGGCGAACCAGGCCGAGAGCTGCTCGTAGTCCTTCGCGCCGCTGCCGCCCGGTACCAGCACGGCGTCGTCGTGGGTCGCGATGCCGATGGCGCTGAGGCGTCCGTCGATGACCTCGACCGCGACGCCGTAGCCGTTCGCCGCCTCGGTCGCGTTGCGGCGCTCGAGCCAGTAGCCGAGCTCTTCGTCGATCAGGGTCTTGACGGGCGGCGGGGTCGGCGCGCCGTCGGCGACGGCACCCTCGGCCGCGGGCTCGGCGGGGTCGCCCGACCCGGCGACCTTGAAGACGCGATCGAGCAGCGTGCGGAACTGCAGCTTGGCGAAGAGCTCGCGCACCGCGGTCTCGTCGACGGGGCGGAGTGCGACGTCGGCGGGACCGACGGGCAGCTCGACGTCGGTGACCAGGCGGTTGAGCCGGCGGTTCCGGATCGCCCGGTCCTGCTGCTCGCGCAGGTTGTTGCCGACGACGCCCTTGATCTCGTCGGCGTGCTCGAGGACGCCCTCGAGCGACCCGTACTGGGTCACCCACTTGACCGCCGTCTTCTCGCCGACCTTGTCGATGCCGATCAGGTTGTCGCTGGTCTCGCCGACGAGTGCGGCGATGTCCGGGTACTGGTGGGGCTCGATGCCGTAGCGCTCGTAGACCTTGTCGCGGTCGTAGCGGGTGAGTTCCGAGACACCGCGGACGGACGGGTAGAGCAGCGTGACGTCGTCGTTGACGAGCTGGATCGAGTCGCGGTCACCGGAGACCACGTAGACCGTGAAGCCCTGGTCGGCGCCCTGCTTGGAGAGGGTCGCGAGGATGTCGTCGGCCTCGTAGTCCTCTTTCGTGACGGTGGTGATGCCCATCGCCTCGAGCGCCTGCTGCAGGAGCGGGATCTGGCCCTTGAACTCGGCCGGGGTCTCGGAGCGGGTGCCCTTGTACTCGGCGTACTCACGCGTTCGGAACGAGAACCGGGAGATGTCGAACGCCACCGCCAGGTGGGTGGGCTTCTCGCGCTGCAGGAGCATCAGCAGCATCGAGATGAAGCCGTGGATCGCGTTGGTGTGCTGCCCCTCGCGGTTCACGAAGCTGTCGACCGGCAGCGCGTAGAAGGCCCGGAAGGCGAGCGAGTGGCCGTCGATGACCATGAGGGTAGGCTTTGCGGAGTCCGACACCCGGACAGCCTACCGACGCCCGCTGACACGGAAGGTCGACGCAGACCGTGACCGACGACACCGCATCGACCACGATCGATCCCCGCCTCGACGAACGCGGCATGGGCGAGCTGGCCGAGAAGATGGGCATGGTCATCACCGAGCTCTCGGCCGAGCGCGCGGTCGGTTCGATCCCCGTCGAGGGCAACCGCCAGCCGGTCGGCCTGCTGCACGGCGGCGCCTACGTCGTCCTCGCGGAGAGCCTCGGTTCGATGGCCGCGAACGTGCACGCCGGGCCCGGCCGCTACGCCGTCGGCATCGAGCTCAGCGCCTCGCACTCCCGCAGCGCCACGAGTGGCATCGTCACGGGCACGTGCACCGCCATCCACCTGGGCGGCACGCTCACCACCCACGAGATCGTCCTGACCGACGACCAGGGTCGCCGGTGCTCCACCGTGCGGATCACGAACATGATCCGCGAGCGTCGCTGACCGACGGACCGACGGCTCAGTCCTCCGGCGGCCGCTGCAGCAGCAGGCGGGCGTCGCCGAACCCGAGCCTCCGGTAGAGACGCTCGCCGTCCACGCTCGAGTGCACCGACGTCCGCTCCACGCCGAGCTCGTCGGCGAGCTCGAGCAGGGCCGTGACGAGTCGTCCGGCGACGCCGGAACCCCGCAGCTCCGGGTGCACGTAGACCGTCTGCAGTTCAGCGGCGAACCGGTCACCGTCGACGTGCGGCGCCGGCGGTCGCGGGTGGACCGCCAGCCACGCCATGCCGAGCACCACACCGTCCCGCTCGGCGACCACGCACCGGTGCGACTCCCGGTGGCGGGCGGCGAAGTCCGTCATCGCCCTGCGGTACTCCTCCGGCGTCTGCACCGGCGAGCGGCCGTCCTCGTCGACGCTCCACCGCCACCGCAGGTCGGCCACCGCAGGCATGTCGTCAGGCCGGGAGGCCCGGATCACCACGTCGTCCATGCCTCCAGCCTGCCAGGTGGTCGCGGCACACGCCCCGCCCCCGGACGCAGGAACGCCGCCGACCCCAGGGGGTCCGGCGGCGTTCCGTGAGCGACGGTGGTGCGCTGGACTACTTCTTGGCGCTGAGCTGCTCGATGATCGCCTTCGCGACGTCGTGCATGGTCAGGCGGCGGTCCATCGAGGCCTTCTGGATCCAGCGGAACGCCTCGGGCTCGGTGAGGCCCATCTTCTCGTTCAGCAGGCCCTTGGCGCGGTCGACGAGCTTGCGGGTCTCGAAGCGCTCGACGAGGTCGGCGACCTCGGCTTCGAGCGTGATGATCTGCTGGTACCGCGAGAGGGCGATCTCGATCGCGGGGAGCAGGTCGTTCGGGGTGAAGGGCTTGACCACGTAGGCCAGCGCGCCGGCCTCGGTGGCACGCTCGACGAGGTCCTTCTGGCTGAACGCGGTCAGCAGGACGACGGGCGCGATGTGGTTCTTGGACAGCTTCTCGGCTGCGGAGATGCCGTCGAGCTGGGGCATCTTGACGTCCATCACGACGAGGTCGGGGCGGAGGTCGGTCGCGAGCTGGACGGCGGTCTCACCGTCACCGGCTTCACCGACCACGTCGAACCCGTTGTCGCGGAGGATCTCCACGATGTCGAGGCGGATGAGCGACTCGTCCTCGGCGACGACGACGCGACGGGGTGCTGGTGCTGTTGCTTCTGTGTCACTCACGGACGAAAGCCTACTAGACGACGGAAGTGCCGTATCCCAGACCACGCAGATCGATCAGTCGCAGATCGATGCTTGGTACGAGTGGCGGGACTTGAACCCGCACGCCGTGAGGCAGAGCATTTTGAGTGCCCCGTGTCTGCCGATTCCACCACACTCGCGAGGAGGCCAACACTACCAGCCCGACCCGCGCCTCCCGGCCCGTCGTCGACCGTCTCAGGAGCCCTCGAGCGCCTCGATCGCCGCCACGAGACCGGCCCGTCGCGGCGACCGCCGCGGCAGCACCGCGAGCAGCGCGCGCAGCACGAGCGCGTCGGTCGCACCGTCCGGTGTGCGCGCCCACGCGAGCAGGGCGTCGACGCCGCCGTCGGCGACGACCGACTCCCGGAACCGCAGCCGCACCAGGTCACGCACCGCGTCGACGCCGGGTGCGGCGGAGCCCGGCAGGACCGGTCCGGCGTACCGGTCGACGGCCTGGAGGCGCGCCCCGCGTTCGAGCGCGGACAGCACGCCGTCGACGTCGGTCCGGACCCCGGTCACCCGGTACGGCCGCGACGTCACGGTCACGTCCGGCGCGTGCTGCGCGAGGACCCGGCGCAGCCGGACGACCTCGGCGCGCAGCGTGACGACCGCGCCCGGATCACCGTAGACGGCGGCGGCGAGGTCGGTCGCCGCGAGGCCGTCGGGGTGCGCGGCGAGCACGACGAGCAGTTCGGAGTGCCGCGCAGACAGCTCGACCCGGCGGTCGGCGATCCGGAGCACGGCGGTGTCGGTCCCGAGCACGGTGAGCTCGGCCGACGGCACGCGGGGGGTCCGCGCGCGTGGGCGGACCGCGGCGAGGGCGAGCTGGGCCTCGGCGGCGGCGACCGTGGCGGCGAGCAGCGACAGCGTGTGCCGCTCGACGGCGCGGTCGTCGCCCGTCAGGTCGAGCACCCCGACGGTGGCACCGCTCACGTCGTGGACCGGGACGGCCGTGCACGAGAACGGCTTGACGGCGTTCGCGTAGTGCTCGTCGGACCGGATCTGCACCGGACGGTCGAGGCGCAGTGCCGTGCCGGGCGCGCTGGTGCCCACGCGGTCCTCCGACCAGTCGGCCCCGGGGACGAAGCCCATGTCCTCGGCCGCGCGACGCGTGGAGCGGGCGCCGTCGACCCAGACGAGACGGCCCGCGGCGTCCGCGACGGCGACGACGCACCCGGCCGAGCGGGAGTCGTCGAGCAGCAGCTGGCGGACCACCGGCAGCAGGGTGGCGAGGGGGCCGTCGTGCTGGACGGCGTCGAGTTCGTCGTCGCCGAGGGCGAGGACGGGGGTCGCGTCGGGATCGACCCGGGCGGACCGCTGCCACGACGCGGCGACGAGCGGGCGGAGCGGACCGGGTGCGCGCATGCGTCCTCCGATCGACCCCACCCGCCGCTCCGTCGCGACGCGTGCGGTCAGCCTACGTCCGGGCCCCCCGCGGGACCAGGCCGAGATCGGCGAGCTCGGCGTCGTCGAACATCCGCGACCGGGTGAGGAACCGCTTGCCCTCCGGGACCTCGACCGAGAACCCGCCGCCCCGACCGTCGACCACGTCGATCGTCAGGTGCGTGTACTTCCAGTACTCGAACTGCGACACCGACATGTAGACCTCGACCGGCTCGAGGCCGTCCACCTGCAACGCGCCGAGCAGGACGTCCCCCGGACCGGTCCGGAACATGCCGACGGGGTAGCACATCGGGCTCGAACCGTCGCAGCAGCCGCCGGACTGGTGGAACATCAGCGGGCCGTGCCGGGCGGTGAGGGTGTGCAGGAGCTCCCCCGCCGCCGGCGTCACCGCGACGCGTGCGGTGTCGGGCATCAGAAGAAGCCCATCGGTCCATCTGCGTAGGAGACGAGCAGGTTCTTCGTCTGCTGGTAGTGGTCGAGCATCATCTTGTGGTTCTCGCGCCCGATGCCGGACTGCTTGTAGCCGCCGAAGGCCGCACCCGCCGGGTACTGGTGGTACGTGTTCGACCACACGCGCCCGGCCTGGATGTCACGTCCGGCGCGGTACAGGGTCGTGACGTCCCGGCTCCACACCCCGGCGCCGAGCCCGTACAGGGTGTCGTTGGCCGTGGCGATCGCGTCGTCGTAGCCGCTGAAGGACGTCAGGGCGAGCACGGGCCCGAAGATCTCCTCCTGGAAGATCCGCATCGAGTTGTCGCCCTCGAACACCGTCGGCGTGACGTAGTAGCCGCCGGAGAGTTCGCCGCCCAGATCGGCGCGCTCGCCACCGGTCAGGAGCTTCGCGCCCTCCTGCTTGCCGATGTCGATGTAGCTCAGGATCTTCTCGAGCTGGTCGTTGGACGCCTGGGCACCGATCATCGTCGACAGGTCGAGCGGGTGTCCCTGCTTGACGGCACGGACGCGTTCCAGGCCGTCGGCGACGAACCCGTCGTAGATCTCCTTCGCCACGAGTGCCCGCGACGGACACGTGCAGACCTCGCCCTGGTTCAGGTTGAAGAACGTGAAGCCCTCGAGCGCCTTGTCGTAGAAGGAGTCCTTCTCGGCCGCCACGTCGGGGAAGAACACGTTCGGGCTCTTGCCGCCCAGCTCGAGCGTCACCGGGATGAGGCTCTGCGAGGCGTACTGCATGATCAGCCGCCCGGTCGTGGTCTCCCCCGTGAAGGCGATCTTCCGGATGTCGGGGTGCTGCGCGAGCGGTGCGCCGACCTCGATGCCGAAGCCGTTGACGACGTTGAGCACCCCGGCGGGCAGCAGGTCGCGGATGAGTTCGACGAGCACGTGGATGGACGCCGGGGTCTGCTCGGCGGGCTTCAGCACGACGCAGTTGCCGGCGGCGAGGGCCGGTGCGAGCTTCCACACCGCCATCAGGATCGGGAAGTTCCAGGGGATGATCTGCCCGACCACGCCGAGCGGCTCGTGGAAGTGGTAGGCCACGGTGTCGTGGTCGATCTCGCCGGCGGAGCCCTCCTGTGCGCGGATCGCCCCGGCGAAGTACCGGAAGTGGTCGATCGCGAGCGGGATGTCGGCGCCGAGGGTCTCGCGGATCGGCTTGCCGTTCTCCCACGTCTCGGCGACGGCGAGCATCTCGAGGTGCTCCTCCATGCGGTCCGCGATCTTGTTGAGGATGACGGCACGTTCAGCCGCGCTCGTCCGTCCCCAGGCCGGGAACGCCTTCCATCCGGCGGCGACGGCCCGGTCGACGTCCGTGGAGTCACCGCGGGCCACCTCGGTGAACACCTTGCCCGTGACGGGGGTGGGGTTCTCGAAGTACTGCCCGCTGGCAGACGGCACGTACTCGCCGCCGATGAAGTGGTCGTACCGGGATCGGTACTCGACCAGGGAGCCGGGCTCGCCGGGTGCGGCGTAGCTGGTGGGCGAGGGTGCGATGGTCATGGTGGTGCCCTTTCGACGACGCTGTCGGGGCGCACGGGTCGCGCGCCTGCTCCGCACGGTACGACCGCGGGAGTTGCAGGTCGTTGCACGGTCCGGGGCTCCGACGGGTAGCGTGCTGGACACCAGCGCTGGCGATCAGGGAGGAGCGCTCGTGGATTCTCGTGCCGTCAGGACGTTCCGGGTGTTCGTCGTCGTCACCGCCGTCGTCGCCATCGCACTGGGCATCGTGGCCATCGTCTGGCCCCGCCCGTCGCTCGTGCTCGTGGCGCTGCTGTTCGGCGTGTACCTCGTCGTGGCCGGAGCGCTCCGCGTCTTCGCCGCGGTGCGTGGGCACGGCACCCGGCCGGTGTGGCGGTGGACGTCCGGCATCGTCGGCGGCCTGGTCGCGGTCGCGGGGCTCGTGACCCTGCTCGACCCGGCGATCCCGCTCGTCGTCTACGCCGTGCTCGCCGGGGTCGGGTTCCTGATCGAGGGGGTCGCCGCGATCGTCGGCGGCTTGGTCGGCCACCCGGGGTCGTCACGCGTCCCGACGGTCGTCAGCGGCGTGCTGTCGATCATCGGGGGCATCGTCGTGCTCGTCGCGCCCGGACTCGCGCTGACCGTCTTCATGGTCTTCGCCGGCATCGCGCTCATCGTCGTCGGGGCCGCGACCCTGCTGCTCTTGCCGCCGCGCGCCGCCGTCCGCCGCTAGGCCGACCCGGTGCCGAAGAGCAGCCCGAGCGCGTAGGTGACGATCGCCGCACCGAACCCGATGGCGAGCTGCCGGAAGGCGCGCTTGCCCGGGGACGCTCCGCTCAGCACGCCGACGACCGCACCGGTGCCGAGCAGGGCGATGCCCACCAGCCCGCCGGCCACTGCGATCGCCGGCCACCCCTGCATGCCGAACAGGAACGGCAGCACCGGGATGATCGCGCCCGACGCGAAGAAGCAGAAGCTCGACACCGCGGCGCTCAGCCCGGTGCCGACCGCCTCGTGGTCGTCCGCGACCGCGGTCGAACCGGTCGCCGGCCGCCGCTCGCCGATGCCGGACAGCACCTGCGCGGCGTGCTCGGTCGCCTCGGCCTCGGACATCCCGCGCGCGCGGTACACCAGCGCGAGCTCGTTCGCGTCGACGTCGAGGTCCGACACCACCTTGCCGGCCTCGGGGTGCGGCGCGGACGCCTCGAGCAGTTCGCGCTGCGACCGGACGGAGACGTACTCCCCCGCCCCCATCGACAACGCGCCGGCGAGCAGGCCGGCGATGCCGCTCAGCAGCACGAAGTGCCGGTCGGCCCCGGAGGCACTGATGCCGATGATGAGCGCCAGGTTGGACACCAGGCCGTCGTTCGCGCCGAACACCGCCGCCCGGAACGTACCGGACAGCCGCATGCGGCCCCGGTTCGCGAGCCCGCGCACGACCTCGCCGTGGATCCGCTCGTCGGCGGCCATCCGCGCGGTCGCGTCGGAGTCGTCGGCGTACGGCGAGCGGTCCTCGGCGCGCTGCATGAGCGCGAGGACGAAGACCGACCCGAACCGCTTGGCCAGCACGGCGAGCACCCGGGTGCGAAGGCTCCCCCGCTGCGGCCGTCCGACGTCGTCGCCGAGCAGGTCGAGCCAGTGGTCGGCGTGGCGTCCCTCGGCCTCGGCCAGCGCGGCGAGGATCTCGCGCTCCTCGCCGGAACGGCGGGCAGCGAGATTGCGGTACACGGCCGCCTCGGCACGTTCGTCGGCCAGGTAGCGACGCCAGCGGCGGACGTCGGCGCGCGGCGCCGGGGTGTCGGATCGGAGGCTCACAGCGACCATCCTGCCGCCTGCGGCCGACGTCCGGTCACCACCAGGGCCGTGGAGACACGGCAGGGCGCGGACCGGAAGCGGTCGGCGCTGCGCGCACCGGGCCTCCAGTCCGCGCCCTGGTGGCGACGGATCCCTCGGATCAGTCCCGGACGTAGGCCGGGGCGGCCTCGGCGTGGGCGTCGCCCACCCGGTGCACGCGCAGGTCGTTCGTCGAGCCCTCGATGCCGGGAGGGGACCCGGCCGTCACGATGACGCGGTCGCCGGGAGCGGCCAGGCCGTTCTCGAGGAGGACGTCGTCCACCTGCGAGAAGAGCTCGTCGGTGTGGGTCTTCCGCTCCACCAGGAACGAACGGACACCCCAGGTGAGGGCCATCCGGCGGCGCGTGGCCTCGTTCGGGGTGAAGGCGATGATCGGCAGACCGTGGCGCAGGCGCGACATGCGGCGGGCCGAGTCACCGGACTCGGTGAAGACGCAGAGGTACGACGCCTCGGTGAACTCGGCGATCTCGACGGCGGCGAGGGTGATCGCACCGCCGAGGGTGCGCGGCTTGGTGCCGAGCGGGGCGATGCGCTCGAGACCGTGGTCCTCGGTGGACTCGACGATGCGGGCCATGGTGCGGACGGTCTGCACCGGGTACTCACCGACGCTCGTCTCACCGGACAGCATGACCGCGTCGGCACCGTCGAGGACGGCGTTCGCGACGTCGGAGGTCTCGGCGCGGGTGGGGATCGGCGACGAGATCATCGACTCGAGCATCTGCGTCGCGACGATGACCGGCTTCGCCATGCGGCGGGACAGCTCGACGGCGCGCTTCTGCACGATCGGGACGGCCTCGAGCGGGAGCTCGACGCCGAGGTCACCGCGGGCGACCATGATGCTGTCGAAGGCGTCGATGATCTCCTCGAGCGCGTCGACGGCCTGGGGCTTCTCGACCTTGGCGATGACCGGCAGGCGCTTGCCCTCTTCGTCCATGATCTCGTGGGCACGCACGACGTCGCTCGCGTTGCGCACGAACGACAGCGCGATGAGGTCGGCGCCCTGGCGGATCGCCCAGCGCAGGTCGGCCTCGTCCTTCTCGCTCAGCGCGGGGACGTTGACGGCGACACCGGGCAGGTTGATGCCCTTGTTGTTGGACACCGTGCCGGGGACGACGACCTCGGTGCGGACCCGAACGCCGTCGGTGTCGAGGACACGGAGGCGGACACGGCCGTCGTCGATGAGCAGCGGGTCGCCGGGCTTGACGTCCTGCGGCAGGCCCTTGAACGTCGTGCCGCAGATCTCCTTCGAACCGGGGACGTCCTCGGTCGTGATGGTGAAGATGTCACCGACCGCGAGGTCGTGCGGGCCGTCGGCGAAGCGTGCCAGACGGATCTTCGGACCCTGCAGGTCGACGAGGATCGCGACGGGCTTGCCGAGTTCTTCGGCGGCACGACGGACGTTGACGTAGTTGGCCTCGTGGACGCTGTAGTCACCGTGGCTGAGGTTGAGGCGGGCGACGTCGACGCCCGCTTCGATGATCTCCTTGACGGTCTCGTAGTCCGACGTTGCCGGTCCGAGCGTCGAAACGATCTTTGCGCGTCTCAATGGATTCCTTCGTGGTGGTGGATGGAGCTTGGGTTTCCGCGCTGTGGGGCCGCGCGGAACGAAGCGAGGCCACCAGCACCCTACCGAGTGCTGGTGGCCTCACGCTCACGGGAGCGTGAGCATCTGGTGGAGACGGTCCGACATCTGGTGGCCGTCCGACATTCCGTGATCGTCCGACATCAGACGGAGATCGCCCGGTCGGTCGCCTTGACCGGTGCCGGCAGGATCGTGGAGCCCTCGAGGTACTCGTCGACCTGTGCGGCCGCGGCACGGCCCTCGGCGATCGCCCACACGATGAGCGACTGCCCGCGACCCGCGTCGCCGGCGACGAACACGCCGGCCTCGTTGGTCGCGTAGTCGGCACGGCGGTCGAGCGACCCGGAGACCGTGGTCGGCAGACCGAGCTGCGGCTCGATGGTGTCCGACTCGGGGCCGGTGAAGCCCATCGCGATGAGGACGAGGTCGGCCGGGATCTCCCGCTCGCTGCCCGCCTTCGGGACCCGCCGGCCGTCGAGGTACTCGGTCTCGGCGACCCGCAGTGCGCGGACCTCGCCGGCGTCGTTCGACAGGAACTCGACGGTGGAGGCGAGGAAGTGCCGCTCGCCGCCCTCTTCGTGGGCGCTCGTGATCTCGAACACGGTCGGGAACATCGGCCACGGCTGGTCGGACGGACGCTCGAGCGGCGGCTGCTTGCCGATTGCCAGGTTCGTCACGCTCAACGCGCCCTGGCGGTGAGCGGTGCCGATGCAGTCCGCGCCGGTGTCGCCGCCGCCGATGACGACGACGTGCTTTCCCTCGGCCGTGATCTGGTTGTCGACCGTCGTGCCCGCGTTCGCCTTGTTCTGCTGGACCAGGTAGTCCATGGCGAAGTGCACGCCCTCGAGGTCGCGCCCCGGGATCGGCAGGTCGCGCGGCACCGTGGCACCGGTGGCGACGACGACCGCGTCGTAGCGCGACTTCAGGTCGTCCCAGGTGATGTCCTTGCCGATCTCGACCCCGGCACGGAACCGGGTGCCCTCGGCCTGCATCTGGGCGAGGCGCGCGTCGATCTGGCGCTTCTCCATCTTGAAGTCCGGGATGCCGTAGCGGAGCAGGCCGCCGATGCGGTCGTCCCGCTCGTAGACGGCGACCGTGTGGCCGGCACGCGTGAGCTGCTGCGCGGCGGCGAGCCCGGCGGGACCGGAGCCCACGACGGCGACGGTCTTGCCCGTCAGGCGCTCCGGCGGGTGCGGGGTGACCCACCCGTTCTGGAACGCCTGGTCGATGATCGAGACCTCGACCTGCTTGATCGTCACCGGGGGCTGGTTGATGCCGAGCACGCACGACGACTCGCACGGTGCCGGGCAGAGCCGACCCGTGAACTCCGGGAAGTTGTTCGTCTCGTGCAGGCGCTCGATCGCCTGGCGGCCCTCACCGCGCCACGTCAGGTCGTTCCACTCCGGGATCAGGTTGCCGAGCGGGCAGCCCTGGTGGCAGAACGGCACGCCGCAGTCCATGCAGCGGCCGGCCTGACGCTTCAGGACACCGGACTCCTGCTGCTCGTAGACCTCTTTCCAGTCCATGAGCCGCACGGGCACGGGTCGCCGGGGCGGGAGTTCGCGTTCCTGGACCTTCAGGAATCCCTTGGGGTCAGCCACCGGTCACCTCCATGATCCTGTTCCAAACGATGTCACCGTCGGGGTCGAGTCCCTCGTCGACGGCTTGTCTGCGCGTCTCGAGCACCGCCGCGTAGTCGCGCGGCAGCACCTTGACGAAGTCGCTCAGGTCTCCGGACGCCAGCAGGTCGGACGCGAGCGTCGACCCCGTCTCGTCGGCATGCCGGGTGAGCAGGTCGGTGACGATCTCGACGTCGGCGCTGTCGAGCGCCTCGAGCCGGAGTTCGCCGGACGCCAGGGCGTCGGTGTTCACGTGTTCCTGGCGCAGGCCGCGGACGTACGCCGTCCCACCGGACATGCCCGCACCGAGGTTCCGGCCGGTCTCGCCGAGGATCAGCGCGAGCCCGCCCGTCATGTACTCGAGCGCGTGGTCGCCCACGCCCTCGACGACGGCCGTGGCACCGGAGTTCCGCACCAGGAACCGCTCGCCCACGATGCCGCGGATGAACATGCTGCCCTGGGTGGCGCCGTACCCGATGACGTTGCCGGCGATGACGTTCTCGGCGGGGTCGAAGCCCGAACCGGCGTCGGGACGGACGACGATCTGGCCGCCGGAGAGCCCCTTGCCGACGTAGTCGTTGCTGTCGCCGATGAGCCGCAGCGTGATGCCCGCCGGCAGGAACGCACCGAGCGACTGGCCGGCGGAACCGCGCAGGGTCACGTCGATCGAACCGTTCGGCAGGCCGTGCTCGCCGTGTCGCAGGGTCACCTGGTGGCCGAGCATGGTGCCGACGGCGCGCTCGGTGTTGCGGATGGGCAGGTCGAGCGCGATCGAACCGCCGTGGTCGAGCACGTCCGCGGTCTGCTGGATGAGCTGCACGTCGAAGTGCTGGTCCAGCTCGTGGTCCTGTTCGCGGTGGTGGCGGCGCGGTTCGGCGTCGTCGAAGTGCGGTCCCTTGAGCACCGGCGCGAGGTCGAGGCCCGACGCCTTCCAGTGCTCGACGGCACGGTCGACGTCGAGCGCGTCGGTCTGCCCGATGGCCTCGTCGAGGCTGCGGAAGCCGAGCTCGGCGAGGAGCTCGCGGACCTCTTGCGCGATGAACTCGAAGAAGTTCACGACGAACTCGGGCTTGCCGGAGAACCGCTTGCGGAGCTCGGGGTTCTGCGTGGCGACGCCGACCGGGCAGGTGTCCAGGTGGCAGACCCGCATCAGGATGCAGCCCTCGACCACGAGCGGCGCGGTCGCGAAGCCGTACTCCTCGGCCCCGAGCAACGCGGCCACGACGACGTCGCGTCCGGTCTTCATCTGCCCGTCCACCTGCACGACGACGCGGTCGCGCATGCCGTTCAGCATGAGCGTCTGCTGGGTCTCGGCCAGGCCGATCTCCCACGGGGTGCCGGCGTGCTTGAGCGAGTTCAGCGGGCTCGCGCCGGTGCCGCCGTCGTGGCCGGACACGAGCACGACGTCGGCCAGGGCCTTCGTCACGCCGGCCGCGACCGCACCGATGCCGGACTGGCTCACGAGCTTCACGTGGACGCGGGCGGCCGGGTTGGCGCGCTTGACGTCGAAGATCAGCTGCTTGAGGTCCTCGATGGAGTAGATGTCGTGGTGCGGCGGCGGCGAGATGAGGCCGACGCCCGCGGTGGCGTGCCGGGTGCGGGCCACCCACGGGTAGACCTTGGCCGGGGGCAGCTGCCCGCCCTCGCCGGGCTTCGCGCCCTGCGCCATCTTGAGCTGGATGTCGGTGGCGTGCGTGAGGTACATGCTCGTCACGCCGAACCGGCCGGAGGCGACCTGCTTGATCGCGCTGCGGCGCTCGGGGTCGAGCAGGCGGTCGACGTCCTCGCCGCCCTCACCCGTGTTCGAACGGCCACCGAGTCGGTTCATCGCGATGGCGAGCGTCTCGTGGGCCTCCTTCGAGATGGACCCGTAGGACATCGCACCGGTGTTGAACCGCTTGACGATCGACTCGATCGACTCGACCTCGTCGAGCGCGATGGGCTTGCGGGCGCCCTGCTTGAACCGGAACAGCCCGCGGAGCGTCATGAGCTGCTCGGACTGGTCGTCCACGGCGCTCGAGTACTCGCGGAAGATGTCGTACCGGCGGGCACGAGTGGCGTGCTGCAGGCGGAACACCGTGTCCGGGTTGAACAGGTGCGGCGGGCCCTGACGGCGCCACTGGTACTCGCCGCCGACCTGCAGTCGCTCGTGCGCAAGCACCGCGCCGTCCTGCGGGTAGGCCTGGGCGTGCCGCTCGGCGTTCTCCTTGGCGATGACGTCGATGTCGACGCCACCCAGGATCGACGAGGTGCCCGTGAAGTACTTGTCGACGAACTCCTGGCTGAGCCCGACGGCCTCGAACGCCTGCGCACCGGCGTAGCTGGACACCGTGGAGATGCCCATCTTCGACATGATCTTCAGCACGCCCTTGCCGAGCGCCTTGATGACGTTCTTGACGGCCTGCTCCGGGGTGATCCCAGGGATCATGCCGGCGCGGACCAGGTTCTCGCAGGTCTCCATCGCCAGGTACGGGTTGATCGCCGAGGCGCCGTACCCGATGAGGGTCGCCACGTGGTGGACCTCGCGCACGTCGCCGGCCTCGACGATCAGCCCGACCTTCATGCGCTGCTCGGTGCGGATCAGGTGGTGGTGGACCGCGGCGAGGAGCAGGAGGCTCGGCACCGGTGCCTGCTCGGAGTTGCCGTCGCGGTCGGACAGCACGATGAACTGCTTGCCGGACTCGATCGCGGCGTCGACCTCGTCGCACACGGCGGCGATGCGCTTCTGCATCGCCTTCTTGCCGGCGTCGACGCGGTACAGGCCCTTGATCGTGACGGTCAGGTGGCGACCCGACTCGGTCTCGAAGTGCTGGACCTTGGCGAGCTGGTCGTTGTCGATCACCGGGAAGTCGAGCGTGATCTGCTTCGCGTGCTCGGGACCGGCGGAGAGCAGGTTGCGCTCCGGACCGAGTCCCATCCCCATCGAGGTGATGACCTGCTCGCGGATCGAGTCGAGCGGCGGGTTGGTCACCTGCGCGAACTGCTGGGTGAAGTAGTCGAAGAGCAGTCGCGGACGCTCCGACAGCACGGCGATCGGGGTGTCCGAGCCCATCGCGCCGAGGGGTTCGGCACCCGCTGCCGCCATCGGGCGCAGCAGGATCCGGACTTCTTCCTCGGTGTACCCGAACGCGCGCTGCCGGCGGGTGACCGAGGCCGGGGTGTGCACGATGTGCTCGCGCTCCGGCAGGTCGTTGAGGTTGATGCGGCCGGCTTCGAGCCAGTCGCCCCAGGGACCCGAGGCGGCGAGCTCGCGCTTGACCTCGTCGTCCTCGATGATGCGGCCGGCCTCGGTGTCCACCAGGAACATCCGGCCCGGACGCAGGCGACCCTTGCGCACGACCTTGGCGGCCGGCACGTCGATGACCCCGGTCTCGGAGCCCATCACGATGAGGCCGTCGTCGGTGACCAGGAAGCGTCCGGGGCGCAGGCCGTTGCGGTCGAGGGTGGCGCCGACGAGCGAGCCGTCGGTGAAGGTGATCGCGGCGGGGCCGTCCCACGGCTCCATGAGCATCGAGTGGTACTCGTAGAACGCGCGGAGGTCCGGGTCCATCCCGACCTGGTTCTCCCACGCCTCTGGAACCATCATCGACACGGCGTGCGGCAGGGTCCGGCCGGTCAGGGTCAGCAGTTCGAGGACCTCGTCGAACGAGGCCGAGTCACTCGCCCCCGGGCTCACGATGGGCAGCAGCGGGGCCATGTCGCCGAGCAGTTCGCTCTCGAGCTGCGACTGGCGCGCACGCATCCAGTTGCGGTTGCCGCGCACCGTGTTGATCTCGCCGTTGTGGGCGATCGTCCGGAACGGCTGGGCGAGCGGCCACGACGGGAACGTGTTGGTGGAGTAGCGCGAGTGCACGATCGCGAGCTTCGACGCGAAGCGCTCGTCGCTGAGGTCCGGGTAGAACGGCTCGAGCTGCAGCGTCGTGACCATGCCCTTGTAGACCATGGTGCGGCTCGACAGCGACATGAAGTACAGGTCGTTGTCGTGCTCGGCGCGCTTGCGGAGGCGGAAGGCCTGACGGTCCAGCGCGATGCCGCTCCACGAGGCACCGTGCACGTCGTGCCGGATGGAGGCGACGAACAGCTGCTCGAACGCCGGCATCGCGGCACGGGCGAGCGTTCCGAGGACCTCCGGACGCACCGGGACCTCGCGCCACCCGAGGACCTTCAGGCCCTCTTCGCGGGCGAGCCGCTCGACGGCGCCCTTCACCGCGTGGCGGGCGTCGTCGTCCAGGGGCAGGTAGGCGGTACCGACGGCGTACTCCCCCGCTGCCGGCAGCTCGAACGGCACGACGGCCCGCAGGAACTCGTCGGGCACCTGGCACAGGATGCCCGCGCCGTCACCGGTGCCCGCGTCGGAGCCCACTGCACCGCGGTGCTCGAGGTTCCGGAGCGCACCGAGGGCCGCGTCGACGATGTCGTGCCCGGGCGTGCCGCGCAGGGTCGCGACCATCGCGAGACCGCAGGCGTCCTTCTCGTTCGCCGGGTCGTACATGCCCGTCACGTCCGGGATCGCGGAGAAGCGGCGGTACGGCGGCACGAGGCTCGTCGGTGCCGAGGGCTGGGTTGGCTGGAGCGCCATGGGGAACCGTCCTCACGAGGAAGTGGAACAGGGACAGCGGTGGCCCGGTGGTGCGTTCCGCCCGAGCGGGCGGGACTGGTGCCCGTGCCCGCCGTCAGTGAGTTGCCCTGCCGGCCGGCGAGGTTGCTGGGCCCCGCTTGTGGCGGAGACCGTCTGGTGCTGCTGCTGCTGCTGGTGCTGCACGTGACCGGTGGTCGTCGGGAGCGGGTGCTCCCACCACGGGATCAGCGAGTGGTCGTGACCGGTTCGTCGCTCGTGACGCCGTCTGCTTGGTCGTCGTCGTGCTCCGAGAAGGTGTCCTCGGAGTCTACAACGGAGGTCGGACGGGGCCCGCGACCCGGCAGGTACGGGCTCGGCTCCTTGCCGGTGTGCCGGCGGCTCTGCACCACGAAGATCAGGATGCCGATCACGACCGCAGCCAGGGCCACCCACACGTTGGTGCGGACGCCGAAGAAGGTCTCGCTCGTGTCGACGCGGATGGACTCGAGCACCGAGCGTCCGGCGCCATACCAGATCAGGTACAGACCGAGGACCTTGCCCCACTGCAGTGTGAACTTGCGCGCCAGGAAGAGGATGACGACGACGCCGAGGACGTTCCAGATGATCTCGTACAGGAACGTCGGGTGGAACAGCGTGCCCTCGGGCAGGCCCTTCGGGAACGCGGCGTTGCTCGAGTCGATCTCGAGGCCCCAGGGCAGGCTCGTCGGCATGCCGAAGAGCTCCTGGTTGAAGTAGTTGCCCAGGCGACCAAAGGCCTGTGCGAGCAGGACGCCCGGCACGACGGCGTCGATGAACGACGTGAACCGGAGGCCCACCTGACGGCAGCCGATCCACGCGCCGACCGACCCGAGGATGAGCGCACCGAAGATGGCGAGCCCGCCCTCCCAGATGTACAGGAAGGACAGCGGGTCGATGCCGGGGCCGAAGTAGTCGGACACGTGGGTGAACACGTGGAAGAGACGACCGCCGATGATGCCGGCGGGCACGGCCCAGATCGCGATGTCGATGATGATCCAGCGCTCGACGCCGCGGGCGTTGAGTCGGCGGTTCGCCAGGACGACCGCGGCCACGATCCCGATCAGGATGCAGATCGCGTACGCGTGGATGCGGAAGTCGAGGGGCAGCGACCAGCCGAACGCGTCGCGCAGCCAGGCGGTCAGGTCGAAGTACTGCCAGGCGGTGCTCGGGCTCGGGATGCTCAGGAGGGGCATGGAGGTGCTGTCGCCTTTCGGAACTGACGGGGCGCGGTCGACGTGGCGTCGGCCTCGCTCACTGTAGCGCGGCTCGCGGGCCGGACAGGAACTGGACTAGCGGCGGCGGGCGCCGGTGGCGAGGTCGGCGGCACGGTCGGCCACACCCTGCACGCCGAGGTCGGCCAGCGCACGGACGAACGCGGACCCGACGATGGCACCGTCGGCGTACTCGAGCACTTCGCCGACCTGCTCGGCCGTCGAGATCCCGAGACCGACGCAGGTGCGCTCGACCCCGGCGTCGCGCAGACGCGACACCACCGTGCGTGCGGCGACGTCGACGCCGACCCGGGCACCGGTCACACCCATCGTCGAGACGGCGTACACGAACCCACGGCTGGCCTCGACCGCCTGGCGCATGCGCTCGTCCGACGAGGACGGCGCGGCGAGGAAGACCCGGTCGAGCCCGGTCCGCTCCGAGGCCTCGGTCCACGCGGAGGCCTCGTCGGGGATGAGGTCGGGTGTGATGAGGCCGGCGGCACCGGCGGCGACGAGGTCGTCGGCGAAGCGGTCCACGCCGTAGCGCAGCACCGGGTTCCAGTAGGTCATGACGAGGACCGGCACGTCGGCCCGTTCGGTGATCTGCTGCACGGCGTCGAAGACCTGTGCGACCCGGAAGCCGTTCGCCAGGCTCTCCTCGGCTGCCCGCTGGATCACGGGGCCGTCCATCACGGGGTCGGAGTACGGCAGACCGAACTCGATGACGTCCACGCCGTTCTCGGCGAGGGCGACGGCGGCGTCGACGCTGGTCTGCAGGTTCGGGTACCCGGCGGGCAGGTAGCCGACGACGGCTCCGGCGCGCTCGGCGTTGGCCGTGTCGATCGTCTGGGCGACGGTCTTGTTCGTGGTCACAGCTGCACCGCGTTCTCGTCGAGGATGCCGAAGTAGCGACTGGCGGACGCGACGTCCTTGTCACCGCGGCCGGACAGGTTCACGAGCACGACGCCTTCGGGCCCGAGCTCCTTGCCGAGCTTCATCGCACCGGCGAGGGCGTGGGACGACTCGATCGCCGGGATGATGCCCTCGGTCTGGCTCAGCAGGCGGAACGCCTCCATGGCCTCGGTGTCGGTGATCGGCTGGTACTTCGCGCGGCCGATCGACGCCAGGTACGCGTGCTCCGGTCCGACGCTCGGGTAGTCGAGTCCGGCGGAGATGCTGTGGCTCTCGATCGTCTGGCCGTCCTCGTCCTGCATCAGGTACGACTTCGCGCCCTGCAGGACGCCCTCGCGACCGAGCGTGATGCTCGCCGCGTGCCGGCCGGTCTCGACGCCGTCGCCGCCGGCCTCGAAACCGTGCAGTGCGACGGACTCGTCGTCGAGGAACGCCTCGAAGATGCCCATCGCGTTCGAGCCGCCGCCGACGCACGCCGCGACGGCGTCCGGCAGGCGCCCGACGCGGTCGAGGACCTGCTGGCGCGCTTCCTCGCCGATGACCTTGTGGAACTCGCGCACCATCTCGGGGAACGGGTGCGGACCGGCGACCGTGCCGAGCAGGTAGTGCGTCGACTCGACGTTGGCGACCCAGTCGCGCAGGGCGTCGTTGATGGCGTCCTTCAGGGTGCGCGATCCGGTCTCGACGGGGATCACCTCGGCGCCGAGCAGGCGCATCCGGGCCACGTTGAGGGCCTGTCGCTCGGTGTCCACGGCGCCCATGTAGACGACGCACTCCATGCCGAACAGGGCTGCGGCGGTCGCGGTCGCGACGCCGTGCTGGCCGGCACCGGTCTCGGCGATCAGGCGGGTCTTGCCGAGCCGACGGGCGACGAGGGCCTGGCCGAGGACGTTGTTGATCTTGTGGGACCCGGTGTGGTTCAGGTCCTCACGCTTCAGGATGACCCGGGCACCGCCGGCGTGCTTCGCGAACCGCGGCACCTCGGTGATGATCGAGGGGCGCCCGGTGTAGTCGCGCTGCAGCTCGTCGAGCTCCGCGCGGAACGCCGGGTCCGCCCAGGCCTGGCGGAAGGCGGCCTCGAGCTCGTCGAGCGCGAGGACGAGGGACTCGGGGACGAAGCGTCCCCCGAAGTCACCGAAGTAGGGGCCGTGCAGGTCGCGGAGTGAGGTCACGATGTGTCTCCCGGGACGAGTCCGACGCGGCTGGTCGGCCGCGTCGGACGGGTGGAACGTGCGGCCGCGGTCGGCGGCCTCGATACGTGGGCGGAGCCGGTCAGGCCCGGTCGGCGGCGTCGACGAACGACGCCAGGGTCGCGGCGGGGTCGTCCCCCGTCACGAGCGCTTCGCCGACCAGCACGACGTCGGCGCCCGCCGCACGGTAGTGGGCGACGTCGGCCGGACCGGAGACCGCGGACTCGGCGACGCGCACGACCCCGTCGGGGATGCGGTCGGCGAGCGACCCGAACAGGTCGCGGTCGAGCGAGAAGTCGGTGAGGTCCCGCGCGTTGACGCCGAGGATGCGGGCACCGGCGTCGAGCCCACGCGTGACCTCGTCACCGGAGTGCGCCTCGACCAGCACGCGCATGCCGAGTTCTTCGGCCAGGGTGTGCAGCTCGACCAGACGGGGCTGCTCGAGCGCCGCCACGATGAGCAGCACGACGTCGGCGCCGGACGCCCGGGCCTCGATCACCTGGTACGGGTCGGCGATGAAGTCCTTGCGGAGCACGGGAACCCCGACGCGGGCCTTCACGGCCTCGAGGTCGGCGAGGCTGCCGAGGAACTTACGGCCCTCGGTCAGGACGCTGATCGTCGAGGCCCCACCACGCTCGTAGTCGGCAGCGAGGGCAGCGGGATCAGCGATCGCGGCCATCGACCCGCGGGACGGGCTGGCGCGCTTGACCTCGGCGATGATCTTCACCCGGTCACCCGGGCTGAGGAACGCGAGGGCGTCGAGCGGCGACGCCACCCGGTCGAGGTCGCGTTCGACGTCCGAGTACGGACGGTCGACACGACGGGCGGCGGCGTCCTCGAGCGCGCCCGCGACGAGGGTCTCGAGCACGTTCGGCATCGGGAGCCCCCTACTCGCCGTGGTGCTTGGGGACGAACTTCGGACCGTCGACGCCGTAGCCGGCCTTCTTCATCACGCCACCGACGATGAGGCCGATGAGGACGACGCCAGCGGAGGCCCAGACGCCCCACGGCTGGTCGAACCAGAAGAACAGCGTGCCTGCCGCGAATCCGATCAGCATGATCACGACGGCGGTCCAGGCGGCCGGCGAGTGGCCTTCGCCGAGTTCTGCGGGCTCAGTGTTGCTCACGGTGCTCCTCGTTCTGCTCCGGCGTCGTCGGTCGAGCGACGCCCTGTCGATCCTACCGTGTCGTCACTCGGCGCCCCCGCGCCCGCGCCGTCGGCGGTGGTCGGGTCCACGCCCGCGCTCAGGTCGTCCCAGTCGACGACCGCGTCGCGCTGGACGGGTGCTGCTGCACGTGCTGCTGCGGCGGCTCCGGCGGTGGCGGCACCGTACTTCCGGCTCGGGCCGGGCCAGGCGCGCTGGACCACGATGACGACCACGCCGAGCAGCACGGCGAGCACGCCACCCGCGATCCCGACGGCGGGCCACGGGCTCACGGAGACGCTCGACACGACACCGCGGACGGCACCGAGGTCACTGACCCCGGCGACCTCGCCGACGGCACCGCGTGCGGCGGCGATCGGGTCGCCGAGGGCGGTGATGCCGCTGACGACCACGCCGAGGCCGAGCAGGATCTCGACGGCGGCGAGCACGATGCGCAGCACCCGTCCGGCGATGGTCATCGCCAGGAAGAGCGCGAGGCTCGCGATCGCCAGCGCGGTGTACTGCGGCACGACCGCCGCCCCGTCGGCCGAGACCGTCGAGGTGACGGCGGCACCAGCGTGCAGGCGGACGGTGAACCAGGTCTGGGTCCAGGCGAGCATGATGACACCGGCGACCAGGAGCCCGGCGACGACCACGATCGGACGCGAGCGCTTCACGAGCGGACCTCGCGCATCCGGTTGGCGGTGGCGACGGCACGCAGTGGGGCAGCGGCCTTGTTGACCGCCTCGACGTGCTCGGTCTCCGGGTCGGAGTCCGCCACGAGTCCGGCACCGGCCTGCACGCGGGCCACGCCGTCCTTGATCAGGGCGGTGCGGATCGCGATCGCCAGGTCGGCGTCACCGGCGAAGTCGAAGTAGCCAACGACACCGGCGTACGCACCGCGCTTCGCCGGTTCGAGCTCGTCGATGATCTGCAGCGCACGCGGCTTCGGCGCACCCGAGAGCGTGCCGGCCGGGAACGTCGCGCGGAACACGTCGATCGCCGAGGCGTCGGGGCGCACCCGCCCCTCGACGCTCGACACCAGGTGCATGATGTGGCTGAACCGCTCGACGGTCATGAACTCGGTGACGCTGACGGTGCCGGGCTCGCACACCTTCTGCAGGTCGTTGCGCGCGAGGTCGACGAGCATCAGGTGCTCGGCGCGCTCCTTCGGGTCGCCGAGCAGGTCCTCGCCGAGGCGGACGTCCTCTTCCGGGGTCGCACCACGGGGGCGGGACCCGGCGATCGGGTGCGTGATGGCGCGGTCGCCCTGCACCTTCACCAGCGCCTCCGGCGATGCGCCGACGATCCAGAACCGCTCGTCGGCGGTGTCCGCGAGGGCGAGGAAGTACATGTACGGGCTCGGGTTCAGCGTCCGGAGCACCCGGTAGACGTCGAGCGGGTCGGCCGTGACCTCGTGGTCGAACCGCTGCGAGATGACGACCTGGAACACGTCACCGTCGCGGATGAAGTCCTTCGAGCGCTCGACGGCCGCCATGTAGTCGGCCGGGCTCGTGCGGTGGGTCGGGGTCGGCTCGGCGATCTCGAACGCCTCGGCCACGGTCGCGACGCTCGGCTGCACCAGGTCGCCCTGCATGCGGTCGAGTCGCTGCTGCGCGTCCGCCCAGAGGGTGTCCGCGTCGTCGGTGCCGTCGTTCAGCACGCTCGCGACGAGCAGCACGAGACCGGTGCGGTGGTCGAGCGCGGCGAGTTCGGAGACGAAGGACAGCGCCTGTCCGGGGACGTCGAAGTCGGCCGGCGGCACGTTCGGCAGGTGCTCGAGCTGGCGCACGGCCTCCCACCCGACGAAGCCGACGGTGCCGCCGACGAGGGGCGGCGAGCCGGGCACGCGGGGCGTCGCCCAGCGCTCGTGCAACCGCGCCAGGACGTCGAGCGGGGCACCGTCGAGCGACCCGACGGCGCGCTCGGCGTCGATGCCGGTGTCGATCCAGGCCGCGCGGTCGCCGTCCTGCGTCAGGACGCCGAAGCTCCGCACGCCGACGAACGACCAGCGCGACCACAGGCCACCCTGACCGGCGGACTCGAGCAGGAAGGACCCGGGGCGGCCGTCGGCGAGCTTGCGGTAGACGCCGACCGGCGTCTCACTGTCGCCGTACAGCGCGCGGACGACCGGCAGGACACGGTGGTCGCCGAGCAGGCCGTCGAACTCCGGTCGGGAGGTCGTGTGCGGGGTCTCGGAGATCGTCGCGGTGGTCATCGGGTCGGCTCCACGGCCGTGTCCGCCGGGGCGGACATGGTCACGGGCGCGAGCGGGTCGACGTCGAAGCACCGGTGCGCACCGGTGTGGCACGCAGCCCCGACCTGCTGCACCGTGACGAGGAGCGTGTCGTCGTCGCAGTCCAGCGCGGCACCGCGGACGTACTGGGCGTGTCCCGACGTGTCGCCCTTCCGCCAGTACTCGTTCCGCGACCGCGACCAGAAGGTCACACGGCCTTCGGTGAGGGTGCGGCGGAGGGCTTCCCGGTCCATGTAGCCGAGCATGAGGACGTCCTTCGACGATTCCTCCTGCACGATGGCGGGGAGCAGGCCGTCCGCACCGAAGTGTGCGCGGTCGAGGACCGCCTCGGTGTCGGTGCTGGTGCTGTCGGTCATGAGGCTCCTAGCCTACGGCGGCGGATCAGCGGACGGCGTGGCCGGTCGCGCGGAGCGCGGCCTTGACGTCCCCCACGGTCATCTCGCCACGGTGGAAGACGCTGGCGGCGAGGACTGCATCCGCACCCGCGTCGACGGCCGGGGCGAAGTGCTCGACGCGACCCGCGCCTCCCGAGGCGATCACTGGGACCGACGAGACGGCGCGCACCGCGGCCACGAGTTCGAGGTCGAACCCGTTCTTCGTGCCGTCGGCGTCGATGGAGTTGACGAGCAGCTCCCCCGCGCCGCGCTCGACGGCCTCGCGTGCCCACGCGATGGCGTCGAGGTCGGACTCGGTCCGCCCGCCGTGGGTGGTGACCACGAAGCCCGAGGGCATCCGATCGGCGCGCTTGACGTCGAGCGACAGCACGACGGCCTGGGCACCGAACCGGTCGGCGATCTCGCCGATGAGCTCGTGCCGGGCGATGGCCGCGCTGTTCACGCCGATCTTGTCCGCGCCGCACTGCTGCAGCCGCGAGACGTCGTCGACGCTGCGCACCCCGCCGCCGACGGTGAGCGGGATGAAGACCTGCTCGGCCGTCCGGGTCACGGTGTCGTACATCGTCGCCCGGTTCTCGACCGTGGCACCGACGTCCAGGAAGGTCAGCTCGTCGGCGCCCTGCTCGTAGTACCGAGCCGCGAGCTCGACGGGGTCACCGGCGTCCTGCAGGTCGAGGAAGTTGACGCCCTTGACGACGCGGCCGCCCTTGACGTCGAGGCACGGGATGACCCGGACCGACACGCCACCGGGGGTCACAGGCGTGCGGCGTGGATCGGGCTGACGAGGATCGCCCGGGCGCCGAGGTCGTAGAGCGCGTCCATGATGAGGTTCGCGTCGTCGCGCGGGATCATCACGCGGACCGCCGCCCAGTCGCGGTCGTGCAGCGGTGAGACCGTGGGCGACTCGATGCCGGACGCCACCGCGGTCGCCTGCTCGAGCAGGGCCGTGGGGACGTCGTAGTCGAGCATCACGTAGCCACGGGCGACGAGGACGCCCTGCAGGCGTCGGCGGAGCACGTCGATGCCCGGGATGGTCTCGTCGGTGGAGACGAGCACCGCGGTCGACTCGAGGATCACCGGGCCGAAGATCTCGAGGCCCGCCTGCCGGAGCGTGCTGCCCGTCGACACGACGTCGGCCACGGCGTCGGCGACCCCGAGCCGCACGGCGCTCTCGACCGCGCCGTCGAGCTTCACGAGCGTGGAGCTGACCCCGTGCTCGGCGAGGAAGGCCCCGACCAGGCCGGGGTAGCTCGTGGCGACCCGGACGCCGTCGAGGTCCTGCAGCGAGGCGAACCGACCCGGGGTGCCGGCGAACCGGAAGGTGGAGTCGGCGAAGCCGAGCGCGTCGACCTCGTGCGCCTCGGACCCGGAGTCGAGCAGCAGGTCGCGGCCGGTGATGCCGACGTCGAGCGCGCCGGACCCCACGTACGTGGCGATGTCCCGCGGGCGGAGGAAGAAGAACTCGACGCCGTTGCGCTCGTCGAGCAGGTGCAGCGCCTTCGGGTCACGGCGACCGGCGTACCCGGCCTCACGCAGCATGTCGGACGCGGTCTCGGACAGGGAGCCCTTGTTGGGCACGGCGATGCGGAGCATCAGGGGTCTGCTTTCTGGTCGGGGTCGTGGCGGATCGAGGTCGGTGCGCGGGCTGGTGCCCGAGCGCGTCCTACAGATGTCGCCAGACGTCCGCCGGGGTGAGCCCCTTCGCGACCATGAGGACCTGGAGGTGGTAGATCAGCTGTGAGATCTCCTCCGAGGTGCGCTCGTCGCCCTCGTACTCGGCCGCCATCCAGACCTCGGCGGCTTCTTCCACGATCTTCTTGCCGATCTGGTGCACGCCGGCGTCCAGTTCGGCGACGGTGCCGGAGCCCTCGGGGCGCGTGCGCGCCTTCTCGGTGAGCTCCTGGAACAGGTCGTCGAACGTCTTCACGGGGTCCAGGCTACCGGTCTCCGCTGACGCTGCCGACGCACCGTCCGGACGGGAGGCGGTGGTCGCCTCGCTCACGCCGGTACCGTCCGACGCTCCCCCGGTCACGAGCGAGCCCGAGCGGCGGCCTCGCGCAGGTCGGCGATGCGCGCGGCGGGTTCGCCGCCGTACACCGCGGAGCCCGCGACCAGCGTGTCGGCACCGCTCCGCACGGCCTCGGGCACGGTGTCCACGGCGATCCCGCCGTCCACCTCGAGCCACACGTCGAGCCCGGAGGCATCGACGGCGGCGCGGGCGTCGGCGAGCTTCGGCATCACGGACGGCATGAAGGACTGGCCGCCGAACCCGGGCTCGACGGTCATGAGCAGGATCATGTCGTATGCGTCGAGGTGGTGCAGCACCTGCGTGATCGGGGTGCCGGGCTTCACGGCGACGGCGGCGCGGGCACCGTTCGACCGGATCGCCGCGGCGGTCGCCACCGGGTCGTCGGCGGCCTCGAAGTGGAACGTGACGCTCGACGCACCCGTCTCGGCGTACTTCGGCGCGTTGCGGTCGGCGTCGGTGATCATCAGGTGCACGTCGAGCGGCACCGGCGACACCTGCTGCAGGCGCTGCACGATCGGCAGCCCGAGCGTCAGGTTCGGGACGAAGTGGTTGTCCATCACGTCGACGTGCACCAGGTCGGCGGTCTCGATGCGCTGGAGTTCGCGCTCGAGGTTCGCGAAGTCGGCGGACAGGATGCTCGGCGAGATGCGGATCGTCACCGGGCAAGCCTACCGGCGTGCGCCTGCCTGGCTGCGCTGCCCGGGTGCGCGCGGCGCCGTCCGGGGGCGGGGTCAGCCGTCGCCGAGGGCGCGCGTGCCGAGGTCGGACCGGAGCATCGTCCCGAGTGCTGCTTCGACCAGCCGCTCGCCCTGCGGGCGGTCGATCCGGCGCGACACGACGAGGCCCGCGATCCCCTGCATGGTCGCGGCGAACAGGAGCTTGAAGGTGGTCCGGGCGTCCTCGCCGGGCTCCGGCGCGGACGCTCCGAGCGCGCCGTCGAGCACGGCGAACAGCGATTCGGCGGCGGTCTGCACGGGGCCGGACCGGCCGGCCGTCGACGCCTGGAACATGAGGTCCATGAGCGCCGCGTCGTCGATGGCGAAGTCGACGTACGCCATGGCGACCCGACGGAACCGGTCGTCGAGGTCGCCCGAGCCGGAGAGGGCCCGGCGCACCGCGGTGGTCAGTCGCTCGAAACCGAGCACGGCGAGGGCGTCGAGGAGTGCCTGGCGGTCGACGAAGTGGCTCCGCGGCGCACCGTGGCTGACCCCGGCGCGCCGCGCCAGGTCACGGAGGGACAACCCGTCGATGCCGTCCTCGCGCAGGACCTGGACGGCCTCGTCGAGCAGCACGGCCCGCAGGTTCCCGTGGTGGAAGGAACGCTCCGGCATGGGGAGAGCCTATCGCGGTACTAGGCATTGCCTATTTTCTAGTCATTGCCTAGATTGGGTGGATGACACCTCGACAGCACCTGCTCGTGTTCGGCGCGACCGGACAGACCGGCCAGCACTTCACCCGGCTCGCACTCGATGCCGGACACCGTGTCCGCGCCGTCGTCCGGACACCGTCGAAGCTGGCGGTCCAGCACGACGACCTGCAGGTCGTGCAGGGCTCGGTCACCGACGGCCTCGACCTCGACGCGCTGCTCGAGGGCGTGACGGGCGTGGTCGTGATGCTCGGGGACGTCGCCGCGCAGCGCGAGCGACCGGTCAACACCGCGTTCGTCCGCACGCTCGTGCCGGCCATGCGCCGGAGCGGCACCCGGCGGCTGCTCTACCAGGCCGGTGGGCTGAGTGCGCCTCCCGGCAAGCGGCTCGCGCCCGTGCTCCGCCTCGTCCGGTCGACGCTCGCGCGGGAGTACATCGGACAGCACGCGGACAACGAGTCGGTGATGCGCTACCTCGACGCCGAGGCGCAGGACATCGCCTGGACGGTCCACCGCGCCGGCATCGGTTCGGACGGCCCATCCAAGGGCGAGCTACGCCGCTCGGCGCGGTGGATCAGCATCGGTACCTTCCGGGATTGCGCCGCGTACAACCTGCGCACCTTGTTCGACGACACGGCCGTGCACACGTGCGACGGCAGTGCCTACCGACGGTCGCGCTGAGCCCGATCCCGGTCGGCGGGGTGGTCAGTCGACGCGACGGAACAGCGCGATGAACATCGCGTCCGTCCCGATGCGGTGCGGCCACAGCTGCGCCGTGGCGCCGTCCGCGATCTCGGGGTCGCGTGCGGCGACACCCCGGACGATCGCGGCGGTGTCGAGCTGTTCGAGCCGGTCGCCGTGCCGCCCCATCAGCGCGTCGACCTGCCCGCGGGTCTCGGCCAGGTGCGGCGAGCAGGTCACGTACGCCAGCGTCCCGCCCGGTGCCAGCACCCGGACGGCGGCGTCGAGCAGTTCGGTCTGCAGGGCAGCGAGCTCCTCGACGTCCTCGGGGAGCTTCCGCCAGCGGGCCTCCGGTCGGCGACGCAGCGCGCCGAGCCCGGTGCACGGGGCGTCGAGCAGGATGCGGTCGAAGGTCATCCCGGTGCCGTCGCGTCCGTACCGACGGGCGTCACCCTCGACGACCCGCACGTGGTCGCCGAACACGCCGAGGGCGTTCCGCACGAGTCCGGCCCGGGCGGGCACGAGCTCGTTGGCGACCAGGGTCGCCCCGCCCTGCTGCGCCTCGGCGGCGAGCAGCGCGGCCTTGCCGCCGGGCCCGGCGCACATGTCGAGCCACCGCTCCCCCGCGCGCACGTCCGACGAGCGGCTCAGCGCCAGCGCGGCGAGCTGCGACCCCTCGTCCTGCACGCGCAGGTGTCCGGCGGCGACGCCCGGCACGCGCGCCGGGTCGCCGCTGATGCCACGGATGCCGACGGGCGACACCGGCGCGGCGTCCGCCTGTACGACGGGCTCGTCGGCCCGGACGGGAGGCACGGCGCCGGTCGCGCCGTCGGCCTCCGGTTCGTCGTCCGCGGGCACCAGGGCCGCGGGCACGTCGACCGCACCGGTCGCGTCGGCGAACGCGGCGTCGGTGTCGTCGTCTGGGGAAGTGCGGGCGGTCGCCGTGGCGATGTCCTCGTCGGTGGCGAGTCCGGGCAGGGCCGCGAGCTGCACCCGGGGTGCGGCGTTGTCAGCGGCGAGCAGGGCGGCGAGCTCGTCGCGGGAGCGTTCGGCGGCCAGGGCGTCGCGGAGCGCCGAGACGACCCAGACGGGGTGCGACCAGCGGGTGGCGAGCAGGGCGTCCCCGGCACGGCCCTCGGTGATCAGGGCGTCCCACTCCTGATCGGTGCGGGCGGCGATCTTGCGCATCACGGCGTTCACGAACCCGGTGGCGCGACGGGCACCGACCTCGCGGGCGAGCTCGACCGTGGCGTCGACGGCGGCGTGCGTCGGCGTGCGCATGGCGAGCAGCTGGTGCGCACCGAGGCGCATCACGTCGAGGACGTCCGCCTCGATGTTCTCGGCCCGGCGACCGGAGGCCAGCGCGATGATGACGTCGTAGCGGCCGAGCATCCGGATCGACCCGTAGGTGAGCTCGGTCGCGAACCCGGCGTCGCGGGCGGTGAGCCCGGCGCGGCGGATGCGCGTCGGCAGCAGCAGGTTCGCGTAGGCGTCGTCGACCTGCACGGCGCGGAGCACGTCGAACGCCACGCGGCGGGCACTGGCCGGACGCGGGCCGCGGCGGGCACCCTTGGGCTTCGTCTGGGGGCTCATGCGAGGACCTTCCCGTCCAGTTCGCCGAGGCCACGGGCCCAGGCGGCGGCGTCCATCGCCTTCTTGCCCGCCGGCTGCACCTCGAGCAGCACCAGCGGGGTGTCGGCGGTCCCGACCAGCAGCCGACCGCCGTGGAGTGCGAGCGCACCCGGCGCGAGCGACGGGGCGGGGTCCTGCGTGCCTCCTGGCCGGAGCGTGCTGCGGAGCAGCTTCACGCGGGTCTCGCCCAGGTGGGCGTACGCGCCGGGCTCGGGCGTGACCCCGCGCATCCGCGCGTGCACGGCGGCGGCGGGCGCGGCGAAGTCGATGCGGCCGTCGTCGATCGTGAGCTTCGGGGCGAGCGTGGGCTCGCCGGACTGCTCGGTCGCGACGGCGGTGCCGGCGGCAATGGCGTCCACGACGTCCGCCACCACGTCAGCGCCGACCTCGGCCATCGCGGCGAGGACCTCACCCGAAGTCGCCTCGGGGTCGATCTCGAAGGGCAGGGCGGCGTAGACCGGGCCGGCGTCGAGCGCCTCGACCAGCTGGAAGACCGTGGCGGCGGTCCGGGTGTCGCCGGCCATCACCGCACGCTGCACGGGAGCCGCACCGCGGTACGCCGGCAGGTCGGAGAAGTGCAGGTTGATCCACCCGTGCCGCGGGGCGTCGAGCGCCGGGCGGCGGAGCAGTGCGCCGTAGGCGACGATCACGCCGAGGTCGACGTCGAGGTCCGCGATCCGGGCGGTGACGGCGTCGTCGACACGCGAGGCCTCGATGACCGGCAGGCCGAGCTCCGCGGCGACGACGGCCACCGGGGTCGGCGTGAGGACGCGCTTGCGGCCCTGCGGGGTGGCCGGCCGCGTGAGCACCGCGACGATCTCGTGGTCGGACGCCGCCAGACGGCGGAGGGTGGGGACGGCCGCAGCGGGGCTGCCGGCGACGACGAGACGCATGGGTTCGATCCTCCCACGCCGACGGGCCCACCCGACCCCGACCGCCTGTCCGGAGCACGCGGCGCTCGGCACTGCCTGTGCACCAGCAGAGCGTGGGCTGCGTACGTTCTGGCTGCATCGACGGAAGGAGCACCATGACCGACCGAGACCTGCCCATCCCGGACTTCGACCACGTCCCGCTCGGCAACCTGACCGAGCACCTGACGGCCCTCGACCGCGAACAGCTCGAGGTGCTGCTCGACCACGAGAACGCCCACGGCGCACGGTTGCCGGTGCTGGAGCGGATCCGTCACCGGATCGAAGCCCTGGACGGCGGTGCGGAGCCGACCGGTTCCGTGCCGGAGCACCTCCCCGAGACGTCTGCGGGGGCCGCGGCACCCGCGGCCGTCACGCCGGCCACCGCCGGTCCGACGATCAACCCGCCGTCCCACGGCGTGCCCACCAACCCCGCGCAACCGCGCTGAGATCAGGAGACACCATGAGCGACGTCACCACCGCCACCAACCGCTACGCCGGTTCATCCGTCCAGAAGGCCGCCCTCGTGGTCGGCATCGTGTTCCTGCTCGTCGGGATCGCCGGGTTCGTCCCCGGCATCACGACCGGCGACCTGGCCGGGGCCGGACACGAGTCGATGGGCATGCTGCTCGGCATCTTCCAGGTGTCCGTGCTGCACAACATCGTCCACCTGCTGTTCGGCGTCGTCGGACTGCTCGCCGCGAACCGAGCCTCCGGGTCGCGGATGTACCTGGTGATCGGCGGGATCGTCTACTTCGTGCTGTGGATCTACGGCCTGTTCACCGCCGGCCACAGCTCGGGTGCGAACTTCGTCCCGCTGAACAACGCCGACAACTGGCTGCACCTCGTGCTCGCCATCGGCATGGTCGCCCTCGGCGTCGTGCTGCCGCGCGAGCGTCGCCGGCCCGCCGACGTCTGACCGACCCGCACCAGCCGGTCGCCGCACAGCGGCAGACCCGAACGACACCGCCGACGTCGCACGACGTCGGCGGTGTCGTTCTGCGTCGTGCCCACACAGCCGCACCCGCACGGGGCCACGCGCGGTCAGACCTCGGAGAACGGCTCCGCGTCGTCCAATCGCACCCGCAGCGTCGGAGCGGCCCGTCGTCGGTTGCCACCCTTGAGCACCCGCCGGGTCGACGAGCGCCGGATCACCTCGGCCTTGAGCGTCGCGGCGACCTCGGCCCCGTGCGCGTACGGGAACCGCACGATGGCCCGGACCGTGCCCGGCAACGTGTCGTCCTCGACCGGGACCGGGCCGAGCACCGGACCGACGACAGCGTCGCCGAGGGCCTCGACCGCAGCGGTGACGGCCTCGTCGGTGCCGGTCATCGTCGCCACCCGCACCGCCGGCGGGAAGTGGAGTTCGCGGCGGTCGGTGAGCTCGTCGTGCGCGGGACCGTCGAGCCGCCACAAGGCCATCGCCGACGCCAGCCGCCCACCGATCCCGACCAGGTACACCTCGGCACCGGGGGCCGACTTCGCGGCGGCGTTCGTCCAGAAGCGCAGCACGTCCTCCTGCACCCGCAGCCCTTCGCGGGCGAGCATCTTCTCGCCGTCGAGCAGCAGCACGCAGGCGTACCCGCCCGGCACCGACGGCTCGGCCCCACGGGTGGCGACGACGACCGATGGCTTGGCGGGGACCTCGTCGAGCGGGCGGGAGCCGTCCGCGACGATGATCCGGGTGCCGGGGAACGCCCGCCCGAGCTCCTCCGCGGTGCGCTGTGCCCCCTGGCCGACCGGCTTCACGGTGCCGTTGCCGCACGTCGGGCAGCGGAACCCGACGGCCAGGGCGCCGCAGAACCGGCACTGGGGCGTGGCGCCGCGGTGCGGGCTGCCGAGCGGCCCGCCGCAGACCCGGCAGTGCGCGCGTTCGCCGCACTCGGCGCAGACCAGCCCCGTACCGAAGCCCGGGCTCGCGACCTGCACCAGGACGGCACCGTGCTGGCTGGCCTCGCGCGCGGCACGCCAGGCGGAACTCGGGATGCGCGCCTGTGCGGCGAACCCCTCGGCCCCGGTCTGCTGCACGGTGGGGATGACCTTCGGGGTCTTCACGCGGTACGGCACGACGTCCTGCAGCCAGTGCAACTCGACCAGTCGCTGCACGTCGGTGCTGCGCGCGTGCGCGACGAACAGCAGCGCGGCACCGGACTGGGCGGCCCGCACCAGGGCGACGTCGCGCGTGTGCACGTAGGGCGCCCGCTGCTCGATGAACGAGGCGTCGCCGTCGTCCCACATGGCGATCAGACCGAGCTCGGTCGCCGGCGCGTACATCGCCGTGCGGTTGCCGATCGCGACCACCGCGTGGGTGCGGGCCTGCAGCAGTGCCTTCGCGCGCTGCCCGTTCGTCTGCTTGGCGTCGAAGCGCACCACCCGCTCCGGTGGCAGCACGGCGAGCAGGGCACGCTCGAGGTCGATGACGTCGCGGAAGTCCGGCACGGCGATCACCGCGGACTGCTCGGCCACCAGGGTGTGCGCCGCAGCCTGGGCGAGCGTCGCGGCCCACCCCGGGACCCAGACCGGCGCGTCCGCGTCGCCCGTCGCCACGGGCTGGGGCACGGCGGCGACCGCGGCGCGTCCGTGCTCCGTCACCACGGCCTCCAGGACGCCGTCGGCGTAGCCGGTGACGGGCGGGGCGGTCACCGGCCGCGGCGACCACGCGGTGTCCCGGGCGAGCCAGGCCTTCTCGGCGCGCACCTGCCGCGGGGGCACGGCGAGGCGCAGGACGTCGGAGGCGACACCCGCGGCCCGGTCGGCGACGGCGCGCGCGAGGGTCCAGATCTCCGGCGCGAGGACGGGCACCGGGGACAGCACGGCCTCGATCTGGCTGAGTTCCCCCGGGTACTCACCCTCGGTGACGATCTCGACCACGTAGCCGTCGGACATCCGGGCGCCGGTGCGCAGCGGCACCTTGACGCGCACCCCCGCGACGCAGTCGTCCTCGAGCTCGGCCGGCACCCGGTAGTCGAACAGACGGTCCAACTGCGGGAGCGGCGAGTCGAGGACGACGCGCGCGACGGTGGTCACGCGGTGCTTCAGACGGTCGCGGCGACGAGTCCTGCGGCGGCGCGGAGTTCCTCGACACGGTCGAGCTGCTCCCACGTGAACCCGGGGAGCTCGCGGCCGAAGTGGCCGTAGGTCGCGGTCTGCGCGTAGATCGGTCGGAGCAGGTCGAGGTCGCGGATGATCGCGGCCGGACGCAGGTCGAAGACCTGGCGGATGGCGGCCTCGATCGTGGCGTCGTCGACGTGTCCGGTGCCGAAGGTCTCAACGTACAGCCCGACGGGCTTCGCACGGCCGATCGCGTAGGCGACCTGCACCTCGAGCCGGTCGGCCAGCCCCGCGGCGACCGCGTTCTTGGCGACCCAGCGCAGCGCGTACGCCGCCGAACGGTCGACCTTCGACGGGTCCTTGCCGCTGAACGCGCCGCCACCGTGACGGGAGGCCCCGCCGTAGGTGTCGACGATCACCTTGCGGCCGGTGAGCCCGGCGTCGCCCTGGGGGCCGCCGATCTCGAAGCGACCGGTCGGGTTCACGATGACCTCGACGTGCGACGAGTCGAGGTCGACCAGGTCGAGGACCGGACGGATCACGTGCTCGGTGATCGCCGCGGTGAGCTCGTCGAGCGTGACGCTTGGCGAGTGCTGTGTGGAGAGCACGACGGTCTCGACGGTCTTCGGCACGACGCCGTCGTACCCGATGGTGACCTGGGTCTTGCCGTCCGGACGCAGGAACGACAGCTCGCCCGACTTGCGGACCGCGGCGAGGCGCTCGGCCAGCCGGTGCGCCAGCCAGATCGCGACCGGCATGTACTCGGGGGTCTCGTTCGTCGCGAAGCCGAACATGATGCCCTGGTCGCCGGCGCCCTGACGGTCGAGCGGGTCGACCGCACCGGTGCGGGAGTCGAGCGACTCGTCCACACCCTGCGCGATGTCGGGCGACTGCGCGCCGATCGAGACCTCGACACCGCAGGTGGCACCGTCGAACGAGACGTCCGACGAGTTGTAGCCGATGCCGGTGATGACGTCACGGACGAGCTTGGGGATCTCGACGTAGCCGGAGGTCGTGACCTCGCCGGCGACGTGCACGAGCCCGGTGGTCACCATCGTCTCGACGGCGACGCGCGCGTTCGGGTCGACCATCAGCAGTGCGTCGAGGATGCTGTCCGAGATCTGGTCGCAGATCTTGTCGGGGTGCCCCTCGGTCACCGACTCGGACGTGAAGAGGCGGAGAGCAGCTGCAGTCACCGGGATCAGTCGGTGGGCTGCTGCTGCTTGGTGACGGTGAGCTTGTCCTCGTTGATCTCGTGGAGCGCGACGGACAGCGGCTTGTCGTCGATCGTCGAGTCGACGAGCGGTCCGACGTTGTCGAAGAGCGAGCCCTCGTGCAGGTCGGCGTAGTAGTCGTTGATCTGGCGGGCGCGCTTCGACGCGAAGATGACGAGCGCGTACTTCGACTCGACCTTGCTGAGCAGGTCGTCGATGGGCGGGTCGATGATGCCCTGGGGGTTGGCCATGGTGTCTCCTCGAAGTCAGTGCACCCGTCAGGGCGCAGAGAACAAGTCTACGACCTCACGTGCCGCGGTGCCGACATCGGAGTTCACGATCCGCACGTCGAACTCGTCCTGCGCGGCCAGCTCGACCTTCGCGGTCTCGAGACGACGCGCCTGTTCCTCCGCGGATTCGGTGCCGCGGCCGATGAGCCGGCGCACCAGTTCCTCCCACGTCGGGGGCAGCAGGAACACGAGCACCGCCTCGGGCATGGCGTCGCGGACCTGCCGGGCCCCCTGCAGGTCGATCTCCAGCATGACCTTCTCGCCGGCGTCGAGCGCGCGGTCGATCGGCGGGCGCGGGGTGCCGTACCGGTACGAGTTGTGGACGGTCGCCCACTCGAGCAGCTCGCGGTCGCGGATCATGCGGTCGAACTCGTCGTCGTCCACGAAGTAGTAGTGCACGCCGTCGACCTCGCCGGGGCGCGGCTTCCGGGTGGTGGCGGAGACGCTGAGGTTGACGTCCGGGTAGTGCTGTCGGATGTGCGCGCTGACCGTGCCCTTGCCGACCGCGGTGGGTCCGGCAAGCACGACGAGCTTCGAGGCGCCACGCTTGCGACCGCGGGCGGCGAGCCAGTCCGCCAGGGCGGTCCGCTGCCGGGTCCCCAGGCCACCGAGGCGCTTCGAGGGGGCGATCCGCAGGGTCCCCATGATCGCCTCGGCTCGTGCGGGGCCGATCCCCGGCAGGCTGACGAGCAGGTCACGGACCCGCAGCGAGCGTTCCGCCGAGGTCGTCTCGACCAGCGAGTCGTCCCACGCGGCACGGGCGACGTCGAGTGCCGAGCGCTCCCCCGACGCGATCGCGGCCTTCACCGCGGCCCGGGCGCGTCGCGCGGCGACGGCGGCCTTCGCCGCGGCGACCCGGTCCACCTCTGGCGGGGTCCGGTGCGCGGGCAGGCCCTCGTGCTCGTCGGTCACGCTGCCGCCGCCAGTGCGGTGCGGATGCGGTCGGCGCGCTCGGTGACGAGCGCCGCGACGCCGTCCGGCCCGTCGGTCAGCAGGCCGCGCGACTCGCTCACGAGCACCTGCTCGGCGCGCGCGCCGTACAGCGCACGGAGGTCCTCGATGCGGGCGCCCTGGGCACCGAAGCCCGGTGCGAGGACCGGCGCGGTGCCGATCGCGTCCGCGTCGATGCCGAAGTCGTCGAGGTGAAGGGTCGCGCCGAGCACGAGCCCGACGTCGCCGAGGGCCTGATCGCCCACGGACCGGTTGTCGTCTGCCACGTCCAAGACGATACCGGCCGCGACCGTCCGGCCGGTACGCGGTCCTTCCGCGACCACCGCGGTCTGCAGCACACGGGCCTCGGGGTTGCTCGTCGCCGCGAGTACGAAGACGCCGGCACCGTTCCGGCGCGCGACGTCGATCGTGCCCCGGAGCGAGCCGTACCCGAGGTACGGCGACACCGTCATCGCGTCGGCCGCGAACGGCCCGTCGCGGTCCAGCCACGCCAGCGCGTAGTCGTCACCGGTGGTCCCGATGTCGCCCCGCTTCACGTCGGCGACGACCAGGAGGCCCGCATCGCGCGCCCGGCGGATCGTCGCGTCGAGCGCACGGTAGCCCGCGACCCCCGCCGCCTCGAAGAAGGCGACCTGCGGCTTCACGATCGCCGCGCGGCCGGCGGCCGCGTCGACCAGGGTCGCGCCGAACGCCGTCAGGCCCTGCTCGTCGCGGGCGAGCCCCCACGCCGCCAGGGTGGCGGCGTGGGGGTCGATGCCGACGCAGAGCGGTGAACGCTTCCCCATGGCGGACGCGAGGCGGTCGCCGAAGGAGGTCGGGCCTCCCGACCGGGTCGTTGCCATGCTGGCAGCCGTCACCAGGTCGCGCGCTCGAGCGCGTAGTCCTGCAGGCTGCGGACGTTGAGCGGCGAACCGATCGTCTCGATCGCCGCGACGGCCGCCCCGATCTGCGCGATCGTCGTGAACAGCGGCTTGTCCGCCGCGACCGTGGCCGCGCGGATCTCGTACCCGTCCGCACGACCGGCGGCACCCGACGGCGTGTTGATGACGATGTCGACCTCGCCCCTGGCGAGCAGGTCGACGACGCTCTCGCCGCCCTGGCTGTACTTGCCGACGATCCCGACCTCGATGCCGTTGCGGCGGAGGATCTCCGCCGTGCCCTCGGTCGCGATGATCGTGAAGCCGAGCTGCTGCAGGCGGTGCACCGGCAGCACGATCGCGCGCTTGTCGGTGTCGGCGACGCTCACGAAGACCGTGCCGCTGGTCGGCAGGCCGCCGTACGCGGCGTCCTGCGACTTGAGGAACGCCCGCGGGAAGTCGCGGTCGATGCCCATGACCTCGCCGGTGGAGCGCATCTCGGGGCTGAGCACCGAGTCGACGACCTGGCCCTCGCGGGTGCGGAAGCGACGGAAGGGCAGCACGGCCTCCTTCACGGCGACGGGCGACTGGGCGGGCACGAACGCCCCGTCACGCTCGGGCAGCATGCCCTCGGCGACGAGCTCGGCGACCGTGGTGCCGGTCATGATGCGGGACGCGGCCTTGGCCAGCGGGATGCCGAGCGCCTTCGAGACGAAGGGCACGGTGCGGCTGGCGCGCGGGTTCGCCTCGAGGACGTAGAGCACGCCGGCGCCGATGGCGAACTGGACGTTGAGCAGGCCCTGCACGCCGATGCCGCGGGCGATCTTCTCGGTCGCGTCGACGACGCCCTGGATCTCCGCGCGGCCGAGGCCGACCGGGGGCAGGGTGCAGGCCGAGTCGCCGGAGTGGATGCCGGCCTCTTCGAGGTGCTCCATGATGCCGCCGATGTAGAGCCGCTCGCCGTCGAAGAGCGCGTCGACGTCGATCTCCACGGCGTCGTCCAGGAACCGGTCGACCAGCAGCGGGAGCTCCGGGCCGATGATCGCCTGGTCGGCCATCCGGTCGAAGTAGTCCGCCAGCGACGGGGAGTCGTACAGGATCTCCATGCCGCGGCCGCCGAGCACGAACGACGGGCGGACGAGGACGGGGTACCCGATCTCCTCGGCCACCGTGGTCGCGCTCGCCAGGTCGTGGGCGGTGCCGTTCCGCGGTGCGAGCAGGCCGGCGGCGTCGAGGATGGCGGAGAACTGCCCGCGCTCCTCGGCCGAGTCGATCGCGGTGGGGCTGGTGCCGAGGATCGGGATGCCCGCGGCCTCGAGCGGCTTCGCCAGACCCAGGGCGGTCTGGCCACCGAGCTGCACGACGACACCGACGAGTTCGCCGGACGCCGCCTCGGCCTCGATGACCTCGAGGACGTCCTCGGCGGTCAGGGGCTCGAAGTACAGGCGGTCCGAGGTGTCGTAGTCGGTCGAGACGGTCTCGGGGTTGCAGTTGATCATGATCGTCTCGAACCCGGCGGCGCTCAGCGCGAAGGACGCGTGCACGCAGGAGTAGTCGAACTCGACGCCCTGTCCGATGCGGTTCGGGCCGGAGCCGAGGATGACGACCTTCTTGCGGTCGCTGGGCGTGATCTCGGTCTCGGTGTCGTACGACGAGTAGTGGTACGGCGTCAGGGCGGGGAACTCACCGGCGCAGGTGTCGACGGTCTTGAAGACCGGTCGGATGCCCTGGGCGTGCCGCTCGTCACGGACCTGCTGCTCGGAGACCGGTGCCGCGTCCGTGCTGCGCAGGCTCGCGATCTGGGTGTCGCTGAAGCCGTGCTCCTTCGCCCAGCGCATCGTGTCCGCGTCGAGGGTCTCGGCGGCCCGGACCTCGTCCGCGACCTCGTTGATGAGCACGATCTGGTCGATGAACCAGGGGTCGATCTTGGTGGCCTCGAAGACCTCGTCCGCGGTGGCACCCGCGACCAGGGCCTGCTGGACCGTCACGATGCGACCGTCGGTCGGGATCGACGACTTCGCCAGCAGGGCGTCCTTGTCGAGCTCGGACGCCGGGGTGTCCCAGTGGAAGCTCGACCCGCGCTTCTCGAGCGAGCGCAGCGACTTCTGCAGTGCGGTGGCGTAGTTCCGGCCGATGGCCATCGCCTCGCCGACGCTCTTCATCGTCGTGGTGAGGGTGGCGTCGGCGGCCGGGAACTTCTCGAACGCGAACCGCGGGGTCTTCACGACCACGTAGTCGAGGGTCGGCTCGAAGCTCGCCGGGGTGACCTTCGTGATGTCGTTCTCGATCTCGTCGAGCCGGTAGCCGATGGCGAGCTTCGCGGCGATCTTGGCGATCGGGAAGCCCGTGGCCTTCGACGCGAGGGCGGACGAGCGGGACACGCGGGGGTTCATCTCGATGACGATGACGCGGCCGTTGGACGGGTCGACGGCGAACTGGATGTTGCAGCCACCGGTGTCGACGCCGACGCGACGGATGATGTCGATGCCGATGTTCCGCATGTTCTGGTACTCGCGGTCGGTCAGGGTCAGCGCGGGGGCGACCGTGATCGAGTCACCGGTGTGGACACCGACCGGGTCGACGTTCTCGATGGAGCAGATGACGACGGTGTTGTCGTAGTTGTCGCGCATCAGCTCGAGCTCGTACTCCTTCCAGCCGAGGATGGACTCCTCGAGCAGGACCTCGGTCGTCGGGCTGGACTGCAGCCCGTCGCCGACGAAGCGGACGAGTTCGGCCTCGTTGTAGGCGAAGCCCGAGCCGAGGCCGCCCATGGTGAAGGACGGGCGGACGACCAGCGGGTACCCGAGGTCCTTCGCGAACTCCTTCGCTTCCTCCAACGTGTGCGCGATGTGGCTGCGGGCGACGTCAGCACCGGACTCGAGGACGAGCTCCTTGAAGAGCTGGCGGTCCTCGCCGCGCTGGATCGCCTCGACCTTGGCGCCGATGAGCTCGACGCCGTGCTTGTCGAGGATGCCGGCCTCGTCGAGCGCGATGGCCGCGTTCAGGGCCGTCTGGCCGCCGAGGGTCGGCAGGACGGCGTCCGGCTTCTCGATGCGGATGATCTCCTCGAGCGACGCGTTCGTGATCGGCTCGATGTAGGTCGCGTCGGCGAAGTCGGGGTCGGTCATGATCGTCGCCGGGTTCGGGTTGACCAGGATGACCCGGACGCCCTCGGCACGGAGGACGCGGCACGCCTGGGTGCCGGAGTAGTCGAACTCGGCGGCCTGACCGATGACGATCGGGCCGGAGCCGATGACGAGGACGGAGTTGATGTCTGCGCGCTTGGGCATCAGTTCGCTTCCTTGGTGATGTCTGCTGCGGCCGGGTCGGCGGCACGTGTGGCGTCGGCGGTGATGTCTGCTGCGGGGGTCGTGGCGTCGGCGGTGGCCGCGTCGAGCGGCTCCCCGTCGCGACGCTCGCGCACCATGTCCGCGAACCGGTCGAAGAGGTACATGCTGTCGTGCGGTCCGGCGGCGGCCTCGGGGTGGTACTGCACGCTGAACGCCGGCACGTCGAGCGCGCGGAGGCCCTCGACCACGTCGTCGTTCAGCGAGTAGTGCGAGACCTCGACCCGACCGAACCCGGCCGGGGACTCGAGGACCTCGCCGAGGGGCGCGTCGACCGCGAAGCCGTGGTTCTGGCTCGTGATCTCGACCTTGCCCGTGGTCGTGTCGAGCACCGGCTGGTTGATGCCGCGGTGGCCGAAGGGCAGCTTGTAGGTGCCGAAGCCGAGGGCACGGCCGAGCAGCTGGTTGCCGAAGCAGATGCCGAAGAACGGCCGGCCGGTGCGCAGGCTGCCCTGCAGCAGTTCGACCTGCGCGTCCGAGGCGGCGGGGTCACCGGGGCCGTTCGAGTAGAACAGGGCGTCCGGTGCGAGGGCTTCCAGCTCCGCAGCGGAGATGTCCTGCGGCACCACGTGCACCTCGAAGCCGCGGGCGGCGAGGTACCGGGTGGTCGAGGCCTTCACGCCGAGGTCGAGCACGGCCAGGGTGCCGATCTGCTCACCCTCGGCCGGCACCACGTACGTCTCCGGGGTGGACACCAGCGACGAGAAGCTCGCGCCCGCCATGGTGGCCTGCGACCGCACGGCGTCCAGCTGCTCCGACTCCGACAGCGCCGCGTCCGCACCGCTGAAGACGCCGCCCTTCATGGCGCCGGCGTCACGGATGCGGCGGGTGAGTGCGCGGGTGTCGATGCCGGAGATGCCGACGATGCCGTCGCGCACCAGGTGGTCGTCGAGCGTCGCGTTCGCGCGGTGGTTCGACACCACGCGGCTGGGGTCGCGCACCACGTACCCGGCGACCCAGATGCGACGGGACTCGGGGTCCTCGTCGTTCACCCCGGTGTTGCCGATGTGCGGCGCGGTCTGCACCACGATCTGTCCGGCGTAGGAGGGGTCGGTCAGCGTCTCCTGGTAGCCGGTCATGCCGGTCGCGAAGACCACCTCGCCGAGCGTGCGCCCACGGGCGCCGTAGGCCCAGCCGTCGTACCGGGTGCCGTCTTCGAGGACCAGGACGGCCCGTTCGCGTGTCATGCTTTCTTCCCTTCGCCCGCGATTCGCGGAGCATCGGCCGCAGTCGCCTGCGGCCCGGTCTCGGTCAGTCCCTGCAGGGCGTGCAGCGCGGCTGCGTCGCCCTCCGGGAACCGGAAGTAGGTGTCCAGGTCCGTCGCACCTGCGGCGCCGGTCGCCGTCCATCGCAGACGGACCAGTCCCCCGGGTTCGACCACTCGGTCGATGGCCCACGTGGATCGGTCGGCGCCGCGGACCGCGTCGCGCGTGATCCAGCGGTCGTCGGTACCGGCGAGGCGCATCACCACGCCGGTCGCGTGGACCGTCACTCCGCCGCGGCCGCGGAACCCGAGGCCGCCTGCGGTGATGCGTTCCAACGGCTGGTCGGCGCGGGTCGTCGCGACGGTGAACCCGTCCCACGACCCGACCGCCGGTGCCAGGTCGGCCGGCACGCGGACTGGAGGCACGGCTTCCGCCTGCTTCCTGGTCCGCGTCCGCCAGGTGCGCGCCATCGCGACGAACAGGGCGGCGACCGCGAGCAGGATCACTGCGCCGAGGAGCCAGCGCTGCGCGTCGCCGCTCATGCGCGCGCCCCTGTCCGGAGCGCCGCGGCGTGCGCCGCGATCGTGTCCGCGTCGACGACCCGGCCGTCGAGCACCGTCGCGTACCCCTGGTGGAAGGTCGCGACGACCCGGCCCGGAAGGGTCATGCCGAGGTACGGCGAGTTCTGCGACTGGCCGGCGAGGTCGGTGACCGCGAACTCGCGGCTGGCCGACGGGTCGTAGAGCGTGATCTCGGCGGGTGCTCCCACGGCGATGCGCTGCCCGTGCCCCTCGACCTGGCCGATCCGCGCCGGCGCCTCGGACAGCACCCGGGCGACGTCGGCCCAGTCGAGCCGCCCGTCGTCGACCACGGCGGACTGCACCACGCTCAGTGCCGATTCGAGGCCGACCATGCCGTTCGCGGCGGCGGGCCACTCGCAGCACTTCGCCTCGGCGGTGTGCGGCGCGTGGTCGGTCGCGACGATGTCGATGGTGCCGTCGGCCAGGGCCGCGCGGAGCGCCTCGACGTCCTCGCGGGCGCGGAGCGGCGGGTTCACCTTGTAGCGGGCGTCGTAGCCGGGCGCACCGTCGTGGCCGGCGATGAGGTCCTCGGTGAGCACGAGGTGGTGCGGGGTGACCTCGGCCGTGACGTCGATGCCGCGGGACTTCGCCCACCGGATCACCCCGACGCTGCCGGCCGTCGAGACGTGGCAGACGTGCAGACGTGCTCCGACGTGGTCGGCGAGCAGGACGTCGCGGGCGATGATCGCCTCTTCCGCGACAGCGGGCCACCCGGCGAGGCCGAGCTCCGAGGACAGCCGGCCCTCGTTCATCTGCGCGCCGATGGTCAGCCGGGGCTCCTGGGCGTGCTGCGCGAGCACCCCGCCGAAGCCCTTGATGTACTCGAGTGCGCGGCGCATGAGCAGCGGGTCGGCCACGCAGGAGCCGTCGTCCGAGAACACCCGGACCTTCGCCCGCGAGGTCGCCATCGCGCCGATCTCGGACAGGTGCGTGCCCTGCAGCCCCTGTGACACGGCGCCGATCGGGCGGACCGTCACGTAGCCCGCGTCGTCGCCGAGGGCCTGGACCTGTTCGACGACCCCGGCGGTGTCGGCGACGGGGCTCGAGTTGGCCATGGCGTTCACGGCGGTGAAGCCACCGGCGGCCGCGGCACGCGAGCCGGTGAGGACCGTCTCGGACTCCTCGTGACCGGGCTCGCGCAGGTGCGTGTGGAGGTCCACGAGACCGGGCAGGGCGATGAGGCCGTCCGCGTCCACGGTGGTGGCGCCGGCCGTGTCGAGACCGGACCCGACCGCGGTGATGCGCCCGGCCTCCAGGCGGATGTCGGCACGCGAGCCGTCGACCAGCTGCGCGCCACGGATCAGGTGAGCGGTCATGCGGCGGACTCCTTCGCGTCGGTGCCGGTGCCGGCACTGCCCGTCAGGGCGAGGTAGAGAACGGCCATCCGGACCGAGACGCCGTTCTCGACCTGCTCGACGACGGTCGAACGGGGGTCGTCGGCGGCGACGCCGGCGATCTCGAGCCCGCGGTTCATCGGACCGGGGTGCATGATGAGCGTGCGCTCGGACAGCCGCCCGAAGCGCGCCGCCGTCAGGCCCCAGTGCCGCGTGTACTCGCGCGGGTTCGGGAAGAAGGCGTCGTTCATGCGCTCCTGCTGGATGCGGAGCGTCATGACGACGTCCGGGGCCTCGGCGAGGGCCGTGTCGAGGTCGTGGTGCACCGCGGCGCCGAACGGGGTCGGGGTGGCGGGCAGCAGGGTCGGCGGCGCGGCGAAGGTCACGCTCGCGCCGAGGGTGCGGAGCAGCCAGGCGTTCGACCGGGCGACCCGGCTGTGCAGCACGTCGCCGATGATCAGGACGCGCACGCCGTCGAGGCCCTGGCCGCGCGAGCCGGCGCCGTGCAGGCGGCGGCGCATGGTGAAGGCGTCGAGCAGCGCCTGCGTCGGGTGTTCGTGGGTTCCGTCACCGGCGTTGACCACTGGCACGTCGATCCAGTCGGCGTCGGCGAGCACCCGCGGGGCGCCCGAAGCACCGTGGCGCATGACGATGCCGTCGATGCCCATCGCGCCGAGGGTCTGGACGGTGTCCTTCAGGGATTCGCCCTTCGAGACGCTCGAGCCCTTCGCAGCGAAGTTCAGGACGTCGGCGGACAGGCGCTTCGCGGCGGCCTCGAACGAGATGCGCGTGCGCGTGGAGTCCTCGAAGAACAGGTTCACCACGGTCTTGCCGCGCAGGGCCGGGAGTTTCCGGACCTCGCGCGTGTTGACTTCGGCCATCTCCTCGGCCACGTCGAGGATGTGGACGGCCTGGTCGCGGGACAGGTCGGCAGTCGAGAGCAGGTGCCGCATCACGCCACCCCCTGCTCGATGAACACGGTGTCGTCGCCGTCGGTCTCGGCCAGGTGCAGCGTGACCCGCTCGTCGGACGCCGTCGGCAGGTTCTTGCCCACGTGGTCGGCACGGATCGGCAGCTCGCGGTGGCCGCGGTCGACGAGCACGGCGAGCCGGACGGCACGCGGCCGACCGATGCCCTGCAGCGCGTCGAGCGCGGCGCGGACGGTGCGACCGGAGTACAGCACGTCGTCGACGAGCACGACGACCTTGCCGTCGATGCCGCCGGCGGGGATCACCGTCCGGTGCGGCGCACGGCCGATGCCGTGGCCGAGGTCGTCGCGGTGCATGGTGACGTCGAGCGTGCCGACACGCTCCGTCCCGATGCCACCGGCGGCCGAGGACCACTCCGGCTCGATGCCGGCCAGGATCCGGCCGAGGCGTTCCGCCAGGACGGCGCCGCGGGTCGGGATGCCGAGGAGCACGAGGTCCGAGCCCCCGTGGTTGGCTTCGAGGATCTCGTGCGCGATGCGTGTCAGGGCACGCGTGATGTCGGGCTGTTGCAGGACCGTTCTGGTTCCCACGTCGACCCCCTTCCCCGCCTCACTGGACGGCATTAAAGGATGCTGACGTGGTCAACCCTACCGGGACTCCTGGTCTCCTGCGACCGTCCGACCGGACGGTGCACGACCGCCGGCGACGGCCCCGAGCACGCCGTTGACGAAGCCGGCGGAGTCCTCGGTGGACAGCGACTGCGCGAGCTCGACCGCCTCGGCGATGGCGACGGCGTCGGGCACCTCCGGGTTGAACCGGAGCTCCCAGACGGCCATCCGCAGGATGCAGCGGTCGAGGACCGGCATCCGGGCGATCGACCAGCCCTGGGCGTGGTCGACGATGACGGAGTCGATCTCGTGACGGGCGTCGTCGACACCGGTGACGATCTGGCGGGCGTAGTCCCAGCTGGAGGCACGCTCCGGCTGGTCCAGGTGCCGGACCGTCTCGGTGGCGAGCACGTCCGCGATCGGCAGCTCGCGCACCTCGGCGACGTACAGCATGTCGAGGGCGCGCTTGCGGGCCTTCGAACGAGCACTCATACGGTCAGCGCCTAGGAGTTGACGCGGCCGAGGAAGCTGCCGTCGCGCGTGTCGATCTTCACCAGGGTGCCGCTCTCCAGGTACAGCGGGACCTGGATGCGGTGGCCGGTCGCGATGATGGTCGCGTCCTTGGTGCCGCCGGAGGAGCGGTCGCCCTGCAGGCCGGGCTCGGTCTCGACCTCGGTGACGATCGACGTCGGGAGCTCGACGTACAGCGGGTTGCCCTCGTTCATCGCGATGGTGACCATCGCGGACTCGAGCAGGTAGTTCTTGGCGTCGCCGACCACGGTCGCGGAGACCGGGATCTGGTCGTACGTGTCGGTGTCCATGAACACGTAGGAGTCGCCGTCCTCGTAGAGGAACTGGTAGTCACGACGGTCGACGACGGCGGTGTCGATCTTCGCGCCGGCGTTGAACGTGCGGTCGACGACCTTGCCGGAGACGACGTTCTTGAGCTTCGTGCGGACGAACGCGCCGCCCTTGCCCGGCTTGACGTGCTGGAACTCGACGACCGACCACAGCTGGCCGTCGATGATGAGAACGGCGCCGTTCTTGATGTCTGTGGTACTGGCCATGAGTCGTCGGTGTCCCGTTCGGTCGTGTTGTGAAGTGTCCTCGGGCCGCGGACGGCCCCGGACGAGTGTAGCGGACGCCCGCCCGGCGACCCGAGCGGTGCGCGTGCGTGCCGGACGCGCCGGTCCCGGGCGGGCGCCGGGCCCGGGCGGGCGCCCGGCCCGGGCTCAGCGTCGCCGTCGGGCGAGCCAGGCGTCGATCGCCGCCCAGCCGAGCAGCACCACCGCCGCTCCCCCGAGCAACCCGCCCGCGACCCCCGTGGACAGGGCCGCCGTCGGTCGTGCCGGCAAGGACAGGTAGACGATCGCCAGGATCCCCGCCCCCGCACCGAGCAGCACGAGCAGGATGCGCCGGATCATCCCGGACACGAGCTGCCGGTCGCGGCTGTCCGCGAAGAGCCGGATGTTCACCGTGAACCGGCCGGTCTCGATCGCCTCGCCGATGCGGTCCACCCGGCGGGGCAGGCGACGGGCAGCCGACACGACGCCGAGCAGCTCCTTCGCCGCCAGGTCGCGGAGCTTGCCCGGCCGGAGCTGGTCGGTGATCTGCTCCCGGGCGAGTCCGCGGGACTCCTCGAGCAGGTCGAACGACGGTGCGAGTGTGCGGAGCGTCCCCTCGAAGATGGCCAGGGCGCGTGCCGCGGCGACGAAGTCCGGCGGCGGCTTCAGCCGGTAGCGCCCGAAGACCTCGACCGCGTCGTCCACGGTGTCGACGCCGATGCGCGCACCCGGGCCGAGCTCGTCCGCGACGAAGCGGGCGATGTCCCGACGGAAGTCGGGCTCGTCGTGCGCATCGCGCACGGGTGCCATCCGCAGGACCGCATCGGCGATCCGCGACGTGTCGTCCTGCAGGTAGGCGGCCAACAGGTCCTGGACCGTGTCCCGGAGACCCGGGTCGAGCCTCCCGACCGATCCGAAGTCGATCAACGCGGGCCGACCATCGGGCAGCACCAGGACGTTCCCCGGGTGCAGGTCCGCGTGGTACAGGCCGTCGAAGACGACCTGGCGCAGGAAGGCGCGGAGGATGGCGCGCATCGGCGCGTCGAGGTCGCGCTCGGTACGCTCGGCGCGGATCGCGCTGAGCGTGTCGCCCTCCAGGAACTCCATCACCAGCACACGCCGGCCGGACAGGTCCGGGTAGGGGTCCGGGAACCGGACCTCGTCCGGACGCGCGCTGCGGGCCTGGGCCGCACGCAGCGCGGTGAGGTTCCGGAGCTCGGAGACGAAGTCGACCTGCCGGATCAGGTCGTCCGCGTACTGGCCGGCGATGTCCTGCACGCCGACCTGCCGCGCCTCGGTCGACCACCGGGCCATGAACCGGACGACCCGCAGTGCGATGTCGACGTCGCGGCGCACCGCGGCGTCGATCCCCGGCCGCTGCACCTTCACGGCGACCGCGGTGCCGTCGGGCAGCCGGGCGCGGTGCACCTGCGCGATGGACGCCGCTGCGACGGGCACCGGGTCGAAGGTCGCGAAGACCTGGTCGACCGGGGCGCCGAGCTCCTGCTCGAGGAGCGCACGGACCTCGTCCGCCGGTGCCGCCGTGACGTTCCGCTGCAGGTGGGCGAGTCCCTCGGTCCACTCCTCGGGCAGCAGGTCGTCGCGGGTGGAGAGCAGCTGGCCCATCTTCACGAACCCGCCACCGGCTTCCTCGAGCGCCCGGCGCAGGTGCTCGGCTTGGTCGCGACGCAGGTCCGACGTTGCCGGGTCGTGCGAGAAGTCGAGACGACGGAACGGCACCAGGTGGTGGCGGCGGGCGATCGAGAGTAGTTCGGTGAAGCGGCGACCACGGGAGCGCAGGGTGCCGGTGTCGGCGTCGCGCGGTCCGGAGAGGTCGCTCAGTCGGGGTGGGGTGGGCACGCCCGCCAGTCTGCTCCCCGGTGCTGGGTCCGCAGCGTGCGGGTGGCGCGGTCCGTCGCGTCGTCCCATCCTCCTCCACAGCCAGGAGGCCCGGTGCGGCTTCCACAGGCCGGCGCGGGCCCGGCGCGGGGCGCGGTCCTGGAGCGAGACACTCGTGCTCGAGCACATACGACATTTCGACAACGGTGCTCCGAGACCTGGAGACCGTACCGTGGTGGTCGAAGGCCGATCGCCGACTCGCGAGCCGAGCGCTCCGCAGGCGAGCCAGCGCCGACCAGGCACTTGACGACGACGAACGAAGGGCCCCCGACTGATGTCGATCCTGCGACCGCTCCCCGACGCGCCCGACCTCGACGAGGACGACGACATCCTCTTCGCCTGGGACCACGGCGCCACCGTCGACGAATGGCGGGAATCCCAGCGCACCGGCGTGGTCACCGTCTCGACGCGTGTCACCTGGTGGTGGCGCAGGATGCGACGGGTCCTGCGCTGACCGGCGTGGCTAGACGCCGACCTCCTGGTAGGCAGTGAAGAGCAGGTGGTCCTCGGGGCCCTCGAGCACGACGGGCTTGCCGACGCCGTCCAGGATGATGAACCGCAGCATGCCGGCACGGGCCTTCTTGTCACGACGCATGGTGGCGAGCAGCCCCTGCCAGCGCCCCACGCCGTACGAGGTCGGCAGGTCGAGCGACTCGAGGATCGCCCGGTGCCGATCGACCGTGGCGTCGTCCAGGTGGCCGGTCAGTCGGGCGAGCTCGGCGGCGAACACCATGCCGACCGACACCGCTGCGCCGTGGCGCCACTGGTACCGCTCGGCGTGCTCGATCGCGTGCCCGAGGGTGTGCCCGTAGTTCAGGATCTCGCGGCGGCCCTGCTCCGTGAAGTCGTCCGAGACGACCTCGGCCTTGAGCGCGATGGCGAGCTCGACGACCCGGCGGAACTCCGGCGTCGTCGGGTCGGTCACCCGGTCGACGTCGGCCTCGATGATGTCCAGGATCTCGGGCACGGCGATGAACCCGGCCTTCACGATCTCCGCGAAGCCGGTCAGGATCTCGTTGCGCGGCAGCGTGCGAGCGAGGTCGAGGTCCACGACGACGGCACGCGGGGCGTAGAAGGCACCGACCAGGTTCTTGCCCTCGTTCGTGTTGATGCCCGTCTTCCCGCCGACGCTGGCGTCCACCATGCCGAGCACGCTGGTCGGGACGGCCACGTACGGCACACCGCGCAGCCAGGTCGCGGCGACGAAGCCGGCCAGGTCGGTGACCGCACCGCCACCGAGGCCGATCACCGCGTCGGTGCGGGTGAAGTCGGCCTGCCCCATGATCTGCCAGCAGAACGCGGCGACCTCGACGCGCTTGGCACCCTCGGCGTCGGGGACCTCGGCGATCAGGGCTTCGAGCCCGGCCTCGACCAGGAGCGCGCGGAGCTCGTTCGCCCGGGCACCGAGCGTCGGCGAGTGCACGATGAGGACCTTGGCGACACGCGGGCCCAGGATCGCGGGCAGGGCGCCGAGCAGGTCCGTGCCGACGGCCACCGTGTAGCCGTCGTCACCGCCGACCCGGATCTCGGTGGTCCCGGCGGGCAGGGTCGACTCGGTCACGGTGCTCCTTCGGTGCTGGTGGTGCTGCTGGTCGTGCTGCCGGGCGCGGCGGTGGTGCCGGCGTCGCTGCGCAGCCACGTGACGACCTCGTCGACCACGCGGGACATCGGGCGGCGGGACGTGTCGACCACGACGTGCGCGAGTTCGGCGTAGGTGGCCGCCCGCTCGTCCATGATCGTCTGCCAGGCGTCGATCCCGCCGTTCGCCAGCAGGGGCCGGTCGGACCCGGCGATCCGGTCGGCGACGGCCTCGGGCGACACGGTGAGCAGGACGATGCGCGCGCCGCTCAGGGCCTGCCGCGTGTCCGCGTGGGTGACGGCTCCCCCGCCCACGGCGATGACGCCGCCGGTGGCCAGCGCCGCCCGGACCGCCTGGGCCTCGAGCGCGCGGAACGCCGGCTCGCCGCGGTCGGCGAAGATCCCGGGGATCGGCCCGTGCTCGCGCACGATGACCCGGTCGGTGTCCGTGAACGGGACGCCGAGGGCCTTCGCCACCCGCTTGCCGACGCTCGACTTGCCGGCGCCCATCGGGCCGATCACGACCACGGGCGCGTCGGCGCGTCGGACGTCGGTGCTCACAGGTCGGTCGACGTCGCCGACGGCTCGGTCCGGCGCGTGCGCAGGGTCTCCGGGATCGCCGCGAGGTAGGCGTCGAGGTTGCGCTTCGTCTCGACGACGTTGTCGCCGCCGAACTTCTCGAGCACCGCGTCGGCGAGCACCAGGGCCACCATCGCTTCGGCGACGACACCGGCAGCGGGCACGGCGCAGACGTCCGAGCGCTGGTGGTGCGCCGAGGCGTCCTCACCGGAGACGACGTCCACCGTGTGCAGGGCGTGCGGGATGGTCGCGATCGGCTTCATCCCGGCGCGGACGCGCAGCACGGTGCCCGTGGACATCCCGCCCTCGGTCCCACCGGCGCGGTCGCTCGTGCGGTAGATCTCGCCGTCCTCGCGGTACAGCTCGTCGTGCGCGGCGGAGCCCCGGCGGCCGGCGGTCGCGAAGCCGTCACCGACCTCGACCCCCTTGATGGCCTGGATCCCCATGATCGCCGCGGCGAGGCGGGCATCGAGCCGGCGGTCCCAGTGCACGTGCGAGCCGAGGCCCGGCGGGACGCCGTAGAACAGCACCTCGACGACGCCGCCCAGGGTGTCGCCGTCCTTCTTCGCGGCCTCGACCTCGGTGACCATGCGTGCGGAGGTCTCGGCGTCGAAGCACCGCAGCTGGTCCTCGTCGAGGCGGTCCACGTCGTCGGGCAGCGGCAGGTCCGTGCCGTCGGGGACCCGGACGGTCCCGACCTGCAGGGTGTGCGCCACCGAGCGGATGCCGAGTTCGGCCAGGAACGACTTGGCGACGGCACCGAGCGCCACGCGTGCGGCGGTCTCGCGGGCACTCGCCCGCTCCAGGATCGGGCGCGCCTCGTCGAAGCCGTACTTCTGCATGCCGACCAGGTCAGCGTGGCCCGGACGCGGTCGGGTGAGCGGCGCGCTCCGCCCGCGGGACATCTCGGTGGACTCGATCGGCTCGGGGTTCATGACCTCGACCCACTTCGGCCACTCGGTGTTGCCGATGCGGATCGCGATGGGGCTGCCGAGCGAGTAGCCGTGCCGGACGCCGCCGGACACGTGCAGCTCGTCCTGCTCGAACTTCATCCGCGAGCCACGGCCGTAGCCGAGCTTGCGGCGCGCGAGATCGGCACGGATGGACTCGAACGACACCGGGACACCCGCGGGCAGGCCCTCGAGCATGGCGATCAGTTCGGGTCCGTGGGACTCACCAGCAGTCAACCAACGAAGCATGCCGCAATCCTCCCACAGCGATCGTCCGTGCGACGTCGTCGCCTACTGGTAGTCGGGGTGCGCCCGCAGCCACGCCTGGAACTGCTCGACCGCCACCAGGTGCTGGTCGTAGGTGTCCGAGAAGACGGTCTTGCCCGACTCCAGGTCGACCGTCACGAAGTACAGCCACTTGCCCGGGGCCTCGTTCGTCACGGCCTTGATCGCGATGTCACCCGGGTTGGAGATCGGTGCGGGCGGGAGCCCCTCGTGCACGTAGGTGTTGTACTCGTTCGAGGCGTCCGCACGCTCGGCGTCCGTGGTCGTCACGGTGTGCGTGTTGCCCGTGCCGTACGCGACCGTGGCGTCGGACTGCAGCTTCATCCCCTGGTCGAGGCGGTTCTGGAACACCCGGGCGACCTTGGGGTAGTCGGCCGCGAGGCCGGCTTCCTTCTGCACCAGCGACGCGAAGACGATGGTGCGCTCCTGGTCGGCCTCCTTGACGCCGGCGGCGGACAGGTGCTCCTTCATGGTGTCGACCATCGACTTGAAGTACTGCTCGGCGGTCCAGCCCGGGTTGATCGGGTAGGTCGCGGGGAAGAGCCAGCCCTCGAGCGTCGTGACGCCGGACGGCAGGTCGTAGGCCGACAGGTCCTTCGCGGCCGCGTCGACCTGCTTCTCGGTCAGACCGGCCTTCGAGACCATCCCGGCCTTGATGTCGGCGAGTGCCGTGCCCTCCGGGATGATGATCGACGCCTGGACGCGGTTGTCCTTGTCCTGCAGGGCCGCCAGCGCGGACTTCGAGCTCATCTGCTTCTTCAGCGCGTACGAACCGGGCTGGAACTGCACGTCCGGCGAGGCCAGCAGGAGCTTGTAGAACACCTTCGAGTCCTTGACGACGCCGCTGCGCTGCAGCGTCGCGGCGACGTTCTCGCCGATGTCGCCCTGCTTGATCGTGATGGTCACCTTCGAGGTGCCGTTGCCCGTGTAGTCGTCGGGCTCCTGCGCGCCGCTGATCGCCGCGATGAGCTGCTGGATCTTGGGTGCGGCGAACGTGTACGCCCCGACGCCGGCAGCGAGCACGACCGCGACGATGACGAGCCCCGCGACGAGCGGTCCGCGCCGGCGCTTCGGCCGTGGCTCGCGGGGCGGCCTGGAGGCGCGTCCTCCGCCGCCTCGTCCCCCGCGTCCGCCGCCTCCCGCAGCACCACCGCCGCCGGTCGCGTCACCGTCGTCCGTCCCGTCGGCGCCGGACCCGCCGGCCGCGGCGGTCACCGCGGGCTCGGTCGGCAGCTCGCCGGTCAGCAGTGCGGCGACCTCGGGGTGCAGGTCTTCGGGGCGGGTGGCGATCGGTGCGTCGGCGGGGGACGCCGGGCGTTCGTCGCGTGCGGCTGGCGGGGCCTCGGTGGTCCGTTCGGCGGCCGACGGCTCGTCGGTCGGTGCCACGCGGGCCCGCTCGGCCTCGAGGGCGCGGGCTTCGCGTCGGGACATCGGAGGCGCCGGCGGTGGGGTCACCTGACCAGCGTCGTCGCGGTCATCGGTGCCTGTCGTGCGGTCGGAAGTCGCCTTCCGCCGCTCGGCGTCGTTGCCGGGCGCGATGATCGCGTTCCAGTCCAGATCGTCTGCCAACGTCCTCGGTCTCTCGGTCGGGAACTCCACCTGGGCACCGTCGTCCTCACAGCTGACGACGAGAGCACCCATGTGCGGTACCGGGCAGCCCTGTCAGGGAAGCGTGGTGCCCGGAGGGGCACCGGCACTGCGCTCGTGGTCGAGCGCGTGTTGCAGAATGATAACAGCGGCTGCTTGGTCGATCACGGCCCGGGACTTCTTCGTGTTCTTGCCGGCCTGGTGCAGCCCTCGCTGGGCGGTCACGGTCGACAGTCGTTCGTCGACCAGGCGCACCTGTCGACGCGCCGCGATCCGGGCGGCGAACACGCGGGCGTCCTCGGTGGAGGCCGTGTCCCCACCTGACATCGACAGCGGCAGCCCGACGACGACCTCGAGCACGTCGTACTCGTCGGCGAGCTCCAGGATGCGCCGGAGGTCCTTCGAGTCGTCACGAAGGACGGTCTCGACCGGCGTCGCCAGCAGGCCGTCGCGGTCGCACACGGCGACCCCGATCCGGGCGCGTCCGACGTCCACGCCGAGCCGCCGCCCGGACCGGATGCCCACGGTCAGCCCGCGAGCCGTGCGGTCACGGCACGCAGCGCCGCGGGGAGCGCTGCTGCGTCGGTCCCGCCGCCCTGCGCCAGGTCCGGCTTGCCGCCGCCACCGCCACCGAGCACGCCGGCGGCCTCCTTCGCGAGGGGGCCCGCCTGCACGCCCGCAGCACGGGCGGCGTCGTTCGTCGCGACGATCACGATCGGCTTGCCGCCCACGACGGCACCGAGCACGACGACGGCCGCGCCGTCACCGAGCTGGCCCCGGACGCCGGTGGCGAGCGAGCGCAGGTCGTCACCGGACTGCAGCCCGTCGATCGTCTCGGCGACCACGGTGGTGGCACCGACGGTGGTGGCGTTCCGGGCGATGGCGGGCACGCGCTGCTGCAGGTTCGCCGACTCGTACTCGGCGAGCTTCTTCTGGGCGGACCGGAGGTCCTCCATCAGGTTCTGGACGCGGGCCGGCAGGTCGGCACGGGGAGCCTTGAGCGCGCTGGAGAGCTGCGACACGATCGTGCGCTCGACGGCGAGGTCGCGGAACCCCTCGAGCCCGACCAGTGCCTCGACGCGGCGGTTCGTCGAACCGACGCTCGACTCCCCCACCAGGTTGACGAGCCCGATCTGCGCACTCGAGGCGACGTGCGTGCCACCGCAGAGCTCGCGGGACCACGGGCCGCCGATGTCGACCATGCGGACCTCGGCGCCGTACTTCTCACCGAACAGGGCCTGCGCCCCGAGGGCCTTCGCCTCGTCGATGGGCAGGATGCGCGTGGAGACCTCGAGGTCGGTGCGGATCGCGGTGTTCACGACCTCCTCGATCTCGGAGCGCGTCTCGAGCGAGACCGGCTGCGACCACGAGAAGTCGAGGCGCATGTAGCCGGACTTGTTGTACGAACCGGCCTGCAGCGCCTCCGGCCCGAGGATGTCGCGGAGGGCCGCGTTCACCAGGTGCGTCGCGGAGTGCGCCTGAGTCGCACCGCGGCGGTACTCCGCGTCGACGACGGTGCTCGCGGCGTCACCGACGCCGACCTCACCGGAGCGGACCTGCACGGTGTGGCTCCACAGCCCGGAGACCGGTCGCTGGACGTCGAGGACCTCGAGGTCGAACCCGTTGCCGACGATCGAGCCCTGGTCGGCGTCCTGGCCGCCCGACTCGGCGTACAGCGAGGTCTCGCCGAGGATCACCTCGGCGATGTCACCGGCGACCGCACGGTCGACGCTCACACCGCCGACGATGATGCCGAGCACGCGCGTCTCGGCCTCGAGCGCGTCGTAGCCGAGGAACGTCGTCTCGCCCTTGGCCCGGAACGCGCTGTACACGCTCAGGTCGGCGATCGCGGTCTTCTTGCTCTTCGCGTCGGCCTTCGCCCGGGCACGCTGCTCGGACATCAGGGTCTCGAACGCGGTGCGGTCGACGTGGACCCCGGCTTCCTCGGCCATCTCCATCGTCAGGTCGATGGGGAACCCGAAGGTGTCGTGCAGCAGGAACGCCGTGTCGCCGCCGATCGACGGGGCGCCGTCCTGCTTCGCACGCTCGACGGCGACGTCGAGGATGGTCGTGCCCTGCGCCAGGGTGCGGAGGAAGGTCTCTTCTTCCGCGTAGGCGATGCGGGAGATCCGGTCGTAGTCGGACGCCACCTCGGGGTAGGCGTCGCGCATGGCGTCGCGGGACGCCGGGAAGAGCTCGGGGAACGTGGGCGCCTCGACACCGAGCAGGCGCATCGCGCGGACCGTGCGACGGAGCAGACGACGGAGGATGTACCCGCGGCCCTCGTTCGACGGGCTCACGCCGTCGGCGATGAGCATCAGCGAGGAACGGACGTGGTCGGCGATGACGCGCATCCGCACGTCGTCCTCGTGCACGGCGCCGTAGCGTCGGCCGGAGATCTCGGCCGCGCGGTCGAGCACCGGGCGCACCTGGTCGATCTCGTACATGTTGTCGACGCCCTGCTTGATGAAGGCGACACGCTCGAGCCCCATGCCGGTGTCGATGTTCTTGTTCGGCAGCTCGCCGGTGATCTCGAAGTCGTACTTCGACCGCACGTCGGCGATCTGGTACTGCATGAAGACGAGGTTCCAGATCTCGACGTACCGGTCATCGTCCGTCGCCGGGCCGCCGTCGATGCCGTACTCGGGGCCACGGTCGAAGAAGATCTCCGAGCAGGGACCCGCCGGTCCGGGCTGTCCGGTCGACCAGTAGTTGGTGTCCTTGCCGAGGCGCTGGATCCGCTCGTCGGGCAGCGAGGAGTGCTGCTTCCAGAAGCCGATCGCCTCGTCGTCCTCTTCGTAGACGGTGACCCAGAGGTCGTCGGGCGAGAAGCCGAGTCCGCCGTCGGTCTCCGGGTTGGTCAGGAACTCCCAGGCGAACTGGATCGCCTGCTCCTTGAAGTAGTCGCCGAACGAGAAGTTGCCGTTCATCTGGAAGAACGTGCCGTGGCGAGGGGTCTTGCCGACCTCTTCGATGTCGTTCGTGCGGATGCACTTCTGCACGCTCGTCGCCCGCGGGAACGGCGCCGGGATGAGACCGGTCAGGTACGGGATGAACGGCACCATGCCGGCGACCGTGAAGAGGAGCGACGGGTCGTCGGAGACGAGGGACGCGGACGGGACGACGGTGTGGCCGCGGTCACCGAAGTACTGGAGCCAACGGCGGCGGATCTCTGCGGTCTGCATGGTGCTTCCTGGGTTCAGGTCGTGGGTGGAGGAGGGTCGAGGCTGCTCGGTCGGAGCGCTCAGACGTCGGTACGGAGCTCGGCCTCGCGCGACCGGTAGCCGTCCGCGACGGCACCCGTGAAGGCCTTCGTCTTGGCGTTCACCTCGGCGAAGAGCCGGGCGCCACCGGAGGTCTGGGCGACCCGGTGTGCGACGGCGAACCCGATGACGATGCCGACGGCGACGAAGAACAGCTGCTTCACGGTGCCTCTCCCTCTGTGCACCCGGGCGGTGCATGCCCGGACAAGCTTAGTCGCCGGTGCCGGAACGCCGAACGGCGGGTCGCCCTCGAGAGGACGACCCGCCGTTCGGGTGTGATCAGTGGATCAGCGAGCTGCGTAGTACTCGACGACGAGCTGCACTTCACAGGTCACGGGGACCTCGGCGCGCTTCGGGCGACGCACGAGGCGGGCCTGGAGCTTCTCGATCTCGACCTCGAGGTAGCCCGGGACCTTCGGGAGGACTTCCTGGTGGCCACCGGCAGCGGCGACCTGGAAGGGCTCCATCGACTCGGACTTCGCCTTGACGTGGATCAGCTGGCCCTCCTTGACGCGGAAGGAGGGGCGGTCGACGAGCTTGCCGTCGACCAGGATGTGGCGGTGCACGATCAGCTGACGGGCCTGCGCGGTGGTGCGGGCGAAGCCGGCACGGACCACGAGGGCGTCGAGGCGCTGCTCGAGGAGCTCGACCAGGTTCTCACCGGTCAGGCCCTTCGTCTTGCGAGCCTCTTCGAAGACGATGCGGAGCTGCTTCTCGCGGATGCCGTACTGGGCGCGCAGACGCTGCTTCTCACGGAGGCGGACGGCGTAGTCGCTGTCCGCACGACGGCGCGTACGGCCGTGCTCACCGGGCCCGTAGGGGCGCTTCTCGAGGTAACGGGCGGCCTTCGGCGTCAGCGGGATGCCGAGTGCGCGCGACAGGCGGGTCTTGCTGCGGGTACGTGACTTGGTAGACACAGGGTCCTTTTCTCTGTTCGAACTGAATACTCGCCGGAGGCCGGGCACGCGAGTGCCGGTGGCCCCGACGACGGGATCCAGAGGGATGAGCCTGTGGGATCGGACGGCTACAGTCCGAACCTCTGCCCCCGTACCACCGGAGTGGCACTCTGTCCTCGACGCAGCCGTGCTCGAGGACCAGGACGTAGGCCCGGCAATGCTAGCAGCATCGGGGCGAGCGCAGAAGCACCGACGCTACTGGCCGCGTGTGATCTTCCGGAGTCGTTCGAGCCGCGGCCCGACCTCGCGCTCGTAGCCGTTGGCCGTCGGCGTGTAGTACTCGGTGCCCTCGAGTGCGTCCGGCAGGTACTGCTGCTCGGCGACCCCGTGCTCGGCGTCGTGGGAGTAGACGTACCCCTTGCCGTGCCCGAGGCGCTTCGCCCCGGCGTAGTGCGCGTCGCGCAGGTGCATCGGGACCGTGCCCATGCGCCCCGCCTTGACGTCGGCCATCGCCTGGTTGATGCCGTTGTAGGCGGCGTTCGACTTCGGCGCCGTCGCCAGGTAGACGACGGCCTCGGCCAGCGGGATCCGCCCCTCGGGCATCCCGATGAGCTGCACGGCCTGGGCCGCGGCGACCGCGATGGGCAGCGCTTGCGGGTCGGCCATGCCGATGTCCTCGGACGCGGAGATGATGATCCGCCGCGCGATGAACCGGGAGTCCTCGCCGGCCTCGATCATCCGGGCGAGGTAGTGCAAGGCTGCGTCGACGTCGCTCCCCCGCACCGACTTGATGAAGGCGCTGATGACGTCGTAGTGCTCGTCACCCTGTCGGTCGTAGCGCAGCAGGGCCCGGTCGACCGCGGCCGCGACGGTGTCGGCGTCGACGACGGGCACGGTGTCGTCGTCCTCGTCCTGTGCGGCGGTGGCCGACGCCGCCGCAGCCTCGAGCGCGGTCAGGGCACGTCGGGCGTCGCCGGACGCGAGGCGGATGATCGCGCTGCGGGCTTCGTCACCGAGGACGACGGCACCGCCGAGGCCGCGGGGGTCCTCCACCGCACGGTCGACGAGCATGCCGAGGTCGGGATCGGTGAGCGGTTTGAGCGTCAGGAGCAGCGAGCGGGACAGCAGGGGCGAGATGACCGAGAACGACGGGTTCTCGGTGGTGGCGGCGATCAGGATGACCCACCCGTTCTCGACGCCGGGCAGCAGGGCGTCCTGCTGGGCCTTGCTGAACCGGTGGATCTCGTCGAGGAACAGCACCGTGGTCGATCCGTACAGGTCGCGGTGGGTCAGCGCCTTCTCCATGACCTCGCGCACGTCCTTCACGCCGGCGGTCACGGCGGAGAGCTCGACGAACTCGCGACCGGACTGCCGTGCGATGGCCTGCGCCAGCGTGGTCTTGCCGGTACCGGGTGGGCCCCACAGGATCACGGAGACCCCGCCGGGGTTCTCACGCGTGCCGGTGGCGAGCTGCACCAGGGGCGAACCCCGGCCGAGCAGGTGCTGCTGACCGGCGACCTCGTCGAGGCTGGTGGGGCGCATCCGGACGGCGAGCGGGACGGAACCCTGCGCGAGACCGGCCCGACCCCCCGTGGTGGGCGCGTGCATTCCCGAACGATCCGCTGCCATCCTGCAATCGTAGGCCGGTCCACCGACGCAGGCCGCGCCTCCCGCCAGGTGGTGGTGGTGACCGTTCGGCTACGCTCGTTGCACACTGCGACGAGAGGGCAGACCAGCACCGTGGCACCGAAGAACCCAGCGCGTGACAACCGAGAGGCGCGCGAGCGCCTCCGCCTCTACCAGGCCCGCCAGGGCCTCCACGAGCGGCAGCGACGCCGCCGCGTGCGGGACAACCTGATCGGTGCCGGTGCCCTCGTCCTCGTCGCGGCCCTCGCCACCGGGTCGCAGCTCGCCTTCGCCGGATCGCGGGGGTCGGACGCCCCGGCCCCGAGCGCCTCCGCGTCGTCGACGGCCACACCGTCGGCCCGCGCCACGGCCGCCAACACCGGCGACGTGCCGAGCAAGTCGATCGCGAAGGGCGCGACCTGGACCGGCACGCTCACGCTCAACAAGAGCATCGACCTCGGCATCGAGCTGGACGGTGCCAAGGCGCCGCAGGCCACGAGTGCCGAGATCTCGCTGATCCATGAGCAGTTCTACAACGGCACCACCTGCCACCGGCTCGCCGACAGCGACGGCCTGAAGTTCCTGCAGTGCGGCTCCGCGAACGGCGACGGCACCGGCGACGCCGGCTTCGAGTACGGCCCGCTCGAGAACGTGCCGGAGGACGGCGTCTACGAGAAGGGCACGATCGCGATCGCGCGGTCGGACTCCCCGTACTCGCAGTCGACGCAGTTCTTCATCGTCTACGGGGACACCACGCTCGACGGCTCCACGGGCGGCTACACGGTCGTCGGCAAGGTCACGAGCGGGCTGTCCGAGCTCGAGTCGAAGATCGCCGCGAAGGGCATCGCGTCGCCCGGCAGCGACGGCACCGGCGAGCCGAAGGTGGCGACGAAGATCACCGACGCGACCATCGCGGAGCAGAAGTAGTCCACAACCCGTCGCACCGGTCGGGCGGCGGAGCCCGTCCGTGCAATAGGCTGACGACCTGACCGTGCCGACGGTGACGTCGGCGATGCACGACCACGATCGAGGCGAGACCTGTGGGATCTGACGAAGCAACGACCTGGGGGCGGGTCGACGAGAACGGGACCGTGTACGTCCGGTACGAAGAGACCGAACGTGCTGTCGGTGAGTACCCGGACGCCACCCCCGAAGAAGCCCTCGCCTACTTCGCGCGGAAGTACGCCGACCTCGAGGGGCAGGTGAAGATCGCCGAGCAGCGCGTCCAGCGCGGTGCGTCGGCGAACGACGTCGCCCGGACGGTCGAGCACCTGACCGCCTTGGTCGCCGACGCCCGCGTGGTGGGTGACATCAAGTCGCTCGAGACCCGCGTGGGCGCGCTCACCGAGCAGCTCGGCTCGCTCACCAAGGAGCAGGCGGAACAGGCGCAGCAGGCGCTGCAGGACGCCCTGGCGCACCGCACCGCCCTGGTCGAGGAAGCCGAGGCACTCGCCGCGGTGGACCCCGCACGCGCGCAGTGGAAGCAGATCACGGCGCAGCTCGACGACGTGTTCGCGCGCTGGCAGCAGCACCAGCACGACGGGCCGCGGATCCCCAAGAACGAGGCCAACGACCTGTGGAAGCGGTTCCGCGCAGCGCGGTCCACCGTCGACCAGCACCGTCGTGCCTTCTACTCCGAGCTGGACGCACAGCACCGTGACGCCCGGACCCGCAAGCAGGAGCTCGTGGCGCAGGCCGAAGCCCTCGCGCCCCGCGGTTCCGACGCGATCCCGGACTACCGCCAGCTCCTCGACGACTGGAAGAACGCCGGACGTGCCGGCAAGCGCCACGACGACGCACTCTGGGCACGCTTCAAGGCCGCCGGAGACGTGCTGTTCGAGCAGCGCCACGCCGAGAGCGCAGCCGAGAACGAAGAGTTCTCCGCCAACCTCGAGGCGAAGCAGGCCCTGCTGACCGAGGCCGAGCCGCTCCTGCAGGCGACCGACCGGGTCGCCGCTCGCAAGACCCTCACCGGCATCCAGCGCCGCTGGGACGAGATCGGCAAGGTCCCCCGCGGTGACGTCCGTCGGGTCGAGGACCGCCTGCGTGCCATCGAGGACCACGTCCGTGGGCTCGAGGACGCGCACTGGAAGGAATCGAACCCGGAGCGCAAGGCCCGTCAGAACGGCCTCGCGAGCCAGCTGGAAGACGCGATCGGCAAGCTCCAGTCCGAGCTCGCCGCGGCGCAGGCCACCGGTGACGCCCGGAAGATCAAGGACGCGCAGGAAGCCCTCGACGCCCGCAAGATCTGGCTCGACGCCCTGGGCGGCTGAGCCTCCGCAGCACGAACGACGCCCCCGTGACCGATGGTCACGGGGGCGTCGTTCGTGGTGGCCGCTTCAGCGTGCTCGGCAGGTCAGACCGGCGCGGGCAGTCCGAGCAGCAGCCGGATGTCCAGGTCGTCCTGCCGCATCTGCGCGGCGAGCTCGTCCATCGACGAGAACTTGACCATGCCGCGCACGTACGACACGAAGAGCACGGAGATCCGATCGCCGTACAGGTCGATGTCGACGTCGAGCAGGTGCGCCTCGATCTGCTTCGCGGGCACACCCTCGAACGTCGGGTTGTTGCCGACCGACACCGCCGCCGGGTAGACGGTGCCGTCGTGCAGCACCCGGGCGGCGTAGACACCGTCGGCGGGGACGAAGCCCTCGCACGCCGGGTCGAGGTTCGCTGTGGGGTAGCCCATCGCACGGCCGCGCTGGTTGCCGTGCACGACGACGCTCCGCACGGCGTGCTCCCGCCCGAGGAGTCGTGCGGCTTCGGCCACGCGGCCCTGGCCCAGGAGCTCCCGGATCCAGGTGGAGGACACCCGGCGCTCACCGTCGGGTCGGACGTCGTCGATGAGGTCCACGTCGTCGATGAGCTCGACGGTGAAGCCGTGCTGCTCCCCCAGGGTCCGCAGCAACGCGACGTCACCGGCGCCCTTCGCACCGAAGCGGAAGTCGCTGCCGACGAAGACGAGCCGGGCGTGCAGGGTGTCGACGAGGATCTCGGACACGAACGCCTCGGGCGACTTCGACTGCAGTTCCTGGTCGAACCGGAGCAGCAGGGTGGCGTCGACCCCGGCGTCCTCGAGCAGTTCGCGGCGCTGCGCGGTGCTCGTCAGGGCCGGCGGGACGTGCGGCGGGTCGATGACGTTGAGCGGGTGGCGGTCGAACGTGACCACGGTGGCCACGAGGTCGTGCTCGCGGGCGGCGCGCTCGAGGTGTGCGATGACGGCTCGGTGCCCGACGTGCACGCCGTCGAACTTGCCGATGGTGACGGCGCTCGGGCCGAACCCCTCCGCCACGTCGGCGGTGTCCTCGTAGAACTGCACGGTGGCTCCTACTCGCTCAACGGGGCGGTGGACGAGGACGCAGCCGGTGCCGAGGAATCGGTGGCCGCGGTGCGGTGGTGCTTGCGGAGCCACCAGAGCCCGGCGATCGGCAGCACGAGCGGCGCGAAGGCGTAGCCCAAGCCGTAGTACGACCAGATGGTGTCGTCGGGGAACAGCTGGCGGTCGAACAGCGACAGGGTGCCGATGACGAGCACGCCGGTCATCTCGAACACGATCGTGACGCAGGCGACCCGGTACCAGAACCGGCCGGGCACGATGAGGGCGATCATCGCGACGATGTAGACGACGGCAGCGACAGCACTGAGGGTGTACGCGAACGGTGCGAACGAGAACTTCTCGATGATCTGCACGACGCTGCGTCCGGTCGCCGCCAGCGCGAGGATGCCGTACACGGCGATGAGGACGCGGCCGATGCCGGTCGCGAGTGAGGATCTGGTCGCCATTGCACCGATTCTACCGACGCGCGGCTGCGCGCATGACCTCCGGCGTCAGTTCAGCGCGAACCAGATCTGGTACATCCGGTAGACCATCACCGCGACGGTGAAGGCCCCGGCGCCGAGCACCACGGTGCTCCACTTCGTGCGGTCGATCAGTGCCCACACGACCGCGGCCGGCGGGACGAGCAGCACCGAAACGGCGTACACCCCGAACTCGAGCGCGTTGCCGTCGGGCGGACTGCCCGTCGCCGGCAGCACGATCGAGATGACGCCCTGCACCAGGAGCAGCAGTTCGATGAGCACGAGGGCGCCGACGGTGTAGTCGTTCGGCTTCCAGCCGATGAACCCCACGACGACCGCGAAGAGCCCCACCACGACGGCGAGCACCAGCTGCACCCACATGTACCACTCGATCACGCGCGGGCTCCGGTCTGCGAGGAGGACGACGCACCGGGCGTCGGGAAGTTCGTGATGACCCGGAGCAGTCCGCGGCGGACGGAGACGAGGCCGACCAGCCGGTCGTCGGACGCGGTGACCGCTGCCACCGGTCCGTCCGAGTCGGGGTGCTCGGCCGCGACGCGCTTGCCGTCGGTGAGGTCCTTCGCCGAGGCTGCGTCGAGCGTCACCGACGAGAAGAGTCGCCGGGCGATGTCCGCCGGACGTGCGAGCGCGGCGCGGACGTCGACGGCGTCGTCCTCGAGGTCGATGGCGTCCTGCACGTCGAACGGTCCGACGCGTGTCCGACGGAGGGCGACGAGGTGCGCCCCGGTGCCGAGGGCCGCGCCGACGTCACGGGCGAGCGCGCGGACGTAGGTGCCCGACGAACAGGTCACGACGACGTCCAGGTCCACCACGGCGACGTCGGTGCCGTCGACGGCGACGGTCCGCTCGTTCCGCGTCGTGACGTCGAACTGCGAGACGGTCACCGTGCGGGACTTGAGCTCCACCGCCTCGCCCTTGCGCGCCAGGTCGTAGGCGCGGCGCCCGTCGACCTTGATCGCGCTGACCGTGGACGGGACCTGGTCGATCACGCCCCGCTGTGCTGCGACGGCGGTCTCGACGGCGTCGTCCGATACGTCGGCAGCGGCCACACCGACAGCAGCGGTCGGCGTGCCGTCGGCGTCGTCGGAGTCCGTGGAGACACCGAGCCGGATGGTCGCCGTGTAGGTCTTGTCGAGGCCTACCAGGTGCGTGAGCAACCGGGTGGACGGCCCGATGCCGAGCAGCAGCAGCCCGGTGGCCATGGGGTCGAGGGTGCCGGCGTGGCCGACCTTCTTCAGGCCGAGGCGCCGACGGGCGATGGAGACCACCCGGTGGCTGGAGATCCCCTGCGGTTTGTCGACGAGGAGGATGCCGTCCGGCGCGGTTTCGAGCACCAGGCGAGATTACCAGCGCCGGTCAGCAGGCGTCGTTCCACTCGCGGCGGGGGTGCTCGGGATCGGTGACGTCGAGCACCGCGGAGGCCGCGATCTTCACGTCGGCACGACGCTCGAGTCGGCCGGACTCCTGCTCGACCCACAGCGACCAGCGCCACAGGGTACGGACCCCGGGGGCCAGGATGCCCCGCCCGTGCACGATCAGGACACCGTCACCGGCTCCGGTCGTGCGGAAGGGCGTCACCAGGTCGGATCGGAGCGTGTCCTGGTCGGCGGACGGCGCGGCGGCCGCCATCGCGGAGATCCCGTGCTGCTCGAAACCGGTGACGAGCGCGGCCGCGACCCGCTCGAGGTCGGTGCCGTCCTGCCCGTCGACGCCGATGACGGTGCGGTTCGTGCCGACCTGCGCGATCGCCTCTGCAGCGATCGCAGCCATCGTGTCGGTCTCTTCGGGTGCCCAGCGTGCCATGCGTCCACCGTAGGCTGTCGAGGTGAACGCGAGTCGGGCCTCCAGACCGGATGTGGACAAACCGACCGCGCGACGCGGTGTGCAGGAGCCGGCCACGCCGGAACGGCCCGACATCGCGACACCGCTGATCGCGTGGTTCCGGCAGCAGGCGCGGGACCTGCCGTGGCGCCGCCCCGGCTTCCCCGCGTGGGGGACGCTCGTCAGCGAGATCATGCTGCAGCAGACGCAGGTCGCGCGCGTGGTCCCCCGACTGGAGGCGTGGCTCACCCGGTGGCCGACGCCTCGCGACCTCGCGGACTCGCCCCCGTCCGAGGCGGTGCGTGCCTGGGACCGGCTCGGCTACCCGCGACGCGCGCTCGCGCTGCACGCGGCGGCGACCGCCATCGCGAACGACCACGGCAACGTCGTGCCCCGCGACGTCGACGCCCTGCTCGCCCTGCCGGGCATCGGCGACTACACCGCCCGCGCCGTCGCGGTCTTCGCGTACGGCGACCGGCACCCGGTCGTGGACGTCAACGTGCGCCGCGTGCTCGCACGTGCGGTCCTCGGCCAGGGCGAACCCGGGCCGGCGAAGGCGAAGCAGGACCTCCCGCTCATGGAGTCCGTGCTGCCGGCGGACCGCGACGACGCCGCCGCCACGAACGCCGCCGTGATGGAGCTCGGCGCGCTGGTGTGCGTGTCCCGCTCCCCCGCGTGCGATGCGTGCCCGATCGCGGACCGCTGCGCGTGGCGTGCGGCCGGGTACCCGGAGCACGACGGGCCGCGGGCTCCGCGGCAGGCGAGGTTCGCCGGCAGTGACCGCCAGGTGCGCGGCCTGATCATGGCCGAGCTGCGCGCCAGCGACGTGCCGGTCACCCGGTCCGAGATCGAACCGGTGTGGCCGGACGCCGACCAGCGCGACCGGGCGCTCGCGTCGCTCCTGCGTGACGGACTGGCCGTCGGGGACGACGCGAGCGGCTACCAGCTGCCCGGGATCTAGGAACGCGGCTCGGCGGAGCTGTCGGTGCTGGCAGCGTCGTCGGCGTCGTCGTCCTCGTCGCGCTTGTACGGGTCGGCGTCGCCGGCGTACGTCGCGCCGACCGAGGCCGCCCGGACCTGCTCGTCACGCACCTGGGCCTGCACGAGTAGGTCCTCCATGTGCGCCGAGGTCTCGGGCAGGGCGTCGGCGATGAACTCGAGCGACGGCGTGAGCCGGGCGGTGATGTTCTTGCCGACCTCGGACCGGAGCATGCCGGTCGCGGCCTTCAGCGCCGCGGCGGAGTCCGCACGCTCCTCGTCGGTGCCGTACACGGTGTAGAAGATCGACGCGTGCTGCAGGTCACCGGTCACACGGACGTCGGTGATCGTGACGAACCCGAGTCGCGGGTCCCGCAGACCCTTGTCGAGTCGACGTGCGACGACTTCCTTGATGCGGTCCGCCATCTTGCGTGCGCGCTGCGGATCGGCCATTGGGTGCCTCCTGAGGCAGTGGCGGGACGCTTCCCGCCGGTGGTCCTGCGTGGGAAAGGGGTCGGGCCCCGGCCTCCCGCACGGGGAGGCCGGGGCCCAGAGGAGTCACGCGATCAGTCGCGCGGCTTCTCGACGAGTTCGGTCGTCTCGACCTCGTCGCCGATCTGGATGTCGTTGAACTTGCCCAGACCGATACCGGCTTCGAAGTCCGTGCGGACCTCGGTCACGTCGTCCTTGAAGCGACGCAGTGACTCGATGGCCAGGCCATCGGCGACCACCACACCCTCGCGGATGACGCGCGCCTTGGCGTTGCGCGTGATCGTGCCGGAGCGGACGATGACACCCGCGATGTTGCCGAACTTCGAGGAACGGAACACCTCGCGGATCTCGGCGACGCCCGACTGGACCTCTTCGTACTCGGGCTTGAGCATGCCCTTGAGGGACTGCTCGATGTCGTCGAGTGCGTTGTAGATGACCGAGTAGAAGCGCACGTCGATGCCTTCGCGCGCCGCACGCTCACGGGCCTTGACGTCCGGACGGACGTTGAAGCCGATGACGATGGCGTTGTCGATCGTGGCGAGGTCGATGTCCGACTCCGTGATCGCACCGACACCGCGGTGCAGGATGCGGAGCTGGACGCTGTCGTCGACCTCGATGTCCAGGAGCGACTGCTCGAGTGCCTCGACGGCACCGGAGACGTCACCCTTGATGATGAGGTTAAGCGACTCGACCTTGCCCTCTTCGAGCGCACGGGTGAAGTCCTCGAGCGAGATGCGCTTGCGCGACTTCGCCAGCAGGGCGTTGCGCTCGGCGGCTTCACGCTTCTCAGCGATCTGACGCGCCGTGCGGTCCTCTTCGGTGACGAGGAAGGTGTCACCGGCGCGGGGCACCGAGGACAGACCCTGCACCTGGACCGGGCGGCTCGGCGTCGCGGCCTTGACCGCGACCCCGTTCTCGTCCGTCATCGCACGGACTCGGCCGTAGGCCGTGCCCGCCACGATGGCGTCACCGACGTGGAGCGTGCCGGACTGGATGAGGACCGTGGCGACTGCACCGCGACCCTTGTCGAGCCGGGCCTCGATCGCGACACCACGGGCGTCCTTGTCGGGGTTCGCACGCAGGTCGAGACCGGCGTCCGCGGTGAGCAGCACGGCGTCCAGGAGCTCCTGGATGCCGATGTTCTGCCGCGCCGACACGTCGACGAACATGACGTCGCCGCCGTACTCCTCGGCCACCAGGTTGTACTCGGTGAGCTGCTGGCGGACCTTGGCGGGGTTCGCGCCTTCCTTGTCGATCTTGTTGACCGCGACGACGATCGGCACACCGGCCGACTGCGCGTGGTTCAACGCCTCGATGGTCTGCGGCATGATGCCGTCGTCCGCCGCGACCACGAGGATCGCGATGTCCGTCACCTGGGCACCACGAGCACGCATGGCCGTGAAGGCCTCGTGACCCGGGGTGTCGATGAAGGTGATCGGGCGGTCGATGCCCTCGTGCTGCGCGACGATCTGGTACGCACCGATGTGTTGGGTGATGCCACCGGCCTCGCCCTCGACGACCTTCGAGTTGCGGATCGCGTCGAGGAGGCGGGTCTTGCCGTGGTCGACGTGACCCATGACGGTGACCACGGGCGGCCGCTGCTGCAGCACGTCGTCGTCTTCGTCCTCGAGTTCTGCGTCGAGGTCGATGTCGAAGCCCTCGAGGAGCTCCTTGTCCTCGTCCTCGGGCGAGACGATCTGGATCTTGTAGCCCAGCTCGTCACCGAGGACCTCGAACGTGGCCTCGTCCAGCGACTCGGTCGCGGTCGCCATCTCACCGAGGTGGAACAGCACCGTCACGAGGTTGCCGGGCATGGCGTCGATCTTGTCCGCGAAGTCCGAGATGCTCGCACCACGACGGAGTCGGACGACCGTGTTGCCGTCGCCACGAGGGACCTGCACACCGCCGAGCGACGGGGCCTGACGCATCTCGTACTCGGCGCGCTTCGTCCGCTTCGACTTGCGGGCACGGCTCTTGCCGCCACCGCGACCGAACGCACCGGCGGTACCACCACCGGGGCCACGACCACGGCCACCGCCACCGGCGGGACGCGGGCCGCTGAAGGCCGGACGCGGGAAGCCGCCACCGGCACCGCCGCCGGCACCCGGACGGGCACCGGGGCCGCCACGGCCACCACCCTGGCCCGGGCGCTGCCCGAAGCCGTTGGGACGGTTGCCCTGACCGGGACCACCCGGACGCGGAGCACCCGGACGGGGCGTGCCCGGACGCGGGGGCTGCGGACGCGGGATGCCACCGCCACCGGCTGCGCCGGCGGCCGGGCGCTGGCCCATGCCCTGGTTGGACGAGTACGGGTTGTTGCCGGGGCGCGGCGGGCGCGAGCCCATGCCCTGGTTCGACGAGTACGGGTTGTTGCCCGGACGTGCACCGGGCTTGGGGCCACCCGGCTTCGGACCGGCTGCCGCGGGAGCCTTCGGGCTGGTGCCCGGCTTCACGGCGTCGGACTTCGGAGCAGCGTCGGTCGACCCACCTGCCTGCTCGGCGGCCTGCTTCTCAGCGGCCTGCTTCTCGGCGCGGGCCTTCTGCGCTGCCTCGGCCTCGGCCTGTCGCTGGGCGACGGACTTCGGTGCGGCCGGCGCGGGCACGTCGGCAGCGGGTGCTGCCGGGGCCTCGGGCTCGGGAGCCGGTGCCGGTGCCGGACGAGCCGGACCCGGACGGGGACCGCCGGGCTTGGGTGCACTCGACTTCGGCGCGCTGGCCTTGGCGGGTGCGCTCGGCGCGGAGGCCGAGGCGGCGGGCTTCGCCGCGGGGGCGCCGTCTGCCTGGAGGGCGGCACGGAGCTTCCGTGCCACGGGGGGCTCGATGCTCGAGCTGGCACCCCGGACGAACTCGCCGAGCTCCTTGAGCTTCTCGAGTGCGGTCTTGCTGTCGACGCCGAGTTCGCTTGCGATCTCGTGTACGCGTGGTTTAGCCACTGTTCTCCTTCACGGGTCCCACCCCGTGAAGGGGCAGGACTCAATGGATGACGGGTCTCATTTCGAGCCGCTCATCAGTTGTCCATAAGCCGTTCAGCCTGTTCTGTCATGTCCGGGCGCTCGGCCGGTTCCTGTGGGAGACCGACGATGTGGTCGAGCACCGCGGACGTGTCGGGATCGCGATCCAACCGGAGCGCACGGCGGAAAGCCCTGCGCTTGACGGCCAGATCGTAGGCATCGACGGTCGGTGTGAGCCACGCTCCCCGGCCCGGCATGACTGCCTTCGGATCCGCCACGACACGGCCATCGCTCAGGGCGACGACTCGGAGGAGGGAGGATCGGGAAGCGCGACGACGACTGCCGATGCACGTTCTGACGGGAACCACTCTACTCCTTGCCTCGGACGTGCGCGATCCGGCGCGCCCTCGCAGGGCGCGCCGGGAGCGAAATCGTCCTAGTCCTCGCCGTCCAGGATGGAGTCCGGCTGGATGTCGATGCGGGCGCCGGTGAGCTTCGCGGCGAGGCGGGCGTTCTGCCCCTCCTTGCCGATCGCGAGCGACAGCTGGTAGTCCGGCACGAGCGCGCGGACGGCCTTCGTCGAGGCGTCGAGCACGAACGCGCTCGTCACCTTGGCCGGCGACAGGGCGCTCGCGACGAACGAGGCGAGGTCGGACGAGTAGTCGACGATGTCGATCTTCTCGGCACCGAGCTCGTTCGTGACCGCACGGACACGTGCGCCGAGCTCGCCGATGCAGGCACCCTTCGCGTTCACGCCGGGCTCGTTCGCCTTGACGGCGATCTTCGTGCGGTGGCCGGCCTCGCGGGCGAGCGAGGTGATCTCGACGACACCGGACGCGATCTCCGGGACCTCGAGTGCGAAGAGCTTCCGGACGAGGCCCGGGTGGGTGCGCGACACGATGATCTGCGGGCCCTTGTTGCCACGGGCGACGCTCGTCACGTAGACGCGGATGCGGGAGCCGTGCGTGTAGGACTCCCCCGGCACCTGCTCTTCGGGCGGCAGGATCGCCTCGATCGTGCCGAGGTCGACGTGCACCATCTTCGGGTTCGGGCCCTGCTGGACCACGCCCGCGACGATGTCGCCTTCCTTGCCGCGGAACTCGCCGAGGATCTTGTCGTCGCCGATGTCGCGCAGGCGCTGGTTGATGACCTGCTTCGCCGCGAAGGCCGCGATGCGTCCGAAGTCGCTCGGCTGGTCGACGGCTTCACCGATGACGGTGCCCTCGTCGTCCAGCTCGGGGACGTAGACGCTGACCTCGCCGGACTTGCGGTCGAGCTCCACACGCGACTGCGCGTGGGCCGGCTCGCCGTTCTCGTCGGCGTGCTTCTGGTAGGCGGTCAGGATGGCAGATTCGATGATCTGGACGAGCTCGTCGAACGGGATCTCCCGCTCGCGCTCCATGAGTCGCAGGACTGCGAGATCGATCTTCACCGAGGTGCCTCCGTATTCAGATGAGTCGCTCCTGCGGGGTGGAACTGCGCAGAAGTCGGCCACAAGCGTACCCCAGAACCAGGAGACGGACAGGAGGCCCGTGGCGGCGTCGCCACGGGCCTCCTCTCCGTCAGGGGTCGCGTCTAGATCGCGCGGACCGCGTCGAGCAGGTCGGCCACCGGCACGTCGCGGCGGTCGCCGGTCGCGCGGTCCCACAGCTCGACGACGCCATCGGCGGCGCCGCGACCGGCGACGACGACGATCGGCATGCCGAGCAGCTCGGCGTCGCGGAGCTTCACGCCGGGCGAGACCTTGGGGCGGTCGTCGTACAGCACGTCGAACCGCTCGCCCTCGAGCTCGGCGACGACGGAGGCCGCCAGCTCGTAGGCGACCTGGTCACGGCCGGTGGCGACGATGTGCACGTCGAACGGCGCGACGTTCTTCGGCCAGACCAGGCCCTTCTCGTCGTTGTGGGACTCGGCCAGGATCGCGAGGATGCGGGTCACGCCGATGCCGTACGAGCCCATCGTGACCGTCGCGAGCTTGCCGTTCTCGTCCTGCACCTTGAGACCGAGCGCCTCGGCGTACTTGCGACCGAGCTGGAAGACGTGCCCGATCTCCATGCCACGCGCGGTCTCGAGCGGGCCGGAGCCGTCCGGCGACGGGTCACCGGCGCGGACGTCGGAGACCTCGACGACACCGTCGGCCACGAAGTCACGGCCGGCGACGAGGCCCGACACGTGCACGCCGCGCTCGTTTGCACCGGTGATCCAGCTCGTGCCGTCGACCACACGCGGGTCGACGAAGTAGCGGAGGCCGGTGGCGCTGTCGGCGCCGAGGACCTGCGGGCCGATGTAGCCCTTCACCAGGCCGCGGTGCTTCTTGAAGTCGTCGTCGCCCGCGGCCTCGACCTCGGCCGGGGCGAACGACACCTCGGCGCGCTTCAGGTCGACGTCACGGTCACCGGGCAGGCCGACGACCACGACCTCGCGCGTGCCGTCGAGGTGGGTGAGCGCCAGGACGACGTTCTTCAGCGTGTCGGCCGCGGTCCACGGGGCGCCCTCGCGCGGCGCGACCTGGTTCGCGTGGGCGACGAGCGTGTCGATCGTCGGGGTGTCCGACGCCGGCAGCAGCACGGGCTCGGGCTGACCCTCGATCGGCAGCGACTCGGGGACGGGGGTGACGTACGCCTCGACGTTGGCCGCGTAGCCGCCGGCGCTGCGGACGAAGGTGTCCTCGCCGACGCCGATCGGGTGCAGGAACTCCTCGGACTTGGAGCCGCCCATCGCGCCGGCGTCGGCCTTGACGATGACGTAGTCGAGGCCGAGGCGGGCGAAGATCTTCTCGTACGCGTCGCGCATGACCTGGTAGCTGCGCTCGAGGCCCTCGTCGGTGAGGTCGAACGAGTACGCGTCCTTCATGGTGAACTCGCGGCCACGCAGGAGCCCGGCGCGGGGCCGGGCCTCGTCGCGGTACTTGTCCTGGATCTGGAACAGCGTGACCGGCAGGTCCTTGTAGGACGAGTACAGGTCCTTCACCAGGAGCGCGAACATCTCCTCGTGCGTGGGGGCGAGCAGGTAGTCGGACCCCTTGCGGTCCTGCAGGCGGAACATGCCGTCGCCGTACTCGGTCCAGCGGTTCGTCGCCTCGTACGGCTCACGGGGCAGGAGCGCGGGCAGCAGGACCTCCTGCGCACCGGCTGCGACCATCTCGTCGCGGATGATCGCCTCGATCTTGGCGCGCACCCGGAGGCCGAGCGGCAGCCAGGCGAAGATCCCCGGGGACTGGCGACGGACGTACCCGGCGCGGACGAGCAGCTTGTGGCTCGTCACCTCGGCGTCGGAGGGGTCGTCGCGGAGCGTACGGAGGAACAGATGCGAAAGCCGTGTGACCACGGGGCAAGCCTAGTGGCGACGGGCCGACGGCGCGGGTTCGCTGCGGTGTGCCCGCCGCTGGGCGCGAGCGGCGCCGGCGCCGCCGGAGGACGGACCGGAGGCCCGGTGCCAGCTGGCACCGGGCCTCCGGTCCGAAGGTGGTCGCGCCTACGGCGCCATGATCACCTGGGGCGTGCCGGTCGCGGCGGCCGGACCCATCTCGTCCGCGATGCGGTTCGCCTCGTTGATGAGCGTCTGGACGATCTCGGCCTCGGGCACGGTCTTGACGACCTGGCCCTTGACGAAGATCTGCCCCTTGCCGTTGCCCGAGGCGACGCCGAGGTCAGCCTCGCGCGCCTCGCCCGGGCCGTTCACGACGCAGCCCATGACGGCGACGCGGAGCGGGACGGTCATGCCCTCGAGCCCCTTGGTGACGTCGTTCGCGAGCTGGTACACGTCGACCTGCGCGCGACCGCAGCTCGGGCAGGAGACGATCTCGAGCTTCCGCTCGCGCAGGTTGAGCGACTGCAGGATCTGCAGGCCGACCTTGACCTCTTGCGCGGGCGGGGCGGAGAGGGACACGCGGATGGTGTCGCCGATGCCCTCGGCCAGCAGGATGCCGAACGCGGTGGCGCTCTTGATCGTGCCCTGGAACTCCGGGCCGGCCTCGGTCACGCCGAGGTGCAGCGGCCAGTCACCGGCGGCGGCGAGCTGCCGGTAGGCCTTGACCATCACGATCGGGTCGTTGTGCTTGACCGAGATCTTGAAGTCGTGGAAGTCGTGCTCCTCGAACAGGGAGGCTTCCCACACCGCGGACTCGACGAGCGCCTCGGGGGTGGCCTTGCCGTACTTCTGCAGCAGGCTCGGCTCGAGCGACCCCGCGTTCACGCCGATGCGGAGCGAGACGCCGGCGTCCTTCGCGGCCTTGGCGATCGCGCCGACCTGGTCGTCGAACTTGCGGATGTTGCCCGGGTTGACGCGGACGGCGGCACAGCCGGCGTCGATCGCCTGGAAGACGTACTTCGGCTGGAAGTGGATGTCGGCGATCACGGGGATCTGCGACTTCTTCGCGATGATCGCCAGCGCGTCGGCGTCGTCCTGCGTGGGCACGGCGACCCGGACGATGTCGCAGCCCGACGCCGTGAGTTCGGCGATCTGCTGCAGCGTCGCGTTGATGTTGGTGGTCTGCGTCGTGGTCATCGACTGCACGGACACCGGGGCGTCGCCGCCCACGAGCACCTTGCCGACCCGGATCTGCCGCGACTTGCGACGCGGAGCGAGGGTTTCGGGGGACTTGGGCATACCGAGGTTGACTGCGGGCACGTGAGCACTCTACGCGCTCGGTCTGACCGTGCCGGGTCCGGTCCCCGTGCGTCCGTTCAGAGCTCCCTGACCGAGTCCACGACCGTGATGAGCGGGGCGTAGAGCCGCATCACCGCGAGCGCGCGGTCGTGGTCCTCGTCGCTGGCGCCGGCGCAGGCGTCCGCCACGACGGTCACCGTCGCACCGGCGTCGGCCGCGGCCAGCGCGGTCGACAGCACGCAGCAGTCGGTCGACACTCCCGTGAGCACCAGGTGCGGGTGGTCGCCGACGACGGCCTGGAGGCTCGTCCCCCACTTGCCGAAGGTCGGTTCCGTCACGACGGGGTCGTTCCGGTCCGCGGCGGCCGACGCGAAAGGCTCGGTGAGCGCGTACAGCGGGTCGGCGTCCGGCACCAGTGCGAAGGGCCAGTCGCGGTAGTACGGCACCCACGCACCCTCGGGCTCCGCCGGAGCCACGAAGCGGGTGAAGACCGTGCGGCCCGTGAACCGCGGGAGGAGCCGCTCGATGCCGGCGCCGGCGTGGTCGTACCGCGGGGCGGCCCACGGGTTCTCGCCGGTGAAGACCTGCTGCATGTCGATGACGACGAGCCAGGCGTCGTCGGGGATCTCCGCGCTCATCGCAGGTCGTCCGGGGTGGCGAGTGCTTCCTGACGGCGGATCGAGCCGCGAGCGAACAGCAGCGTGCCGAGGAACCCGACGACCAGTGCGACGAGGACGCCGAGGTTCGCGTAGGCCCACGGCCCCTCGCGGCCACCGAGGCCGAACGGGCCGAGCAGGTAGCCCTGCCAGTTGAGCCAGGCCGGGACGCCGTAGGTGTTCGTCACCAGGCCCCACCCAAGCACGGTACCGAGCACGACGAGCGCGATGGGCAGCCACCGGACGTCGCCGTAGCGCCCGCGGCGGTCGTCGAGCTCGGCTTCGGCGTAGGCACGTCGACGGAGCAGGACGTCGGCGACGAAGATCCCGGCCCACGCGGCGATCGGGACGCCGAGGGTCACGAGGAAGGCCTGGAACGGCGAGATGAAGTCCTGCGCGAAGAAGGCGACGTAGACGGCACCGGCGACCATGATCACGCCGTCGACGCCCGCGGCCGCCGGACGCGAGATCTTCACGCCGACGCTCAGCAGCGCGAGGCCCGACGAGTAGATGTCGAGGACCGCTCCCCCGACGAGCCCGAGGATCGCCACGATCGCGAACGGGATGAGGAACCAGACCGGGAGCACAGTCGTGAGCGCGCCGATCGGGTCGGCTCCGATCGCGTCGTTCAGATCCGGTGACGACCCTGCAAGCATCACGCCGATCACCACGAGGACCGCCGGTGCGAGGGCACCGCCGAACGTCGTCCAGCCGACGACCCCGCCCGTCGAGGCATTCCGTGGCAGGTACCGCGAGTAGTCAGCGGCGGCGTTCACCCAGCCGAGTCCGAACCCGGTCATCACGAGGACGAGCGCCCCGATGACGTTCTGCCCGCTGCCGGACGGCAGGGCACCGAGCGCTGCGAAGTCGATGGTCGGCGCGGCGAGCACGATGTAGACGACGGTCAACACGGCGGTGACGACGGTGATCACGGTCTGCAGGCGCATGATGACGTCGATCCCGGCGATGCCGGCTCCGACGATCAGTGCGGCGACCACGATGAGCGCGACGATCTTCGTCAGCACCCCGCCGTCCCAGCCGAGCTCGGTGAACACCGTCGAGGTCGCCAGGACCGCCAGGGCGGCGAGCGACGTCTCCCACCCGACGGTGAGGACCCAGCTGAGGAACGACGGCACCCGGTTGCCGCGGACCCCGAAGGCCGCGCGGCTCAGCACCATCGTCGGCGCGGAGCCGCGTTTGCCGGCGATCGCGACGACGCCGCACAGCAGGAACGAGAACACCACCCCGATCACCGAGACGATCGTCGCCTGGGCCAGCGAGATGCCGAAGCCGAGGACGAAGGAGCCGTAGCTCAGACCGAGGACGGAGATGTTGGCGGCGAACCACGGCCAGAACAGTCCCCGTGGGGTGCCCTTCCGATCGGACTCGGCGATGACGTCGAGGCCCTGGCGCTCGACGGTGCGAACCTCGGGCGGGTTCGGGGCGGCTGTGGTCATCCGCTGAGCGTAGCGCCGGAGCGACTACCCGAACAGGTTCACCGGCCGCACGATGTCGGCGTAGATGAGCAGCGCGCTCATGCCCGCCAACAGCACCACGACGACCATCGTCAGCGGCATCGTCTTCGCCAGGTCGATGGGCCCCGGGTCCGCCTTGCCGACGAGCTTGAACGACCGTCGCTTGATCGCTTCCCAGAGCGCACCCGCGATGTGTCCGCCGTCGAGCGGCAGCAGCGGGACCATGTTCAGCACGAACAGGCCGATGTTGAGCGAGGCCAGCAGCCCGAGGATCGTGTACGCCTTGTCGACGACGGGGACGCCGCTCATCGACGAGACCTCACCGATCGCGCGGCCCACGCCCACCACCGACACGGGGCTGTCCTGCGACCGCTCCTGGGCACCGAACGCGGCGTTCCACACGGCGACCAGGCGCTGCGGCAGGTCGATGATCAGGTGCGCGGACGCCGCGATCTGGGCGCCGGTCGCGGGCAGCACCTCGGCCGGGGACTGCCGCACCAGGGACTGCCCGATGCTGACGCCGACCACGCCGACGCGCTGGGTCTTCGTGGTGCCGTCGTCGTTCTTGACGACCTTGCCCTCGGAGTCGTAGACGTCGCGGGTGGCGGTCGTCGGGGTGATCTCGAGGGTCTTGCGGGCACCGTCGCGCTCGACGACCACGTTGACCTGCTCACCGGCGGACTCCTGGAAGACCTCGGAGACGCGGGTGATGGTGGGGTCCTGCTCACCGTTCACCGAGAGCACGACGTCGCCGGACTCGATGCCCGCCTGCTTCGCCGGGGACACCGCGTCGCCGGGCGAGCACTCGGTCGTCTGGCTGTTCGGCAGCACGCACCCGACGCTCGACGTGAAGGTCGTCGTCGGCGCCCCGAACCCGCACAGCAGCACACCGAACAGCACGATGCCGATCACCAGGTTCATCGCCGGGCCCGCGACCATCACGATGATCCGCTTCCACGGCGTCAGGCGGTAGAAGGCGCGGGAGTCGTCACCGCCGGAGTCCGCGATCTGCTCGGCGCTGGCCTGGCGGGCGTCCTGCACGAACGCGCCGTACATGCCGGTGTTCGTGATGGCGTTCGCCCGGCCCGAGGCGCGCGGCTTGAGCATGCCGACCATCGAGATGTACCCACCGAGCAGGATCGGGCGGATCCCGTACTCGGTCTCACCCCGCTTGAACGACCACATCGCCTTGCCGAAGCCCAGCGAGTACTGCGTCACCTTGACGTTGAAGAGCTTCGCGAAGGACAGGTGCCCCAGCTCGTGGAGTCCGATCGAGACCAGCAGGCCGATGATGAAGACGACCACGCCGAGGACGAAGAGCAGGACGGATTCGACGGTCACCGGGAAAGAGTACGGGACTGATTCCATGACGGAGCCGAGCGCCGTCTGAGAGGCGAGCTGGGCCTCCAGGCCTGTGCGTCACGTCCGCGATCTGCCGCCTCCGCGTCGGACGGGAGGCGCGACTCGCGTCAGCGGGTCAGCGCGCGGTCCGCAGCGGTGCGGGCCCACTGCTCCGCGGCGAGCACGCCGTCGAGTGACGGCTCCCCCGCGGTGTGCTCCTCGACGACGCGCTCGACCGTGTCGACGATGTCGAGGAAACCGATCGCACCCGCGTGGAACGCGGCGACGGCCTGCTCGTTCGCGGCGTTGAACACGGCCGGGAACGTGCCGCCCAGCTCACCCACCCGCTTGGCGAGGGCGACGGCGCCGAAGGCGTCCTGGTCGAGCGGCTCGAACGTCCACGTGCTCGCGGTCGTCCAGTCGAGCGGCACGCCGACGCCGGGCACCCGGTCCGGCCAGGCCAGGCCGAGCGCGATCGGCAGCCGCATGTCCGGCGGCGACGCCTGCGCGATGGTGGAGCCGTCGACGAACTCGACCATCGAGTGCACGATCGACTGCGCGTGCACGGTGACGTCGATGCGGTCGTACGGCACGTCGAAGAGCAGGTGGGCCTCGATGACCTCGAGCCCCTTGTTGACCAGGGTCGCGGAGTTCGTCGTGACGACGAGACCCATGTCCCAGGTCGGGTGCGCCAGTGCCTGGGCGGGCGTGACGTCGCGGAGCTGCTCGCGGGTGCGCCCACGGAACGGACCGCCGCTCGCCGTCAGGACGAGCCGCTGCACCTCGGCGTCGGCGCCGGAGCGCAGCGCCTGCGCGATGGCGGAGTGCTCGCTGTCCACGGGCACGATCTGCCCGGGCGCCGCGGCCTGCTGCACGAGGGAGCCGCCGACGATCAGGCTCTCCTTGTTCGCGAGGGCGAGCACGGCGCCGGTCTCGAGGGCCGCGAGCGTCGGGCCGAGGCCGACCGAGCCGGTGATGCCGTTCAGGACGACGTCGGCCTCGACACTCCGGACCAGCTGCTCCGAGTCGGCCGCGCCGAACGCCGTGTCGCGGACGCCGAACCGGGCGGCCTGTTCGGCGACGACGTCGCGGTTGCTGCCGGCGGTGAGCCCGACGACCTCGAACCGATCGGGGTTGCGGGCGGCGACGTCGAGCGCCTGGGTGCCGATCGAGCCGGTGCTACCCAGGACGACGATCCGCCGACGATCAGGACCGGTGGTGCCGAGGCGGCCGTCCGTCACGGTCAGCCCTTGGCGAGGATGTCGACCACGAAGACGAGCGTGGCGTTCTTCGGGATGCCCGAGCCCTCCTGCGGGTTCGCGCCGTATGCGTCCTCCGGCGTGGCGACGATCAGGACCTGCGAGCCGACCTTCTGCCCGACGAGCCCGGTGACGAAGCCCTTGATGAGCGCGCTCTCCGACACGGTGAAGGTGGTGGGGACACCCTTCGACCACGAGGAGTCGAACTCCTTGCCGGTGTCGTAGACGACGCCCTTGTACTGCACGAGTGCGGTGTCGCCGTCGGCGATCTCGGTGCCGTCGCCCTGCTTGAGCACCTCGACCGTGGTCTTCGTGGGCGCCTTGACGCCGTCGGGGACCGTGATCTCCGGCTCGCCCGAGGCCTTGTCCTTGACCGTGGGCAGGCCCGGATCCTGGTCCTGCGGGGTACCGGTCGCCTTGGTCGGGGTCTGCGCGACGACGTCGGCGACCACGACGATCTCACCGCCGGTGTTGAAGCCGAGTGCCGAGGACTGTCCGACCGCGGCGACCCGGTCGCCCACCTTCGAGCAGGCGAGGAGCGCGCCGAAGCCCGATCCGCCGACGGAGAGCACCTGCGGGTTGCCCTCGTCGAAGCCGACGGTGCCGAGCTTCTTGGCGTCCGATGCCTCGTACACGCTGTAGGAGACCTGCGCGTAGTCGCCCTCGTCGAGCGCCGCGCCCTTGCCCTTCACGAGGCGGGTGGCCTGCGGCGTCTTCGCGGACAGGCCGGACGAGAACTTCACGGTCGGGGCCTTCGGACCACCGAACGACCCGGTCGCCTTGATGGCGTCTGACGACTTGCCCGGGTCGGGGCAGGAGGTGATCGCCGAGGCCGTGGCACTGGCCGACGGGGTCGGCGAGGCCGAGGACCCGTTCGAACCGGAGCCGGAGCAGGCGGCGAGTCCCAGCACGACGGCGGGGACGATGGCGATCGGGAGCAGGCGGAGACGCTTCACGAGGACCTAGTCTGCCCCACCTGTCGAAGAGTCCCCTGCCAATGACGCAGGTCGGACGACCAGCTGCGGCTCGTGGTGCACCGGGAACGCCACGGACCGCGCGATGAAGCAGAGCTCGTTCGCGGTGACGTGTGCGGCTTCGGCGTCCGCGGCCCGGTCGGCTTCGAGGATGGTGACGACCGGGTGCAGGGTCGCCTCGGTCAGTTCACCCGAACCGTCGCGGTTCAGGCGGAGCGACGCGGTCGCGGTGTCCTGGTAGTCGACGACGGTGAAGCCCTTCGTCACCGCGACGTGCAGGTAGCTGAGCATGTGGCACTGGGCCAGCGCCGCGACCACCATCTCCTCGGGGTTCCAGCGGTCACGGTCCCCGCGGAACGTCGGGTCGGCGGAGCCGGGGACGTCGGGCTTGCCGGTCGCCGAGACCACGTGTTCGCGTCCGTAGTCGCGGTACCCGGAGGTGCCGGTCCCCCGGTCGCCGGTCCAGCTGACGGAGACCTCGTAGGAGTGGTCGTGCACGGGTGCGCCCCTTTGCCTTGGCTAGCATGGCGGCATGACGGTGAACCCCGAAGTCCGCAGTGATCGCCATCCTCTCACCGCCGACGGTTCCGTCGAGCTGGCGGTGCTCGAACGCTCAGGGTTCGACGAGAGCCGGCACGTCGGCGCCGGCGTCGTCGTCGACGCGAGCGGCACCGTGATCGACTCCGTCGGCGACGTGACCGCGAGCATCTACCCGCGTTCCACCATGAAGCCGTTCCAGGCCCTCGCCGTCCGCCGTGCCGGTGCGCTGTTCTCCGACGAGGAACTCGTCCTCACCACCGCGAGCCACGCCGGCACCGCGGCCCACCAGGCGCTCGCCCTGCACATGCTCGAGTCCTTCGACCACGTCGAGGCCGACCTCGGCTGCCCGCCCGACATGCCCTTCGACCGCGGGACCGCCCGGACGATGGACGGCCCCCGCCGACTGGCGATGAACTGCTCCGGCAAGCACGCCGGCATGCTCGCGGCCTGCCGGGTGAACGGCTGGGACGAAGCCACGTACCTCGACATCGAGCACCCGTTGCAGCAGCGGGTGCGTTCCGTGGTCGAGGAGTACACGCACGAGACCGTCGACCTGGTCGGTACGGACGGATGCGGCGCCCCCGTGTTCCCGCTCACCCTGACGGGGTTGGCACGCGGGTTCGCCGGTGTCGTGGCACGGGCCGACGACGACTCCGCTGCCCTGACCGACGCGGTCCTGGCGCACCCGTGGGCGATCGACGGCGTCGGACGCGCGAACACGGTCACCATCGAGCGACTGCAGGTGCTGGCGAAGCTCGGTGCCGAGGGCGTCATGGTCATGGGGTTGCCCGGAGGCGCGGCCGTGGCCGTGAAGGTGCTCGACGGCTCGCAGCGGGCCGGCACCCTGGCGGCCCTGGCGCTGCTCGAGCGGAACCGACTCGTCGCGTCGGACGGGGTGGCCGAGGTACTCGAAGCGACCGGTGAGCGGGTGCTCGGCGGTGGCGTGCCCGTCGGCGCGGTGCGGGTCGGCTCCGGGTTGCGCTGATCGTTGGTCGGCGCTGGTCAAGGGTCGGCGCTGGTCATCGCTCGGGGCTGGTCAAGAGTCGGCGGTGGTCATCGATCGGCGCTCACGGGGTCGGGGACGAGGACCGGCAGCGTTGGGGACACTCGGACGACCGCGTGGTCGTCGGGTCGACGGACGGAGCAGCCGTACCGTGAGACCTCGACGGTGACGTCCTGCTGACGAGGCGCCGATCCGAGTCCGGCCACGAGCACCACGGACCCGTGCGGTCGGCCGTCGGCCCCCATCCGCACCGCGACCGAGGTCCCCGACGGCAGGGCGTGCACTGACAGCGTGCTCGCTGCCCGGGTGCTCGCTGACCGGGCGCTCGAGGCTGGATCGGCGCTGCTGGTCCCCACGGCGTCGAGGACCTCGGGAGCAGCGGCCCAGCGCAGGTCCTCGTCGGTGCGGGCGGCAGCGGCTCGGAGCTGCTCGGCGAGCCCGCGGAACACCGCGACGGCGAGTGCTCCGGCACCGACGACCACGACGTGGGACGCGGCGTCGACCCGGAGCACGCGGCCGCCCGGACCGTGCCCGAGGACGAGTGCCGGCGTGCCGTCGCCGTCCTCGGGAACGGTGCCCGTCAGCGTTTGCGGCGCACCGAGCGGTCCGGGCTCGGCGGGCTGGTCGGTCCCGCGCGGAACGACGACCACGACCGGGTCCGGCGAGCCCGATCGGTGCAGCACCACGTCGACCAGTGCGCAGCACGCACCCGCGCCGAGCAGGACGCCCTGCCCCGTGCCGCTGATCGGCGCGAGGACCCCGGCCACGACGAGCGCGACCGCGGCCCCCACGATCACGCAACGTGCGGTGAACCGGGACATGACCCCATCGCACCAGGAACGAGCAGCTCAGCGCTGGCCCGGGATCCGATCTGTGGAGAAGTCGCCTACTGCACGAGGAAGAACTGCTCACCGATGTCGACGCGGGCACCACGCTCGACGCGGTACCGGCGACCGGGCTCGCAGCGGCGGATCGATCCGTCGATGTGGCGCACGACCGTGCCGTTGCCGGAGAACCGGTCGGAGACCCACAGGTCGTCGCCGTCGCGGCCGAGCTCGAGGTGCGTCTTCGACACGGACTTGCCCGGGTCGTGCACGGTCAGCAGATCGTCGTAGCGCTCCCCCGGCTGCGGTCGCGGCAGCCGGCCGAGCAGGCCGGTGCCGTGGACGCCGAGCCGCTCACCCGTGCTGAAGTGCAGCACGAACGGTGCCCGGGTCGGGGTCTTCGCGACGATGCGGGTCTCGTCGACGTCCTCGTCGAGGTCGTCGAGCGCGCCGGCCGCTGCGTTCGACTCCGACCGGTTGACGGGCGGGAGCGGCAGCGCGGGTCCGGTCGCTCCCGGGATCGGGGGCAGCGGTGCAGCGGAGGGCACGCCCGCGGTGTCGGCGGACGGTGCCGAGGAGGGGACGGTGGCGGAACCGGGCACCGGCGGGATCGGCGTGCGCGGCACGACGGACGCCTCGGTCGGCGGCTCGGGCTCGGTCACCGGTGCAGCGTGCGCTCCGCGGGGACGTCGGTCGGCATCGGACTGCTCGACCTCGGCGCGGAGGGACTCGTCGTCCACCGGGATCTCGTCGTCCGGCTCGTCGCGCGCAACGCGCTCGTCGGACTCGCTCGAAGCCGCGGGCTCGGCCGGATGCGAGTCGGACTCTTCCGGCTCGCTGCCCGCGTCGGGGGCCTGCGTGCCGTCGGACTCCTCGGCTGCCCAGTCGGGTCGGGTCATCGGCAGCGGCATGACCGGGCCGGTGAAGGCCGCGGTGACCGCCGGACGGACGGCTCCGCACTCGCCGCAGAAGATGTCGTCGGGCTCGAGACGGTTGCCGCAGACGTGGCAGATGGTCGTCTCGTGCATGCCCGGGGTGACGAGCGGGGCTGGACGGGACGGTCGACGGTCGATCAGCGGCTCGACCACGGCGGTGTCCCCGGGCTGCGGGGGCGACACGACGGCCGGCTGGTCATCGGTGGCGCTGGTCTCCGACGCCGCCACGATCGTTTCGTCGGGCTCCGGCTCGGAGGCGTCCCGGGCACCCTGTGCGTCCCGGGGTTCCTGGGCATCCTGTGCGTTCTGGGCTTCCTGCGCGCCGAGTTCGTCGGGGGCAGGAGCCGCAGCATCCTGCTCGGGAGCAGGTTCGGCGGGTGCTCCCGGTATCGGCGGGACGACCGGCTCGGCGGGCGCCTCGGCAGCCGGGGTACCGCGACCGACCCACCAGGACGGACCGGCGGGTGCCGCCGGGGGTGCGGTGGCAGCTGGCGGTGCCCACACCGGCACGGAGGGCTCGGCAGCGGGCTGCGGCTCGACGGGCTGGGGCATGACGGGCTGGGGCTCGACGGGCTGTCGCGCCGCCTGGTCCGAGACCGACGACGCAGCATCGCGGATCGGGTCCTCGGGCGTCTCGGGGCGACCGGGAGCCGGGGCGATGCGGGTGCGCTCGGGGTCGTCGGCATCGAGGGCTTCGGACGGGTACGCATCGGGATCGAGCGGAGGCTCGGACTCCGACTGGCCCGGTGCACCCGACCAGTCCTCGAACCCGGACCCGGCACCGTGCACGTGGGAGGGGGCCTGGCGCGGCGCGAAGTCGTCGGGACGCTGCACCGGCACGGGTGCCGGCGGTTCGGTCCCGCGACGGTCGGCACCGGTGAGCCAGGCACGCGTGGCGGGATCGAGCGTGGCTTCGGGCAACCAGGCGTCGGAGGCCGGGTCGGACCGTCGGCCGTGGGCGTCGGGCTGCTGCAACGGTGGCGGCGGTGCCTGTTCGACGGGGGTCGGCGCGACCGGGCGACGGCTCGCGGCGGCGGTGACCGCGCGTCCGCACTCACCGCAGAAGATCGCTCCGTCCGGGAGCATCGATCCGCAGTGTTCGCATCTGATCACGTGGTGCCTCTGTCCTCACTCGGCCGTCCACGACGCTCGTCCGGCCTCTGGACATCGTAGTCGCCGCGCCCCGACGCAGCCTGGCCGCCGGTCCGCCGACGGGACCGTGCCGTCGGACGGCGTCCCGTCCCCCGCAGGGACCGGAGCGAGACGGCGGTGCGGAACCGCTCCCGCCTGGTCCGCCCTGTCCCGAGCGAACCGATCGCATCGTCGGTCGCCGCCCACATGCGGTCGGCGGTGGTCTGGTCGGCGTCACTCGGACCGAACACCGCACGGTCGGCCAGCGCGGCGAGTCCGGTGCCACCGTCGCCCGGTGCACCGACCACGGCTTCGCGTCGGGTTGCTGCCTGCCGCACGTCGTGCCCGCGGTCGAGCAGTGCGTCGCGGTACTCGTCCCAGGCGCCGACGATGCGGCCGCGGGGTGTGGTGGCGTTCCGCCGTCGGCGGCGCCGCAGTCGCTTCAGCAGCACGATCACGGCGAACGGCAGCAGGACGAGCGCGACCACGCCGAGCGTCCCGAGGGCCCAGGGCAGCACCGCGAGCAGGATCTGGAGCCAGAGCGGCTGCACCGGCGGCGTGTTCCGGTCGCTCTCGGGGGGCGTCTGCTGGTCCTGGTCCTGCCGGTCGACCGGGGGCGGCGGCACCACCGTCTCCGGTCGAGTGACCGGCTGCGGGGTCTGCTGCTGCTCGTTCGGGATCTCGCGCACCTCGGGGTTGGGGTTGAGCATCACCCATCCCCACTGCGCGGTGTCCACCTCGATGCGGGCCGTGACGTCGGACCCACGGAAGGTCGTCGTCCCGCCACGCGCTGCGGTGCCGTCGCGGCCCGAGTCCCCTCCGGCCGTGAAGCCCATCACGACACGTGCCGGGAACCCGATCTCGTCCGCCATCAGTGCGGCCGCCGCGGCGTACTGCTCCTGGTCCCCGATCATCAGGGGTGCGGTGAGCAGCTCCTGGACACGGTCGGCACCGTGACCGGACCGACTCATCCGGTCGTCGCCGACGCCGTGGCTGACGTACCCGTTCCGCTGCAGGGACTGCACTGCGGCGAGGAGCTTCGCACCGGGTGCCGACACCTCCTTCGTCGTGGACTCCACGGTGTCGCGCACGGCGTCGGGGACGTCCCGTGCGGTGGGCACGGCGGCGCTCCCCGGCCGTGCGGTGGCCAGCTGCCGTTCGGTCGGCTGGTCGGGCAGCACCGCCGTCAGGTCGTAGGACGTGCCGTCCCCGACTCCGCCGACCACGGCGCCGGTACCGGTCGATCCGTTGTAGAAGAAGGCGCCGCGCTCGTCGTCGGCGTCCTGCCCGGTGAACTCCACGCGCTCCAGGTCACCGACCGTCGGCAGCCACACACCGCGGTACCCGTCGACCGTCACACCGACGTCGACCGTGGTGCCCAGGACACCGCGGACGTCGACCGCGGTCGGCACCCGTTCGAAGGTGCCCGAGCCGGCCGAACCGTCGGCCCCGCCGACGCGGTAGACGACGCCGTCGTAGGTGTCGAGCGTGGCGATTCGCACGAACCCGCCCTCGGGCAGGCCGGTCACCCGGAGCTGGGTCGCGTCCGAGGCGGTGGACTCCTCGTAGGCGCGGAACCCGCTGAGCGGACTGACGTAGTCGCGTGGGTCGAACGGCTTCACGACGTCGGTGCGTGCGACGGTGCGCTCTCCCGACGGAGGTGCCACCAGGCCGAGTCCGGTCGCGACGACCGCCGCGGCCACGATGGTGCCGGTTCCCACGAGGGCGGGGCGGACGATCGACCGCGCGACCGGCACGCGTGCACCGATGGTGGTCGCCACCGCGACGGCGCGACGCGCGTGCCGCACGGTCAGCGCCCAGACGAGGGCGAGGCCGACCAGGACGACCGCCGTCACGATCGACGTGTCGAGTCGGCTCGGCCCGACGACGACCCCCACCGCGAAGAGCACCAGTGCCGGGATGCTCGCGAGTTCCTGCCTGGAGGCGCGGGTCGCCACGCTCACGGCGGTCACCGCCGCCACGAGCAGCGTCACGGAGTAGGGCACGAGGAGCGCTTCGTAGGAGCCCACCGGCAGGCTGATGGTCACCAGCTGCTTCCAGCCGAGGGCGACGCCGGCGAAGAGGTCGAGGAGTCCGCGTCCGGTGGGCAGCAGGCCGTTGGCCTGACTCGGCACGGCGGCGGGGACGCCCGTGAGCGTGAAGGCGGCGACGGTCGCGATCGCCACGACGGCCGTCGGGAGCCGGAACAGGGTGCCGAGGAGCGCGACGACCGTCCCGATGACGATCGCGGTCACCGCGGCGGTGATCATCGCGCCGTCCCGGTACACCGGCCACCAGGACGTGCTCGCGACGGCCAGCAACAGCCAGACCGCCAGTGTGCCGCCGGCGAGCCGGAACGGCACGAGCCGCCGTGCGTCGCGTCGGTCGGAACGTCGGGTCGAGCGTCTCGCCCGGTCCGGTGCCGGGGCCGGGGTGGTCACGGGTGCGGCGCTCATGCTGCCGACGCCGATCGGTGCAGGGCGTGCCGGAGGTCGTCCAGGTAGCCGATGGTCATCACCGTCAGACCCGCGACGCGCAGGAACCGCGGCTGGGCCTCGGGCTCGCAGATCACCGCGACGACCTCCACCCCGACGGGGAACCGCGTGGCGGCGAGTCGCAGGGCGGGCAGGCCGACGGTCGACCCCACCACGAGGAACGCGACGGAGATGCCCTCGGTGTCGCTCCCGACGATCCGGGAGACCTCGGCGATCGGCAGGCACGCGTCGGCGAGGCCGACCGAGGCGAAGTCGTCGAGCAGGCGCGTCGGCGTGACGGTGGGGAGCGTCCGCACGGCGTACACGGCACGCTTCGCGAACTCGGGCGTGCGCTGGGACACCACGACCGAGACCTCGCGGCCGTCGCGGATCGCCCGCGCACCGAGGGACGCGGCCGCGCTGACTGCGAGCTCGAACTCCTCGTCGTCGGCGAACTCAACGCGGGCGATGCCGAGCGCGACGACGAGGTGCGAGCGACGGGTGTCCTCGAACTGCCGGACCATGAGCGCGCCGGACTTGGCGGTCGACTTCCAGTGGATGGTGCGCGGATCGTCGCCGGGCATGTACTCGCGGATGGCGTGGAAGGCGATGTCCGCGGGTGACAGGTCCGTCGTCGCCTGCCCCTCGAGGTCGCGCACCAGGCCGGTGCTCGTCGACGGGATCGCGATCGTGCGCGGGTGCACGATGACCTGCTCACGGGCGGTCCAGACCAGCTCGCGGCGGACGAGTCCCACCGGGTCGGCGCGGACGCCCGTCACGGGACCGACGTCGAGCACCCCGCGGCGGAGCGTCGGGACCGGGACCTCCCGCTCGAAGGTGCCGTGCGGACCGATGGCGGGGATCGCGACGTCGACCAGCCCGGATCCGACCGGCACCTCGACGGTGGTCGGCACCGACGGCAGGCGCGTGGGGTTCTCGGCCGTGATGATCACGCCGGCGTCGTCGCCGACCGCCACACGGTGCTGCGGCAGCCGCATCCGGATCGCCAGCCGCGATCGGCCGATCAGCGCCACCGCGGCGACCACCGCGAGCACGGCGCCGGCGAACCCGACGACGACGATCTCCCGCAGGCCGAACCGGTAGCCGGTCACGAACGCGACGATCGTCAGGGCGGCGACCGTCCACCCAAGCCCGGTGACGACGGACGAGACTTCGCCCCAGAGACGCAGGACGAGCCTCCAGGCCGTTGCCCAGAGCCGGACGATCCCGATGACCGCATCCGCTGCCACGCCCTCGCGGTCACCGACGATGCGCGTCCGGACGTTGGTCATGCCGGTGACCGTCCCCGTGCGCTCGTACGCCGTCGTGCCACGACGCGACCGCGTCGAGGACGGACGGCGCGAGCGCGTGGAGACGGGCCGGCGGTCCGTCACGTCGTGACTCGGTCGGCGGGCGGCGGGGTCTCCACCAGGAGCTGCGCGATGACGCTCGGTGCGCTGACACCGTCGAACTCGGCCTCGGCGTCGAGCACCAGGCGGTGCGCGAGGACGGGGACGGCCAGTGCCTTCACGTCGTCCGGCGTGACGTAGTGGCGACCGCTCAGCGCCGCGAGGACACGGGAGGCACGGATCAGGCCCATCGCCCCACGGACGCTGACGCCGAGCCGGACCTCGCTCGCGGAGCGGGTCGCGTCCACCAGGCGGGCGACGTAGTCGGCGATCACGGCGTCGACGTGCACGGTGCGGGCCAGGGCGGCCATCTCGGTGATGGTCGCGGCGGGCACGACGCTCGCCAGCGGGACCGACGCGGAGGGAGCCGACGAGGTCTCGAGGATCTTCACCGTCGCGGCGTGGTCGGGGTAACCGATGGACGTCTTCATGAGGAAACGGTCGAGCTGCGCCTCGGGCAGACGGTACGTGCCGGCCTGCTCGATCGGGTTCTGGGTCGCGATGACCATGAACGGCGCGGCGAGACGGTGGTTGACGCCGTCGACCGTGATCGCGGACTCCTCCATCGCCTCGAGCAGCGCGGACTGCGTCTTCGGGCTCGCGCGGTTGATCTCGTCGGCGAGCACGATGTTCGCGAAGACCGGCCCGCGGTGGAAGTCGAACTCCTGCGTCCGCTGGTCGTAGACGCTGATGCCGGTGATGTCGCCCGGCAGCAGGTCGGGGGTGAACTGGATGCGGTTCGTGGTGCCCTGCACGCTCTGCGCCATCGCCCGGGCGAGGCTCGTCTTGCCCGTTCCGGGGACGTCCTCGAGGAGCAGGTGCCCCTCGCTGAGCATCGCCGTGACCGCGAGGCGGATCACGAACGTCTTCCCGAGGAGCACCTGCTCGACGTTGGTCACGATTCGGCCTGCGACGTCGGCGAACCAGGTGGCCTGCTCCGGGGTCATGCTCATGCGGGGTGGTCCTTCGGTCGTGGCGGGAGGGGTGCGGCGGCGGGAGG
>NZ_QKSO01000019.1:0-73761 GCF_003234215.1 Curtobacterium sp. MCSS17_006 | reverse complement strand
GGGGGTGTGGTTGCTTCGGTGTGGGGTGGTGGGGGGGCACGGGGCGGGCAAGTTCGCACGGGTCGGGCGATCCGGCACGGTGCGCATGCTCGAGGAACCGGCACGAATGACGAACCCGGCACGGTGCGGTTCCGTGGTCGCGTCCTTCGGGCTCGCCCGGAGCCGCACGGTGCGGGGTTCGTGGGTCGGGGCGATGGAGGTGGCTCGGTGCGGGGTCGTGGTGGGGCACGGGGCGGGCAAGTTCGCACGGGTCGGGCGATCCCGCACGGCATGACGAACCCAGCACCGTGCGATTCCGTGGCCGCTGGCCGCGTCAGTCGGTCGCGCCCCGCGGGGGATCGACGAGCAGCCCGACGCGGTCGTCCAGGTAGTCGGCGAGGGGGACTGCGGCGCCGGCGGTCGGGGACCACCGGACCGAGGGCACGTCCTCGATGACGACGAGTACGCCCTCGGCGCCGACGAGGGAGTCGTCGACGGGGATCGGGACGGCGCCGTGGTTCACCGTGTCACCAGCGTCGAAATGGCCCTTCGCGGCGGCGGCGCGGTAGGCGCGACGGACCTCGGCGGAGACCGACTGGTACTGCGACCGACCGGGTTCGGTGACGCGGGTGATCGACCCGGTGGCCCAGACACGGCCGGCGGTCTCGGGGGACGACCCGATCAGGAGTGCTCCGACCCGCCACACCCGGCCGAGGGGTCGCATCGTCGGGTCACGACGGATCCCGAGGACCGCCTTCGGCTGCACGTACTCGCCGAGTGCTTCGTCCGGGACGTCCGCGTCGCGGAGCCGTCGTGCCGCTGCGTCGAGGAGCTCCCGCGCCCGCTGCACTCCGTCCGTCACGTCCACCGAGCCTAGACCGGGTGGTGGCCGTCGTCTCGGTCCTGTTCTCGCTGGTGATCCGCTCGACGTGGTGCGCTGCGCTGCGGCGTCCGTGGCTGGTGTCGGCGCGGCTCGTGCCGGCGCGGCGACGACGTGCGGCGCTCACGAAGCCCGCGGTCATCATCACCGCCCCGTACGTCAGGAGCACGCCGGCGACCGCGGGGATGAGCCAGCTCCGCGACCCGTTGACGACCTGGTTGACGATGCCGATCTCCGGCACGGAGTACCAGACCACGCCGCGGATCTGCACGGCGGTGACCAGTGACGGGTCGGCCTCGGCGTTGTTGTCGCCCTTGAGGACGAAGGTCCGCTCGCCGTCCGACGACGACGACACCGAGACCACGCGGTGGCTGACGACCGCGGGCTGGCCGGACACGATCTGGTAGGTCACGACGTCGCCGACGCGGATGTCGTCGATCGGGGTCGGACGGACCACGAGCAGCGTCCCCGGCGGCAGGGTCGGCTCCATCGACTGCGTCAGGACGGTGAGCGGCATCGAGCCGGTGGCCTTCGGCACGACGATCAGCACGACCGCCAGGGCGGCGACGAGCAGCAGGAGTCCGGTGCTGAGGCCGAGCACGACGGCGTGGACGACGGCGCGCCAGCCGGTGCGCGGGGTGGGGGTGCTCATGCGCCGCATCGGATCGCCGCCCCGTTGTCCTGCGTGAAGAGCGTGACCTTGCCGGTGCCCGCGACGGTGCTCGTGGGGTTGCCGGCGCTGTCGAGCACCTTGACGGTGACGGTCAGCGTGCCAGCGGTGCCGGCGCTCGCGGGGACGTCCGGCGGCGCGATCGTGATGAACGCGGAGTAGTCCTGCGCCTTCTGCCCGACCGGGGTCGAGCCGACGAACGCGCCGTACCAGGTGTCCATCGGCCGGTTCGCGGCGTCCCACCGGATCTCGACGTACCAACCGCCGTGGTCGGTGCAGACCAGCGAGGGCGTGGTGTCGACGGTCGCCGCCGGGGTGGTCAGGGTGAAGCCGCCGGCGACGACGCCCGAGGTCCAGGTGCCGCTCGTGACGGTGAGGTTGACGTTCACCTTGGCGGTCGAGCCGGCCGGGGCCGATGACTGCAGGGTGCTGCGGGTGCACCAGACGGCGGAGGCGCCGGCGGCCAGCTTCGCGCTCATGCTCGGCAGGGACGCCCAGGTGCCGGTGACGGACCCGGTGCCGACGGCCGTGCTCGTGGTGCAGCCCGCGGTCGAGGCGACCGGCCAGGCGACGACGGTGACGGCCTTGGCGAGCGCGGTCGAGCTGCCGGACACGACGGAGACCGTGGTGGTGGCGGTGCCGGCGAGGGTGCCCGAGTCGGTCAACGTGATCGGCTTCGTCGTCGAGGTGACGCTCGACGAGAACGCCGTGGTGAGGGCGCTCGTGCCACCGATGGACGCCGCGACCGTGCCGACCGTGGTGCTCGCCGCGGTGGTGCCCGACGCGCTCCACAGTGCCCACGCGGCGCTCGAGGTGCCACCGACGAACACGGCGGTGAGGAGCACGGCGACGAGGAGCCGGAGGCGGCGGTTCATGCGGAGACCTGCGTTCCCGTGACGGTGAGGGTGAAGTCGGTGGTGGCGCCGGCGACGCTCTGCGGGGCGTCGGCGTCGAGGGCCATCTCGAGGCAGGCGATGCCGCTGACCCCGGCCGGCAGGGTGAAGGACCCGGTGCCGGTGTCGAAGGTGGCGAGCCGCGCGCTCGTGCCGGTGAGCCCGGGCACGCACTTCGCGGCCGAGGACACCATCGCGAGGTGGAGCGTCAGCTCTCCGGTCGCCGCCGCGACGGACGACTTGGAGGCCGTCGTCGTGACGCGCATCGACAGGGGGACCGAGCCGGTGTTCCGCACCGTGAAGGTGCCGGTGGTGCTCGTGCCCGGCCCGAGGACCGCGGTGTTCATCGCCGTCGTGCTGCCGACGGTGATGGTCGCCGTGGCGGAGCGCACCGTGGTGGCTGCCGTGCTGGCCGTCCCGTTCCAGAGGGCGTACGTGCCGCCGGCGCCGAGGAGCGCCGTTCCGACCGCGACGACCAGGGCGATCGCGACCGGCCACACCCAGCGGTACCGTCGGGCTGCGCGGTGGCGTCCCGTCGTCCGCGGTGTGGCGGTCATGTGCGTGCTCCTGGTCGTCGTGGTCGGTGGGGTGCGATCGGGGGATCAGGAACCGATCGCGGTCTGGGTCAGCGTGAAGGCCAGCGCGCTGAGGTTGATCGAGCCGCCCTGACCGGTGGTCGCCGACGAGGGGAGCGTCACCGTGAAGACGACCTTGACGGTCGACGTGGACGAGGAGGGCGAGACCACGAACGTGTTCGTGTTCGACGAGGACTGCACGACCGAGGCGCTCGTCGACGTGACGGCCAGCGTCTTCGTCGTGGCGGCGAGCAGCGCGGCGTCACCGGTGATGCTCTGGTTGGCGTAGGTCAGGTTCGCCTTGAGGTCCTGGCCGGTCGCGCCGATGTTCAGCGTCTGCGTGAACTGGAACGTGTTGCCCGGGACCATCAGGGCCTTCGTCGGGTCGATCGCGGTGGAACGACCGTTCGTGATGTCCGTCCACGCGCCGTCGTTGTTGGCGCTCAGCGTCAGGGTGCCGGCGCTCACGGCGGACGCGGCGCTCGAGGCGCTGGCGTTCCAGAGGGCGAACGTGCCCGCACCGCCGAGGAGGAGTGCGACGCCTGCTGCGCCGGCGATGGCACCGGTGACGATCTTGTGCATGGGGTGGTTCCGTTCCTGCGTGCTCGGGGCACGCTGAAGCCCACCGGGGACATTCGGGCGTCGTGTCCGGTGGGGAGGTTGTCATCGACCCAGTGGTTGGAGGGGGTCGCGGCTGACCGGTGCCGAGAACGGTCGCCGGGCCTCGGAGCGCATGTGCTGCTGCTCGGGCGGGCTGGACTCGCTCTGGTGACGACGTTAGCTGTCCCCCAAAGTGCCGACAAGCGAGAACGAGCGTTCACCCGGACCCCAGAACAGGGGTCATTTTTGTCCCCGCTAAAGAGGACATGGTTTGTACCCCGGGTTCTGGGAGTGCGCTCCGCGTGAGCAGAGCGATCACGGAAGGAATGTCGGTACGCACGGCGTCGTTGCACCGTCCGGAAACGAGGAGGGCCCATGGACATCGTGCGCTGGTTGTTCGACGCGCAGATCGTCATCGGCGACCAGACGGTGCTCTGGCGCGAGGTGATCGGCAACGTCTTCGGGCTGCTCAGTGCCCTCGGTGGCATGCGCCGGAAGGTCTGGGCCTGGCCGGTCGGACTGGTCGGCAACGCCCTGCTCTTCACCGTCTTCATGGGTGCGCTCTTCGACACCCCGAACCCCGTCAACCTGCTCGGGCAGGCTGGCCGCCAGGTCATGTTCATCATCGTGAGCATCTACGGCTGGTACCGGTGGACGCACCGCCCCGAGGACGCGACGACCGTGATCGAGCCGCGCTGGGCCTCCTGGCAGACCCGTCTGCTGCTCGTCGTCGGCATGGTCGGCGGCACCGCCCTGCTGACCCCCGTCTTCCGCGCGCTCGGGTCGTACGAGCCGGTGTGGAGCGACGCGTGGATCTTCGTCGGATCGCTGCTCGCCACGTACGGCATGGCGAAGGGGTGGGTCGAGTTCTGGCTCATCTGGGTGGCGGTCGACCTGGTCGGCGTGCCGCTGCTGTTCTCCGCCGGGTACTACGCCTCCGGGTTGATGTACGTCTTCTACGGCGTCTTCACCCTGACCGGGTTCTTCGTGTGGATGCGCCAGCGGGTCCGGCCTCCGGCGGCGCCCGTCACCGTCGGCTGACCGCTGTGATCACGACGCGCTGACGCGGCCCGGAGCACGGCCCCCGCTCTGGGACGAGACAAACGGCCCGGAATGCGCTGCAATGGTCGGATGGAACCCCTGCACGGCGAACGCGTCGAGGACGACGAGTCCCTCGCAGAGCGCACGGTGCGCGCGGCCATCCGTGCCTACCGGCTGCACCCGTTCGACACCGTCGACGCGGCGGTCGTCGCCGAGGTGGCCGGTATCCCGCTCGAGACCGTCGAGCGGCTGTTCCCGACCTGGCACGCCCTGCTCCTGGTCACCTACGACCGGTGGGCGCAGCTGCGGGGGACCCGGCGGAAGAACCCGCCTACGTGCACGATCGAGCACGTCCGTCTGACCCTGGCCGAGGACGTCGCCGACCCCGGGCTCGTCCGGGTGCTCGCCGGGCTGATCACCGTGGCCAGCTCGGAGTCCGGGTTCGCCGAACTGTTCCGCAAGCGGTTCGAGGAGTACGCCGAGCAGCTGACCGTCGGGCTGCAGCGCGACTTCGACAAGGGCTCGGAAGAGGCCGGCATCCCCGCGTACCAGGCTGCGACCCAGCTGCTCGCCGTGTACGAGGGGCTGCAGATCCAGATGCTGGTCCGCCCGTACATCGACGTCCTGGTGGAGTTCGACCGCGCGGCGAACACCCTGCGCCAGGGCTGGAAGCGGCATGCCGTCCCGTCGTGGGACCTCGACGAGGCACCCGTCCGCGTCTGAGCGCAGCGGCAAGCTCTCCGGTTTGGAAAGTGCTTGCCAAAGTGGAAAGTACTTGCAACACTGGTGTCAACGAGAGGGGACACCATGGAGGACACCACCGCACGACCCGGACCCGCCGAGGCGGCCCGACTGCTCGACCAGGCGGACCGGATCGGCCGACGTGCGCACGACGCCGTCCGCTGGCCGTACGTCACGTTCATCACCGCGCTCGGCGTCGCGACGTCGCTCGGCACGCTCGGCATGGGGCTCACGACCGGGGACGCGTTCGCCGCCGTCTACGTCGGCACCCTCGTGGCCCTGTTCGCCCTGGTGGTGTTCTTCATGGTGAGCATCCGCGGCCGCTCGGCCTTCGCCCGGAGCCGCCGCTGGACCGTCTACATCGCAATCTGGGCGGTCACCTACCTGGCGGCGATCGCCGTGGTCGGGTGGGTGCACGGCTCGGTGCTCTGGTCGGGCATCACCTCGGGGCTGGTGCTGCTGGTCGCCCTGGCGTGCGCGGCGCGCGAGGCCCGCTCGTGAGCACCACCGACCGGGTGCACCCGCGGCACGAGCTCGATGACCTGCTGCAGCACCCCGTGCGCTTCTCGGTGATCGCCGCCCTGACCCGCGCGGGCACCCTCGGGTTCCGCGAGGTGCGGGACGCGGTCGAGGTCAGCGACTCGGTGCTGAGCAAGCAGGTGTCCGCGCTCGAGGCGGCCGGCTACGTGTCGGTGGGGAAGGGCTTCGTCGGCAAGACACCCCGGACGTCGATCACCCTGACGGCGTCGGGGCGAGCCGTGTGGGCCGCCCACCTGGACGCGCTCCGCCGCATCGCCGCCGGCTGATCAGCAAGGGATCAGCCCCGCCGCCCCCGCCGCCACGACAGCACCTGCCGCACCGTCACCTTCGACCCGTACTGCGCGACCGAGTGCCGGAACAGGTACTCCGCGAACCACAGCAGCAGCCCGGCGACGATGAACACCTCGACGATGCAGACCACCGACTCCGTCACGGTCAGGGCCCCGACGGCGTTCCGCACCATCGCGGTGATCGGCGTGAAGGTCGGGAAGTACGTGAAGAACTGCGCGACGGGCGACGTCGGCGTCGTCATCACGAAGAACGCCGCGTACAGGGGGATGATCAGCGCGAAGATCGCTGCCGACTGCAGGGCCGAGGCGTCCTTGATCGACGGGACGGCGGCCCCGACGGCGACGAACAGCCCGGACGCCAGCAGCACCCCGCCGACGAGCAGCAGCGCCCCGGTCACCATCCGCCACGGGTCGACGGTCAGCCCACCGAGCTGCGACGACACCAGCGGCAGGGCGACGAGCAGCCCGACCAGGCCGGGCACGACGAACACGCTGACCTGCACGAAGCCGACGAGCAGCATCGCGATGACCTTGCCGCGGATCAGGTCGCCCGCGGTCACCGTGGTCAGGATCATCTCGGAGATCCGGTTCTCCTTCTCCTCGACCACGACGGTGACCATCCGGGCAGCGAGCAGGATGACGAGCCCGAAGAACGCGGCGACGAACAGGAACGGCGGCACGACGGACAGCCAGCCCGGGGCAACCCGGCCGTCCGCGTAGGTGGTGACGTCGGTGGCGGGCGGACTGCGGAGCAGCTGCACGGTCTCGGGGTCGTCGACGGACGCGGCGACGCTCTGCTCGAGCACCCGCTCGGCCAGCGACGAGTAGACCCCGTTCGCGAAGAGTCCGCGGTCGGCGGCGTCGACCCGGATGGCCGTCGTGGACGGCGACGACGGGAACGCGATGAAGGCATCGAGGTCACCGGACCGGACGGCGGCGCGGTCGGCTGCGGCGTCGGTGGAGGGGGTCCCGCCCCACTTCGCGGCCACGGACTCCGACACCAGGCCGGACTCGTCGACGTAGTGGAACGGGGTCTTGGTGGCCGACGACCCGGACACCACGGAGTTGGTGCCGGCGGCCTGCCCGATGCCCACGAGCAACGAGACGACCACGATGACGACCGGCAGTGCGAGGGTGCCGATCCAGAACGCGGGCTTCTTGACCGCGCGGACGAACTCGAACCGGACGACCGTGCCGAGGTTGCTCACGCCGCTGCCCCGTCGGTCGACGCCGCAGCCAGGGCGTCGTGCCCGTAGACCTGCACGAAGATCTGGTCGAGCGGGATCCGGCGCATCTCGAACGCGGTGACGTGCACCCCGGCCGCGACCAGTTCTGCCAGGACGTCCGCACCGTCCGGAGCGGCGGCCTGGGTCGGGACGAGGTAGGCGACGTGCCCCTCGTGACGGGCGAGCCGGTACAGCGGTGACTTCGGTACGGGGCCGTCGAGCCCCACGCGGGCGACGGCGCCGCCGAAGGCGTCCTGCACGTCGGGCACGGATCCGTACGCGGCGGCCCGGCCGTCCTTGAGCAGGAGGATGCGGTCGCAGAGCCGCTCGACCTCGTCCATGTGGTGCGTCACGAGGACCACGGTCGCGCCGTCGGCCTTCCGTTCGTCGACCAGGTCGAGCAGGAGCCGCCGGTTCACCGGGTCGAGGCCCTTGGTCGGTTCGTCGAGGATGAGCAGCCGGGGCTGGTCCATGATCGTGATGCCGAGCTGCACCTTCTGCTGCTGCCCGCCGGACAGCTTGTCGACGCGCAGCTTCGCGCGGTCGGCGAGCCCCACCCGGGCCAGGTAGTCCATGCTCCACGCGGTCGCCTCGGCGCCGCGGAGCCCGCGCAGGCGCCCGAAGTAGGTCATCACGTCGATGACGGACTCCTTGCGGTACAGCCCGCGTTCTTCCGGCAGGTAGCCGATGCCGCCGGTGGCTGGTCGGTAGGGGCGGCCGTCGATCGTCAGCGTGCCCGCCGTCGGGGTGGTGATGCCGAGCAGGGCCCGGATCGTCGTGGTCTTGCCGGAACCGTTGCTGCCGAGCAGCCCGAACGTCTCGCCGGGGGTGACGTCGAACGACAGTCCGTCGACCACGTTGCGGTCCCCGAACCGCATCACGAAGTCCTGCACGCTGATGCTCGCCCCGCTCATGCGGCGACCCTACCGGGGCCGGCTGACGGCGCGGACGCCGGTCGCGGCCCGGGACGGTGACGACACGACGGACGGGAGGCGCGGTGCCAGCTGGCACCGCGCCTCCCGTCCGTCGTCCGGTCGCGCCCAAGGCGCGAGCGTCGCGTCAGGAACGCAACCAGGCCGTCCCGACGCCCGACAGGGCGCCGTCGACCACCGGGGCCGAGGCGAGCAGCAGCTCGCCGGCCGGCAGCGCGAAGGGGTCGTCGCCGAAGACCGTCACGCTCGTCCAGCCGTTCGGCCGACGGAACGCGAGCACGTCGTCACGGCCGGTCTCGATCCACTCGAGCTGTTCCTCGGACTGCAGCTGGCCTCGCAGGCCGAGCGCCTTCCGGTACAGGTTCAGGGTGGAGTCGGGGTCGGTGTCCTCGGCCTCGACGCTGGAGTCGGCGAACCACGCCGGCTGTGGCAGGTGCGAGCCGTCCGGACCGAAGCCGAACGACGAGCCGGTGCGCGTCCACGGGATCGGTACACGGCAGCCGTCACGACCGACGTCGACGCCCGGGTTGCGGAAGAACGCCGGGTCCTGGCGGTCGGCGTCCGGGATGTCGCCGACCTCGTGCAGCCCGAGCTCCTCGCCCTGGTACAGGTAGGCGGAGCCGGGCAGGGCGAGCTCGAGCAGCGTTGCGGCCTGCGCGCGACGGAGGCCGAGCGACCGGTCGAGTGCGTCCTGCGAGCCACCGGCGAGCAGCCAGGCGCTGCCCTGCTTGTCGGTGCCACCGGCGCGGGGCGGCAGGGCGTAGCGGGTGGCGTGCCGGACGACGTCGTGGTTCGAGAACACCCACGTGGTCGACGAGCCGGACTGCTCGGCGAGCCCGAGGTTGAACTCGATGATCGTGCGGAACTGGCCGGCGTCGAAGTCGGCTTCGAGCAGGTCGAAGTTGAACGCCTGACCGAGCCCCTCGGCGCTGGCGTAGCGGGCACGGCGGTGCGCGGGGACCCAGGCCTCGGCGACCGCGGTGCGGGCCGGCGTGTACTCGTTGAAGACCGTCCGCCACTCGGCGTAGATCTCGTGCACGTCGTCGCGGTCCCAGAGCGGGTGCGTGCCGTCCTTCGGCATCTCGGCGAGCTCGGCCCAGGTGGGCAGGGTCTCGCCCAGGTCCTTCGCCAGGCCGTGGGCGACGTCGATGCGGAATCCGTCGACACCGCGGTCGGACCAGAAGCGCAGGGTGTGCAGGAAGTCGTCGCGGACCTCGCGGTTCGCCCAGTTCAGGTCGGGCTGCTCCTTCGCGAAGCTGTGCAGGTACCACTGGCCGTCGCCGACGGCGGTCCAGGCCGGGCCGCCGAAGATCGAGATCCAGTCGGCGGGGGCGTCCTCGCCGGACGGCCCCGTGCCGTCGCGGAACACGTAGCGGTCGCGGGCGGGGGAGCCCTTGGGTGCTGCGAGGGCCTCGCGGAACCACTCGTGCCGGTCGCTCGTGTGGTTCGGGACGACGTCGACGATCACCCGGATGCCGGCGGCGTGCAGTGCCTCGACCATCCGGTCGAAGTCGTCGAGGGTGCCGAGGCGCGGGTCGACGCCCCGGTAGTCGTCGACGTCGTAGCCGCCGTCGGCCAGGGCGGACGGGTAGAAGGGGCTGAGCCAGACGGCCTCGATGCCGAGTGAGGCCAGGTACGGCACCCGCTCGGTGATGCCGGGCAGGTCGCCGATGCCGTCGCCGTTCGCGTCGGCGAACGAGCGGGGGTAGATCTGGTAGACGCTGGCCTGGCGCCACCAGGTCTCGTCGTGCGAGGTGGCGGCGGGCTGGGTGAGGGTGTCGGTCACGTCGGGCCTTTCGTGGGTCGAGGGGTTCGTCGGGTTCGAGGGGTGTGTGTCGGTCGGGCCCGCACTGGCGGTGTCGGTCACTTGATGGCGCCCTGCGTCACGCCGGCCATCACCCACCGCTGGGTGACGAGGTAGACGATGATCGCGGGGGCCATCGCCATCAGGTACGAGGCGAACGACACGTTGTAGTTGTTGCTGAACTGCGTCTGGAACATCTGCTGCAGCACCGGCAGGGTCTGCAGCGCCGGGTCGGAGGTGATCAGCGACGGCATCACGAAGTCGTTCCAGGACGCGAGGAACGCGAAGATGCCGACGGTGGCGCTCATCGGTGCCAGCAGCGGGAACACGAGTCGCCAGAACACCTGCCCCGTGCTCGCACCGTCGATGCGTGCACTCTCCTCCAGTTCCGCCGGGATCGACCGCAGGAAGGCGGTGAAGAGCAGCACGCTGAAGGACAGCTGGAACATGACGTGCAGGATCGCGACGCCGAGCGGGTTGTCCAGGTGCGCGAGTCCGGTGAGCTTCACCTGCGACAGTGCGAGCACCGGGAACGGCAGGAACATCGCCGCGAGCAGGTAGAAGAACGACCAGCGGAACAGCCGGCGGTCCCAGTTCCGGGCGATCGCGTAGGCCGTGAACGAGGCGAGCAGGATCGTGCCGACGACGGTGATCGCGGCGACGAACACCGAGACCCCGAACGCCCGCGGGAAGTCGGTCAGCTGCCACGCCTGCACGAAGCCGTCGACGCTGAACGGTGCCGGCAGCGAGAACGCGTTGCCGTCGACGGCCTGGCCGGTGGTCTTGAACGCCATCGTCAGGGTGACGTACAGCGGCACCAGCACCGACAGCGCGCACAGCACGAGGACCACGGTGACGGGCCAGTTCGAACGAGCGCGGCCGGCCTTGCCCGAGCCGGAGGGCCGGTCGGCGTCGACGGAACGGATGCTGCCGGTCGCGGTGGTCCCCGGTCGCAGGGGTGCTTGCAGGGACATCAGAGCGCTGCCTTCCCGCGGGTCGCCCGCAGCTGGATCACGGCGATGACGACCGCGATGACGAAGAAGATCGTGGCGTTCGCCATCTGGTAGGCGTAGTCGCCGCCGTTGAAGCCCTTGAAGATCGACATCGCGACACTGGTGGTCGAGGTGCCGGGGCCGCCGTCGGTCAGGCCGACGATGATGTCGTACGAGTTCAGGAAGTTCTTGAACCCGATGACCAGGTTGATCAGGATGTAGCCCGCCGTCAGCGGTGCGGTGATCGAGACGAGCTGCCGCCAGGCGCTGGCACCGTCGAGGGCGGCTGCCTCGTACACCTCGCCGGGGATCGAGAGGACGCCGGCGATGTAGATGAGGAGCGTCGACGGGATCGCCTGCCAGGCGGTGACGACCACGATCGCCAGCCAGGCCAGGTCGGGGTTCGCCAGGATGCTCTGCTCGAGCGGCCCGAAGCCGATCGCGGTGGCGAAGGCCGGCAGGCTGTTCGCGAACAGGAACGAGAACACGTAGGCGATGACGATGCCCGAGATCACCATCGGCAGCACGAACACCGCACGCAGCGCGATCTTGCCGCGGATCTTCGACGTCAGTGCGATGGCGAGCAGGAACGCGATCGCGTTCACGACGATCACGGTGACGAGCGAGAACCCGAGCGTGAACAGGTACGCCTGCAGGATCGCGGGGTCGGAGAACACCGCGATGTAGTTGGTGAGCCCGGTGAACCGGAACTCGCCGAAGCCGACGGAGTTCGTGAAGCTCAGCACGATGCCCATCACGGCCGGCAGCGTGATGGCGAGCGTGAAGAGCACCAGGGTGGGCAGCAGGAACGCCAGGAAGAGCGGGTCGACGCGGGGCTTGCGTCGTCCGTCCCGTCGTCCGGCCTGGAGGCCCGGTGCGGCCCCGCCACGGCGGCGGCGGTCCGCCGTCGTGATGGATTCGGTGGTCGTGGTTGCCATTCGGACGTCTCCTTACGCGGCCGTGCGGAGCGCGAGACGCGCCCAGTCGGCGTCGAGGGTGCGGAGCTGGCGCTGCGGGTCGCCGCCGAAGGCGATCGACTGCGCGTAGTTCGCGACCGGGATCTCGGCGGGGATGAGCTGCGAGGCGCCGAGGTAGAAGGCTGCGTCGTCGTAGTACGACTGCATGCCGCGGAGGGCGGGGTTCGACGCCGGGGGAGCGTCCTTGCGCACCCCGAAGCCGTTGTTGTCCGCGTTGTACCTGTCGTTGACCTGCTTGGTCATCAGGAACGACAGGAACTCGCGGGCGGCCTCCTGCTTGCGCGACGCCTCCGGGATCCAGAGCGCCAGGTCGACGTTCACGCGGACCTTGCGGTCGGCCGGGTCGTCGGTGACGGGGAGCGGGAAGGTGCCGAGGTCCATGTCCTTCGTGGTCTTGGCGATCTCGCCGAGGGCCCAGGGCCCCTGCAGGTACATGCCCGCCTTGCCCTGGGCGAAGGCGAGGTTGCCGTCGCCGTACCCGCGGCTCGCGGCGCCGTCCTGGTGCCAGGCGCGGAGCTGCACCATGCGCTCCATCGGCTTCCGCAGGTCGCGCTCGAACGAGACCGCGGACCCCTTGCCGACGTTCGTGCCCTCGCGCCGGAGTGCCTCGAAGGTCCCCGGGGTGTCGATCATGCCGCCGATCGAGTAGTCGAACATGCCCTGGGCGATCGTCCAGTTGTCCTTGAACGTGCCGTAGATCGGCGCGATCCCGGCCTTGGTCAGGCGCTCGCACACGTCGGCGAACTCGCTCCACGTCGTCGGGACCTCGAGCCCCTGCTGCGCGAAGAGCGCCTTGTTGTAGATCACCGACGCCGCCGTCACCGAGTACGGCAGGGCGCTCTTCCGGCCGGGGTAGTCGGCGGTCTGCTCCATGAGCGGCCACAGGTCGGGGTTGATGGTGTCGGCCTGCGGCAGGTCGGACAGGTCGGTCAGCGCGCCGTGCTCGACGAACGGCACGACCGAGAAGTTGTAGTTCCAGCAGCCGAGGTCCGGCGGCCGGTTCCGCACGAAGTTCGCGGACATGCTCGAGGTCGAGTCGCGCACGACCCGGACCTTCGACTGGCTCTGGTGGAACTGCGCGATGACGTCGTCGAAGTAGCCGATGACCTCGGGCTTCGACACGTAGAACGTGATGGTCTCCGGCTTGGCGCTCGAGGACCCGATCGGGGCGCATCCGGCGAGCGCGAGGCCCGCCCCGATGCCGCCCGCTCCCAGCAGGAACCCGCGTCGGCTGACCGATGCTGCGCTCCTGGCGGTGGCGTGTGCTTGCACGTCGTCTCCGTCCGTCCGGACCCGGCGTCCCTGCCGTTCCGTCCCGCGAGCGGCTCCGATGCTGCCCGCGGAACTAAATGTAGCGAGAAAATCTAATTCCGCAAGGAACTCGTCGCGCGATAGGGTCACGACATGCCGCCACCCCGTGGAACGAGCGCAGAGACGCTGCTCGCGTACGCCTTCGACTCGTCCGCGTTCACCGCGACCGAGGCGATCGACGCCACCGGCCTGACCCGGTCGACCGTGCTCGGGGCGGCCGAGGAGCTCGTGCGGCTCGGCTGGCTCCGCGAACTCGACGATGCCCGGGCCGCGGGGGAGTACCGGATGGGACGCCCCGCCCGCCGCTACGAGCTCGACACGGTCGCCGGGGTCGTCGTCGGTGTGGACGCCGGCCAGCACCGGGTCACCGCCTTCGTTGCCGACCTGCGCGGCACGGTGCTCGGTCGCGCCGAGGGGGCGCTCGGTGCGTCAGGCCTCGACGTGCCCGTTCGACTCGGGGTCCTCGCCGACACCGTGGCCGCCGCCCTCGCCTCGGCCGACGTCGACCGCACCCGGGTCCTGGTCACGGTCGTGGGCATCCCGGCGCCGGTCGACGCAGCCGGTGCCTCGCCCGACGACGGCGGCTTCTGGGTCCGCATGAACCCGGGGTTCGCCGACGCCGTGCCGGACGGGCGGGTGCTCGTCGAGAACGACGCGAACCTCGCCGCGCTCGCAGAGCGGCCGTCCTCGGGTGATGCCTCCTTCGCGGCGCTGCTGTCCGGCGAACGCTTCGGCGCAGGCCTCGTCGTCGACGGGGTCCTGCTGCGCGGTGCCCACGGTGGTGCCGGGGAGATGCGGGTGCTCGAACTCGTCGAGGGTGTCGGCTCCTCCGACGGCATCGGCGCGGTCGCCCGCACCTTCGTGGCCGACGCCGTCGCCGCCGGGCACATCCCCGCGGACGCCGCGCTCGCCGCTGACGCTGCCCTGGTGTTCGAGGCCGCACGGAGCGGTGATCCGGTTGCGCGCACGATCGTCGACCGTCTGGGGGACCGCCTGGCCCGGGTCTGCATCCTGCTCGCGAGCCTGCTCGACATCGACCGCGTGGTGGTCGCCGGCGCGATCGCCCAGCCCGCGGTCGCCGTGATCGACCGCGCGCGCGAGCTGCTCGCCAAGGGGCACTTCGACCCGGTGCCCGAACTCGTCGCGTCGTCGCTCGGGGCCGACGTCGTCGTCATCGGGGCCGTGGCCCACGCGGTCGATGCGGTGCGGGCCGACCCGCTGTCGTTCGCGGTCCGGCCCGTGCTCGCATCATGACCACACGGTGCACCGGGTACTCGCCGATCTGACAGAATCTCGTCATGCACCGTCTCCGAGCCCTCCCGATGCCCGTGTTGTTGCCGGTGCTCTTCCTGTTCGCGGGCGGGCTGTGGTTCGTGATCGGGCTGGTCGTCTCTCCCCGTGACATGTCCTTGCTCGGGCGAGCGGTCGGCACGGTCTTCTACGCCGGTGCGATGACGGCGTTCTTCGGCGTCTGGATCAGCCGCGCTCGTCGGCGAGCCGGCGGCGCGACGGAGTTGACGGACGTGCAGCGCGGTCTGAAGCGCGGCGAGGTGCCCGAGGACGCTGATCTCGGCAGGTGGTCCGCCACGGTCGACGAGCACCACCGACAGTTGCGGCGGAGCCGGTGGCTCGGGCCGGTCGTCTTCGGGGTGATGATCGTGCTCGCCATCTGTCTCGCCCTGACCTCGACCCCCTGGTGGTGGTTCGGGGTGGCGTTCTTCGTCGGCTTCTTGCTGTTCTCGGTGATCACGACGCCCCGCGCGCTCGCGAAGGCCGAGGTCGTGCGCGAGGAGCTCCGTCGCCGTGCGAACGGGCTCTGACGCGAACCCGGCGCATCAGCGCGGCAGTGGGATCTCCCGTTCGCGGTCCCACGGTTCCGTCCAGCCGAGTCGGTCGAACAGCGCATCCAGCAGCATCGCGGTGAAGCCCCACACCAGGTGCTCGTCCCCGTCGGCCTCGACGGTGAACGCCGGTCCGCGCCACTCCTGACCACTGCGGCGGATCACGGTCACGCCGCGGTTCGCCGGGTCGAGCAGGTCGGCCACGGGGACCCGGAACACCGCCGCCGACTCGTGCTCGTCGACGACGCGGATCGGTGAGGGGTCGCGCCACCAGCCGATGACGGGACGGACCAGGTGGTTCGAGAACGCCAGGGGCACGGCTGGCAGGGCGCCGAGCACCTCGACGCCGGCGGGGTCGAGCCCCGTCTCCTCCTGTGCCTCGCGGAGGGCGGCGGCGACGGCGTCCGCGTCACCGGGGTCGATGCGTCCACCGGGGAACGCGACCTCGCCGGCGTGCGCGCGCAGGGTCGTGGCTCGGGCGAGGAGCAGGACGTCGAGGTCCCGCGGGACGCCGGGCGCTGCCGCCGGTCGGTCGCTCGGCGTGTGGTCGAGCGCGCCGAAGAGCATCAGGACCGCGGCCCGACGTGGTGAGGCCGTGCCGCCGGGTTCGACGAGTGGCCCACCGTCCCCCCAGCCGTCCGCTGCGACCGCCGCGAGAGCAGCCCGTACCGATCCGTCGTGCGTCACCCGTTCACCCTAGGTGCGTACCAGCGTGCGGTCCCGCGGCAGCGTCGCACCGGACGCCTCACTGGGCGTTGTTCGAGTGCCATCTGGGAGCCGCACAGGTGGGAACTGTGCGAACCGGAAGCGCCTCGGTGCCCCGTTCGCAGCGGGCCGACGCCACGATTGCACCGTCCGCCGGGAGGCCCCATGTTCCACGATCTGCTCCGACCCCTGTTCCACGTCGCCGTCGTCGCACCGTCCGTGCTCGTCCCGGTCGACGTCGCCGCCGGGCTCCTCGCCGTCGCCGCGCTCCTGCCGGCGTTCGGTCATCACTCCGGGCATCCGGTCCGGGGCCTGCTCTGGCGGCTCGGCGCCGTGGCCGTCGGAGCCGGGATCGGCCTGGTCGCGGTGTGGTGGTTCGGGGACGTGCAGGACCTGTACGGGGTGTCGTTCACCCCGATCACCCGGATGTGGGTGGCCCTTGCCTTCGGCGGTGTCGGGCTCCTCGTCGTGACGGTCGTCCAGGGCGGCTGGCTCCGCCGCGTGCTCGGCGTGCTCGCGGCGGTGGCGGTGGCCCTGGCCGCCGTCCTCGGCGTCAACGTCGACTTCGGGGCGTACCGCACGATCGAGCAGGCCGTCACGACCGATCCGTACCCGTCGGGTCCGCTGGGACACGAGACGGGGGTGGGGCGCGCCTCCAGTCCGGTGGTCGACCCGGCCACCTGGCGGGCGCCCGCCGACATGCCGCGACGCGGGAAGGTGCTCTCGGTCACCATCCCGTCGACCGTCTCCCACTTCCACGCGCGGCCGGCTGTCGTGTACCTGCCGCCGGCCGCCCTGACCGAGCGACCACCGACCCTGCCGGTCGTGATCAGCCTGGCCGGGCAACCCGGGCAGCCGAGCGACATGTTCCAGGCCGGTCGGCTCGGCGCGGTGATGGACGCGTTCGCCGAGGCCCACCACGGACTCGCCCCGATCGTCGTCGCGCCGGACCAACTCGGGGCGCCGGACCGGAACCCGATGTGCGTCGACTCGTCCCTCGGCCGTTCCGCGACGTACATCATGACCGACACCACGAACTGGATCCGGCAGCACCTGCGCGTCGGGGCAGCGCCCTCGGCCTGGGGCATCGTCGGGTTCTCGCAGGGAGCCACGTGTGCCATGCAGTTCTCCACCGCACACCCGAACGTGTTCGGCACGACCTTCGCGATCTCGAGCGAGCTGGCACCCCTGAACGGCTCCGTCCAGCACAGCATCCGGTACGGGTTCGGCGGCTCGGCCTCGCGGTACGCCGCGGCGGCACCGCGGGCGATCATGCGCGCGCACGGTCCCTACCCCGGGCACCTGACGGTGTTCGCCTACGGCAGCGACGACGCCCCCTACGTCGCCTCGACCACGGCGCTCCGCACGGCTGCGGAGGCCGCCGGCATGCAGACCCGGCTGTTCGTGTCCGAGGGCTCCGCCCATGACTGGAACACCGTCCGCTACGCCCTGCGCGTCGGGATGCCCGGCGTCATCGCGCACCTGGGCCTGCGGTGAGCGCGGTGGTCGCGGCCCTCGCGTGGGCGCATCCGAGACGGCTCGTGCCGGCAGCCCGTCGGTACCCGCTGACGAGCGTGGTCTCGGCCCTGACGATCGTCGCCGGCATCGCCGCCGTGGTGCTCCGATGCCTCGGCACGAAGGACGGTCGCACGCCCGACACCCTGGGCGGCACGATGGGTCCGCTCGGCGTGGTCGCGGTGACGAGCAGCGTCGTCGGGTTCCTCGTCACCTTCGTCGCCGTCGTGGTCTGCACCGCGGCGTCCGAACGGCTGCTCGGCTGGCGGCGCACCCTGCTCGCGATGGTCGTCACGACCGTGGTGGGGACCGGGCTCGGCGCCCTGCTGCAGCTGTTCGACGGCGCCCCGGCGAACCGCGGTTTCCTCGTGCACCTGGGACACGTCGGACCCTGGACGTGGATCGTCGGCACCATCGTCACCGCGAGCGCGTTCGCCGGCGCGCTGTGGCGGCGCCGGATCCGGGTCGTGTCGATCGCCGTCGTCGCGGCACTGCTGCTCTACGCCGGACACGCGTCCGACCTGCACGCGGCGCTCGCCCTGGTCGTCGGCCTGGTGCTCGGCCGCCTGCTGCGACGGTCACCGGTGCGGAGCGGCTGGACCCGGAGCTCCTCACGCGAGACCCGCGTGCTGCTGGTGGCCGCGGTCACCGTGTCGGCGGTCGGCCCCGTCCTCGCGCTCGTCACCGGTGCCCAGTTCGGGCTGCTCGCCCCGCTCGCCGTGGTGCTCGACACCGGGCCGACCGGACGGATGCCGCACTGCTCGGTGACCGGGGTGACCGCCAGCTGCGTCCGGGCGCTCGCCGAGGTGCACCCGCACGGCCTGTTCCACTCGCTGCTGGCCGTGATGCCGCTCGTGGTCCTGGCGGTCGGCGCCGTGGGTCTGCGACGTGGGAGCCGGTTCGCACTGTGGCTGGTCGCGACCGTCGACCTGGTCTCCGGCGTCGCGACCGCCGTCTCGTACGGGGTGCTGCCCGAGCGGCACCACGCCGTCGTGCAGCGCCTGGCGTCGGACCACCTCGCGGTCTCGCTCTCGATCGTCGCATCGGTCCTGGTGCCGATCGCCACCGCCGTGGTGCTCGTCCTGCGCCGGGCGGACTTCCCGGTCCGGACCGACCGGCGGCGTCTGCGGACCTTCGTCCTGACGGTCGCCGGCTCGGCCGTGGTGCTCGCGGTCGTCGTCGTCGGTGTCGCCGTGGCTTCGGGCGACAGCGTGCGCGAGCCCCTCCACCTGGCGCTCGCCGTGCTCGGCCCGATCGCGCCCGTGACGCTGCCGACACACCTGGCGCAGGCCGAGCCGGCGCTGCGGTTCGTCGTGGGCGTCTCCGGTCCGCTCCTGTGGCTCGCCGTGGCGATCGCAGCGGTCCGGCCGACCGGCGCCGGACGCTCGGACAGCGACCTCGACGGGCAGGACGCCGCCCGGGTGGCCGCTCGGGCGCTCCTGGTCGCGGGCGGTGGCGACACCTTCGGGTGGATGACCACCTGGCCCGGCAACGAGTACTGGTTCACCGAGGACGGCCGCGCCGGTGTCGCCTACCACCGCACCGGCAGCGTCGCCGTGACGACCGGCGGACCCTTCGGACACGAGGACGCGCGGCTGGCGGCACTCGAGGGCTTCGCACGGGCCGCGGACGACCACGGCTGGACGCCCGTCTTCTACGGCATCGACGCCACCCTCGGCGCTGCGCTCGCCCGGCTCGGTTGGACGACGCTCCCCGTGGCCGAGGACGCCGACCTCGACCCCCGAACCTGGACGACGACGGGCAAGCGCAAGCAGGACGTCCGCACGGCCGTCAACAAGGCCGCCCGCTCCGGCACCACCGCACTCTGGTCGGACTGGGGCTCGCTGCCCGGCTCGGTCACCCGCCAGATCGAGGCGATCTCGGAGGAGTGGGTCGCCGAGCGCGAACTCCCCGAGATGGGGTTCACCCTGGGCGGGATCGACGAGATGCGCGACCCCGCCGTCCGCACGCTCGTCGCCCTGGGCTCGGACGGCGCCGTGCTCGCCGTCACCAGCTGGCTGCCCGCCTACCGCGCCGGGCAGGTGGTCGGGTGGACGCTCGACGTGATGCGCCGCGCGCCGGACGCCGCGAACGGTGTGATGGAGTTCCTGGTCGCGAGTGCGGTCGAGCGGATGCGCACCGACGGTGCCGAGCGGCTCAGCCTGTCCGCCGCACCGCTCGCGTCGTCGGCCGAACCGCAGGGTGCAGGCCGGGGTGGCGTCGAATCGGTCCTCGACGTCGTCGGCGGTGCGCTCGAGCCCGTCTACGGGTTCCGTTCCCTGCTGCGCTTCAAGGCGAAGTTCGGGCCCGACCTGCACCCCCTGGTGATGGCGTACCCGGACCCGGTGGCGCTGCCCACGATCGGCGTCGCGATCGTCCGCACCTACCTGCCCGGGTTGTCGCTGCGCCAGGCGGTGGCGATCGTGCGGGAGCGGCGTCCGGCACACGGGGTCCGGGCCGAGCAGCCGGGGGAACGAGTGGGCTGACCCGGACGGGTCCCCAGCGCCGTCGGTACGTTCGGATCATGGGAACCGAACGGGCCGACGGACCGGCCGTGGACGAGCACGATCCGTACGAACGTCGCCCCGGTTACGTCACGAGTGCCGACGGCCGGACCGACCGGATGACCACGGACATGTTCGCGGGCGTCGTGGTCGGGTTCGTCCTGGTGCTCGTCTTCGGGTTCTTCCAGCTCGTCGAGTGGATCGCGATCGGAGCGGCCGTGGTCATCGGCGCGGCGGTGTGGTTGGTCCTGCGCAGTCGGCGACGGCGTGCAGATCGCCGCGCTGGTCGGTCGCCGGACGCCGTCCCGCGTGCTCGGGACCGGGCGATCGCCGAGGCGAACGGTGGGCGCCGGTTCTTCGTCGCCCAGAACCCGGTCGTCGTCATCGTGATGGGGGCGATGTTCATCGGTGTGGCGGTCGCCCCGCTGCTGTTCGGCGGGGTCTCCGTCGGCCGGATCGTGACCGGGGTCATCGTCGTCGCGAGCGGCGTCCTGTGCATCGTGCAGGGGATCGGCACGCTGCGGGTGCGCCGGCGGGAGCGCAGCGGCGGCTGAGCCGCGGTCGGCGGCCCGCCCGAAGTGGGCGCATCGGCGTCGCCCGAGGGCCAATAGGCTCACGACCGTGACTGCACCGCACGCTGGGCGACGCTTCGGCGCGACCCGAGGCGAATTCGCGCTCCTGATGACGGTGACCGTCGTCCTCGGACTCGTGGTCCCGGCAGGCGGGCTGCTCGCCGCCTTCGGCTCGCTGCTGACCGGTGTCCGTGACGATCGTCGACGCGTCCGTGCCCTGTTCATCGTCGGCTTGAGCATGTTGGTGCTGCAGGTCGCGTGGGTCGTCCTCAGCATCTGGGGGCCGGTGGAGGTCTGCGGCTCGACGAACGGCGGCCCCGAGACCTGCCAGACCTACTGGCCCTGGGAAGCCTGACGCGTCGTCGACGCGACACAGGGCGGACGGGAGGCGCGGTGTCAGCTGGCACCGTGCCTCCAGGCACGGCCGCTTCGTGTGGTCTTCCGGGCATCAGGGCGGGGCTTCGCGCGACCAGTAGTCCGCTCGGACCACGAGGAGCTCGCCTTGGACCTCCGACGTCAGGTTGACGACACGGGGATCCCACAGCGTCCCGGGCAGCCTCGCGAACGGTTCAGTGCCCAACGTCGTCGACAGTTCGGTCGGGCTCATCCCCGACGGCGGCTGCACGGACACGACCGACCAACATCCACCGGATGCGCACTCCTTGTCCTCGTGGACCACCCTGCTCCCGACCGGCAGGGGGATCGACGCCGTCGCCGGCACGTCGCCCTCCGTCGCGCCCATGAACAACAGTGCGGTGCGCAGGCCGATGAACAGGAGCGCCGCGGCAGCCGCGATGAGAACGGTCACGACGATCGCTCGTCGGGTGTTCGTCCGCTGCCTGGTCACGTTCGCAGCCTAGGCGGCGGCCCGGGCGGACCACCGGACGTCAAGCCGCCGACACCGTGCCCGAGCGGCGTTCCATCAGCCGCCACGATCCTCCGAGCAGCGGCGTGAGCGTCACGACCGTGTACACGACCGCGACGACGGCGAAGGTGGCCTCGACCCCCACGCCGTCGGCAGCGAGCCCGGCGAGCAGGCCGCCGACGGGGATGCCCGCCCACGCGCCGGCACCGAGCAGGCCGAACACCCGCGCGCGCATGTGCTCCGGGATCCGCTCGAGCTCGACGGCTCCGAGGATCGGGTTGATCGACCCGGCCGCGAGCCCGGACAGCGCAGCCGAGGCGAGCATCCACGGCAGGCCGAGCCCGAGCGCCGGGACCACCAGGGACGGCCCGCCGGCGAGCACGAAGCACAGGGCGAAGACCAACCGCCGTGGCACGCGGTGCGCCACGTACCCGAAGGCGACGGAGCCGAGGAACGCCGCACCCCCGAAGACGCCGGTGACGAGCCCGAGCGCCTGCGCGCCGCCGAGCTGCTGGTCGGCGTAGAGCGGCAGGAGCGTGGTCGAGCGTGCGGCGTCGAGCAGGTTCGTCACGAGCACCAGCGCGACCACGAGCCGGAACAGGGGATCGCGGACGCAGAACCGGAACCCGTCGGCGATGTCGCGCCAGTACCCCTGCGACTCCACGGGTTCGGTCGACTCGATCGGTGCCACCGCGCCGCGGACCGTGAGCGCCATGAGCAGCGCGGCTGCCCCGAAGGTGATCGCCACGCAGGCCAGGCCCGGCATCGGACCGAGGACGGCGACCAGGGTCCCGCCGAGGGGCGCACCGATCAGCACCGACAGCCGTGACGACGCCTCGAAGTGGCCGACGGCACGTTCGAGCGGCACGCCTGCCGCGGTCGCGAGCCCCGGCAGGAGCACCCGTCGGGCGGACTCACCCGGGGTGTCGAACAGCCCGCTGACGAACACGAGTGCGAGGAGCGCCCAGAACGGCAGACCGACGGTCCAGGCGAGCACCGGCATCGCGAGCAGGGTGAGCCCGCTGACGACGTCGGACGCGACACTCGAGCGGACGAACCCGACCCGCTCCACGATGGCACCGCCGAACGGGCCGCCGAGCACGATCGGCACCGTTGCCATGAACGCGGCGATGCCGACGTCGGTGGCGGAGCCGCCACGCGCGAGGACGGCGAACGGCACGGTGATGGTGGTGACGACGTTCCCGATGCGCGACACCACCTGCACCGCGAGCAGTGCGCGCAGTTGCGCGCGGGGGCTCAGGCGCGCGGCCATCGGTATGCCTGGTTCAGCACGAAGACCTGCTCGGAGCCGTCGCCGGCGTGGTGCTCGGCAGCGACACCAGCCCAGCGGTCCACGACGCCGCGGAGTTCCTCGCCCATGTCCTGGAGTTCGGCGGCCGTGAGGCGGAGCACGCGGTCCGAGCTCGAGGACGCCGACACCCACTCGCGTCCGAGCGTCGGCGCGAGGTCGACGAACGCCTCGTAGTTCGCGGCGTACACGCGGGCGACCGCGTGGTCGAGGGCGTTCGTGGCGAGCAACCGCTCCGGGTCGTCGAGCGCATCGGCGAGCTCCCACACGGAGGCGTCGTGCGCGGCTCGCCACCAGCGCTCACGGCGGTCCGTGCCCGCGTCGGGAGCGGGCTCGATGAAGCCGGCGGCGGCGAGCCGGGTGCAGTGGTAGCTGATCGTGCCCGGCGCCTCGTCGATCACCTCACCGATCGTCGCGGCGGTCTGCGGGCCGTTCGCACGCAACAGGCCGAGGATGCGCAGGCGCGTCGGGTGAGCGAGGGCGCGCATCTGGGCGGGATCGTCGATCCGTCCTTGGGTCATGGTGTGACCTTACATGCACAAGAAGTCTTGTGGAGTTCTGCCCGGGTGCTCCTCGTCGTCGTGCGACCTCGGCACCTTGTGGCCCTCTCATGGCGCGGGGCGTCGTACCGACCTACCGTCTACTTGTCAGACGATCGTCTGTCGAATAGGCCCTCTGGAAGGAACCTGCTCCATGCGTCACGCTCCTCGCCTCCGCCGGACCAACGCGCTGCTGATCACCAGTGGCGTCCTCACGGCGGCAGCGCTCGCTGTCGGGGCGGCCGGGCCCGTCTCCGCGGCCAACGCCGACGGCGCGGCGCCCACCCAGTCCGTGGCCGCCGCCAGCGGTGACAGCTACGTGGCCCTCGGGGACTCGTACACGGGCGGCTTCGGCGTCGCCCCGTACAGCTCGGGTCCGGCGGCCGGCTGCTTCCAGTCCACCACCGACTACCCGCACCAGGTCGCAGAATCCCTGGGGCTCCGACTCGACGACCGTGCCTGCGCCGGTGCCACCACCGGCAACATCTCCCGGGTCGCGCAGAAGACCGGAGCCGGAAGTGCCACCGCGCCCGTCCAGGCCGACGCGCTGTCGAAGGACACGGACGTCGTCACGGTGTCGATCGGTGGCAACGACCTGGGGTTCACCGGAGTCATCAAGAACTGCGTCGCGCTGGACAAGGCCGGCCCGGTGTTCTCGGAGATCCACGGGAAGACCTACGACCACTGCAAGGACTACTACGCACCGGTCGTGCACGGCGTCACGCGGGATCGTCTCGCATCGCGCATCCGCACCGTCGTGGCACCTCGGCTCGCGTCGACGTTCCGCGTCATCGCGCAGCGTGCTCCGCAGGCGAAGGTGTTCGTCGTCGGCTACCCGATGATCGCGCCGGGTGCGGCGCAGGCCCCGAAGGGATGTTTCTCGAGCCTCCTCGGTGACTCCGGTCTCGAGCCGCCGTTCCCGCAGAACGCGTTCCCCTTCACCGCCACCGACACCGCCTACTTCCACCGTACCCAGAACGCGCTCGACGCAGTGGTCAAGGCTGCGGCGAAGGCTCGCGGCTTCACCTACGTCTCGACGCTGCAGGGCTCTGCCACGCACACCCCCTGTGCTGCGTCGGGCTCCGCGTGGATGGCAGGACTCACCCTGACCGATCGCGGCACCGCTGCGGACAGCACCCCGCTGGCCGGGACCAAGTACTCCATCCTGTTCGGCGCACTCCACCCGAACGCTGCGGGCATCGCGTACCTGCGTGACCAGACCAAGGCCGCGATCGTCGGATCGCGCTGACGCACCAGCGCCTGCGGGTCGCGTCGTCGACGCGACCACGAGACGGACGGGAGGCCCGGTGCCAGCTGGCACCGGGCCTCCCGTCCGTCTCTCATGGACTTCCGGGCGGGGGCCGCGTTGCTGGTCGGCTTGCCACTCATCCTGCTCAGCGGCGGTTTCAGTCCTCATGAGGGCTGCGCGGATGCGGACGACGAATCGGCGTTGCTGGTTACCGCAAAATCGGTGAGGAACCGTCGTGTGGGCCGATGGTCCGGCAGTACGGTCCGGGAACAGCCTGACCCGAGGCTGCGAGAAGCCGACCCGAAGGCGACCCGATGGACAACTGCGACGAGCGACGGCCTGGCGCCCTCGCGTTCACGAAGCATCTCGGAGAGCAGTTCGGCGGTGATCTCCGGCGGACGAGAGCAGCTCCGGTCGCGCCACGAATCCACGGCGCGGTGCAGGCGACTGCCGTGCGAGCGCACACCGCCGGCGGCTCGAACGGCGGACTCCGTCAGGTCGGCGCTGAGCCAGTCCCGTTGCGGTTCGAGATGGCGAGCACGGGGCTGTCCCTCACCGGCCTGGGGGTCGCGATCGGATGCGGAGTCGCGAGGACGATCGGCCCGCAGGTCCTGCCAGTCGCGAGGATCGTGGATCCCGAGGTGCGCGACGCGGAGCTCGACGAACGCGGCGGGTTCGAGGCACAGCTCGCCGAGGTGCTCACGGAGTCCTGGCCTCTCGTCGTCGAACTCGCTGCAGAGGAGCTGGCGGCGGACACCATCCTCATGCCCGTCGTCGGTGATCGTGTCCACTACAGCCGGGGTTCCGGGCACCTCATCGGGCTGCAGGGAGTCGTCGTCGTGTCCGATGACGGACAACCCCTGCCGCGCGGGCTGCGGTCCGTGCAGCTCGACGGTGAGGCGTGGCCGATCGTCGTCGCGGTGGCGTCCCTGGACCGGATCTAGCTGATGCTATGACCCACCCGGTCCCGGCACGAGCGCCGCGATGCGCACGTGCCGGGACTGCCGTCAGACGGCCGGACTGAGGAGGCGCCCGGTGAACTCGCGCAGAGCTTGCACGGCCCGTTTCGACAGCGTCGCGTCGGGCATCATGCTGGTCGACCCGTGGAACGCTCCCGGCCACACGTGCAGTTCCGCCTGGACCCCTGCCGCCCACAGCGAGCTGGCGTAGGCGACGGTCTCGTCGCGGAACACCTCGGTGCTGCCGCAGTCGATGTACGCGGGCGGGAGCCCGGTGAGGTCGGTCGCGCGGCCGGGTGCAGCGTAGATCGACACGTCCTCGCCACCCCGCCGGTCACCGAGGTAGGCGTCCCAGCCGAACCGTGTCATCTGCCGGTCGGCGACGCCGACACCGTCGAACTGCCGAGCCGACAGTGTCGCGTCGCGGTCGTCGAGCATGGGGCTCACGAGCACCTGGCCGATGACGGAGGGCCCCTGTCGGTCGCGGGCGAGGAGGGCGGTGCCGGCGGCGAGACCGGCACCGGCGCTCTGCCCGACGAGGACGATGCGCTCCGGGTCGATGCCGAGTTCGTCGGCGTGCTCGGCTGCCCAGACGAGACCGGCGTAGCAGTCCTCGACCGGGTACGGGTCCGGGTGTTCCGGAGCCAGGCGGTAGTCCGGGCTGACCAGGACGACGTCGTGCACCAGCAGCCACTCGTCGTAGGAGTCGAGGTTGCCGAGGTGGTGGCCGAACATCATGCCGCCGCCGTGGATCGCGTAGGCCAGGGCAGCCGTGCCGGTGCGGCCGGTGCGTTGGATCACGGCGAGGTCGATCGGGTCACCGCGGTACCCCGGGATCGTGATGCTGCTCCGCTCGAGGCCGCGAGCACGCAGTCCTTCGTCGAGCTGCGCCTCCGTCATGTCCAGCTGTCGCATCTGCGGCAGCATCTGCGCCGTGAGGTGGAAACGGCCGCGCGCGTCCATGGCGGTGAGGAAGGGCACGAACTCGGGGTCGAACGGCGGGCGGGGGAGGGCGATGGAGTCAGACACGGGAGGTCTCCTCGGTGATGGTGATCGGGTCGGTGTGTGCAGGGGTGGTGTCGGCAGGGTCGGACGGGGCCTCGTCCTCTGGTTCGACGGCGGGCTGGGCTCGGAGCATGCCGACCACGACGAGCAGTGCTGCGACCGTGGCGAGGCCGAGCCCGGCGACGGTGAGGGCGTCCTGGAAGCCCTCGAGCCGGACGGCGGTCCAGGTGGTCGTGGTGATGCTCCCGGCGACGAAGGCGGCGACGATGGTCCCCGCCGCGGCCACGGCGGCACCGCCCGCGAGCTCGCTCGACGTGTCGACGAGCGCCGCCCCGACGGAGGTGCGGTCGGCGGGCAGGCCAGTGAGGACCGAGGCGCCGGCGACGACGCCGACGACCCGCATGCCGGCGGCGACGAGCACGAGCGCGACGATCACCCACGGGTACCCGTACCGGCTCAGGGCGCCGAAGACCGCGAGACCGGAGACGACCGAGACGGCGCTCGTCCAGGCGGCGGGGCCCAGGCCGACCCGCTGCACGAACGGCCCGACGAAGCGGCCGCCGAGGAGCAGCACGACCACCTGCGGCAACGTCCCGACGGCGGCCAGCGCCGGCGGCCAGCCCCAGGCGAACTGCAGCTGCAGGGTCACGAGGTACGACAGCCCGGCGACGGCCAGACCCGACACGGCCTTGAACGCGAGGCCGCTCGAGACGAGTGGTCGGGCGAGCAGGTGCAGGTCGATCAGCGGGTGCCGCGCGGTCCGCTCGCGGGCGACGAACCCCACAGCGCAGGTGACGGCGAGGGCGAGGACGGCCCACCCCCACCAGCCAGCGGCTCCGGACTCGACCAGGATTGTCGGCGCCACGAGCGCTCCGGCCGTGGTCACGGTACCGAGCAGCGCTCCGACCACGTCGACCGGATCACGATGGAGCCCTGAAGCCTCGTCGCGGGCGACACCGAGCCGGATGCCGACGAGTGCGAGGACCGCGATGGGCACGTCGGCCAGCAGCAGCACCTGCCACGGGGCGACGGCGAGCACGAACCCGCCGACGGTCGGCCCGATGGCCAGCCCGACGAGCCCGGCCGTGGAGATGACGGTGAGTGCCCGCACCCGGAGGCCTTCGTCGTCGAAGAGCCGGAACGCCAGCGCCATCGACCCGGGCGTCGTCATCGCCGCGGCGACGCCCATCGCGACGCGCACGGCGATCAGTTGCTCGGTCGACGTGACCACCGCCGTGGCGAGGCTCGCCAGGGCCAGCAGGACGAGCCCGGCGAACATGACCCGGCGGCGTCCGATGCGGTCGGCGACGGCGCCGAAGAGCAGCATCAGCCCTCCGAAGGCGACCGAGTAGGCACCCGAGACCCACTGCAGGCCCGTCGTCGACGAGCCCAGGTCGCGGCCGATCGTCGGCAGGGCGACGTTGAGCACGGAGTTGTCGAGCATCTCGAACAGGAACACCGCGGACAGCCCGGCGAGGGCGATCCAGGCGTCGCGCAGACGAGGAGAAGAACCACCGCCGGGCACGTGCCCGGTGGTGAGAGCGGGACTGGGGGACACGATGGCGCACTCCTTCGAGGGAAGAAGTGGCGACTCGTTCGATGCCGCGTGCTGGTGCGTCGCAGATCGCGGCGCCTTTTACCTCAGTGATCGAGACCATACACGGACCGCCCACTCGAGGAAAGTCCGCGGTGGACGTCCCGGTTGCTGCCGTCGCAGTTCGAGGTGGGAAGTGGCAGGACCTACCCTGGACGGATGCTCTCCCGCCGCGAAGCCGCCGTCCGGCTCGACATCCCCCTCGAGATGGCGACCCGCCACGGCATCCCGTCGCGCCTGAGCGAAGCGGAGCTCGACGCGATCGAGCAGGACCCGCCCGCCTGGCTCGTGCAGTCCCGCGCCAACCGCACCGGCACCAAGAAGGTCTGGACTCGCCTGGAGTGCGTGGTCTGCGGCTTCGACGAAGAGGCGCGCCCGAAGAAGTGGTGGCCCGAGTGGGACTACCTGATGTGCGACTACCACGCCCCGTACCAGGCGCCGGAGCCCACCGCCGGGTTGACGCGGCGCGAGGTCGAGGGCATCGGCAGCCGCTTCATCGCGCTCGTCGACGAGAAGCTCTGAGCAGCAGCACGATGCGCCTGCTGAGTGAGGCATCGCGGGGCGACTGGCTCGTCGCGCGTGCCGGAGGCTGGGCGAGTGTCGGTGGCGTCGCCGGCACCGGGTTCGAGGCGTACGCACGACTGTTGCACCCGGTCGGCGCGCATCGGGCGGACCTCGACACCACGGACGAGTGGGGCGACCACCCGGACGTCGAACACACCCGCTGGCGGTGGTCGGAGGTCGCGCGCCGCAACGACCGCGTGATGCACCCCCTGGTGCAGTGGCAACGCCTGACCGACGACGAGCAGACGACGTCGTGGGCCGACGGCTGGCGCGTGGACCAGTCGGACGACGGGTGGTTCGACCCGCAGGACCTCGCCGTCCTCACCACGCACCTACGGAGCGCGACGTCGACCCCCGGAGACCTGGTCGTCGGAGCGTGGGAGGGGACGGGCGGGCCGCCGTCCGCTGAACGCCGGCACCGGATCCGACGTGCGCGGGGCTTGATGGCCTGGCCCGCGCGGGACACCTGGCTCTTCAGCGCGACCCTGGACGAGCTCGTCGATCCGTCGTGGGCGCAGCGGGCGGTCCCGGGTTGGGAGAGCTTCGGCCTGCACGGCCAGGTGGCGCCGCACACGACGTTCATCTGGCCGGAGGACCACGCGTGGGTCGTCGCCGCCGAGGAGGACTGGGACTCGACGATCGTCGCCGGATCGCGCGCGCTCATCGACGGCGTGCTCGAAGACGGCCGGTTCGAGGCGTTCGAGGTCCGCGAGCTCGACGACCTGTCGTGGGACGGAGACCTGCTGAACCCACGCAGGTCTCCTCGCCCCGAGGGCTGAGCGGCCCCACCGCGTCGTCCGGAACCCGCCAGCTCGTCCGCGCTCGGACCGCTGGGATCGAGGGGTGAACACCACTTCGACCAGAGCCGCGACCTTCCACGGACTCCACGACCACCGATCCCGGCCACTCGTCCTCGTCAACGTCTGGGACGCCGTGAGCGCCCGACTCGTCGAGGACGCCGGCGCGACCGCGATCGCCACGACCAGTGCGGGCGTCGCCTGGTCACTCGGGCGACCGGACGGGAACACCCTGACCCGTGCGGAAGCGATGGACGCGGTCGCGCGGATCGCGGCTTCGGTGTCGGTGCCGGTCACCGTCGACATCGAGTCCGGGTACGCCGACGACGCGGACGGCGTGGCGCGCACGGTGGACGCGGTGCTCGAAGCGGGCGCCGTCGGGATCAACATCGAGGACGGCAGGTTGCATCCGGAGGCGCTCGCCGACCGGATCGGGGCGGCCCGGCGCGCGGCGGAACGAGCCGGGGTGCGCCTGTTCGTCAACGCACGGACCGACGTCCACCTCGCCGGGCTCGTCGATCCCGAACGGCTCCTGGCCGAGACGCTCGAGCGTGCTCGTCGCTACCGCGGAGCCGGCGCGGACGGCGTGTTCGTCCCCGGAGTCCGAGACGTCGAGACCATCCGTGCGCTGGTGGAGTCGATCGACGGCCCGGTGAACGTGATGGCCGGTCCGGGGTCGCCGACCGTGGCGGAACTCGCCCGGCTCGGGGTGGCCCGCATCAGTCTCGGTTCCGCCGTCGCGCAGGCCGCGTACGCCGTCGTTCGGCAGGCCACGGCCGAGCTGCGGACCACCGGCACCTATGACTCGCTGGCGGGCGGGGTGGACTACGCGGACCTGAACGCGCTCTTCTGAGCGGCGCGCGACGCCCTGAACGCGACCACACGGACGGACGGGAGGCCCGGTGCCAGCTGGCACCGGGCCTCCCGTCCGTCCGTGGTGCGGACCTGCGGACGCTACTCGGTCGTCGAGACCCAGTCGATGAGCAGGTTGCCCTGCTCGCCCCAGTTGCCGACCTGGAACATGAAGCGGTGCGGGGTCGTCGGCACGTCGTGCGTGACGGTGCCGAGGACCTTGCCGTCGACGCTGTAGGTCACGGACTCACCGGGGACCCAGTCGACCTTGTAGGTGTGCCAGTCGCGCCACGAGACGCCGGTGCCGAGCTGGACGCGCTCGGCTTCCTTGCCCGGGGTCATCGAGTGGTGGAACACCGAGGGGCTGTCCTCGAAGTTGCCCTCGGGGAAGTCGATCTCGCCGTCGGCCCACACGTTCGACGTCGGCCACAGCATGAAGGCCGCGCCGTTGCCGTCCCCGCCGGTCGCCTTCGCGCGGACCGAGAACGAACCACCGACGTGGTCCCAGGCGCCGTCGGAGGAGCCGAAGGTGCCGGCCGCTCCGGCACCGGTGCCGAGGGCGACGTCCATCACGCCGTCGTGCACCGACACGGTCTTGCTCGGCGCGTAGATGCCCGAGGTGCCGTCGGGGTAGGGCTGCCACGACTGCGGGTACAGCGACTGGACGAGGCCGGTGACGGCGTTCGTGGTGAAGTCCTCGACGAACGGGGCGTCCGGTGCGATCGCGGACAGGTCCGCGGGGGAGGCCTCCGCCTCGGGCGCGGCCTCGGGCTCGGCCTCTGCGTCGGGCGCGGGCTCGGCGACGGGGGCCGAGTCCTCGATCGGCGCGGAGTCCTGCTCGGGCTCCGTGTCCGGGGTCCACTCGTCGGTGGGGGCCGGGGCCTCCGTCTCGTCCGGGGCCGGCGTCGGGGTGGGGTTCACCGGGGCGTTGTGCCAGCGGCGCTCGCCGTCCCAGCCCCACCAGGTGCGGGCGGAGGCGGCGGTGGGGACGCCGAGGACCAGGGCGCCGGCGGTCGCGACCGCCAGGATCGCGCGGTGGCGGATCATCGGGTGCCCCCTCGGGTGACCGGGGGTGTGGGGGTGGTCCGTGGGGTCGTGCCGCGCGAGGGCGTGCACGTGCTTCGGGTCGAGATGTCGGGCTCCTCGTGGATGCTCGGGCGCAGGATGCGGGGAGGGACGGACGCACCAGCCGGCCGGATGCCGAGGGTTTCGTTGACGCGTCCACGGACATCTTGCATCATTTGTGACCCGTTCGGGGGGCGTCACGGAAATCGACCGACGAACGCCCGGTGTCCGCCGTCCGAACGTGCACGATGCAACGCGCGGCGAGCAGACCGCTCAGGCCCGGGGGATCGGCTGCAACCGCTGCAGCTGGGTCACGTGCCCCGGCTCGAGCTCGTCGAGCGAGGCCACCCCGAGCAGCCGCATGGTCCGCTCGATCTGCTCGGACAGGATCTGGATCATCCGGTCCACCCCGGCCTCGCCGCCCGCCATCAGCCCGTACAGGTAGGCGCGGCCGACCATCGTGAACGTCGCGCCGAGGGCGACCGCGGCGACGATGTCGGCGCCGGACATGATGCCCGTGTCGAGGTGCACCTCGGTGTCCTTCCCGACCTCCTTGACCACGGAGGGCAGCAGGTGGAAGGGCACCGGGGCGCGGTCGAGCTGTCGGCCGCCGTGGTTCGACAGCGTGATGCCGTCGACGCCCAGATCGGCCAGGCGCTTGGCGTCCGCCAGGGACTGCACGCCCTTCACGACGATCTTGCCCTGCCACTGGTCACGGATCCAGGCAAGGTCCTCGTAGGTGACTGTCGGGTCGAACATGTGGTCGAGCAGCTCGCCGACGGTGCCGGACCAGCGGTCGAGCGACGCGAACGCCAGCGGTTCGGTGGTCAGGAAGTCGAACCACCACCACGGCCGCGGGATCGCGTTCACCACGGTCCGGGCGCTCAGCTGCGGCGGGATCGAGAACCCGTTCCGCTTGTCCCGCAGCCGCGCACCCGCGACGGGCACGTCCACGGTCACGAGCAGGGTGTCGAAGCCGGCCTGCTGGGCGCGGGAGACCAGCGCCATCGACTTCTCGCGGTCCTTCCACATGTACAGCTGGAACCAGTTGCGCCCGTGCGGGTTGGCGTCGCGGACGTCCTCGATCGCGGTGGTGCCCATCGTGGAGAGCGAGAACGGGATACCGGCACGTCCGGCTGCCCGGGCACCGGCCCGCTCGCCCTCGGTCTGCATCATCCGCGTGAAGCCCGTCGGCGCGATGCCGAACGGGTACGACACCGGTGCCCCGAGCACCTGACGCGAGGTGTCCACCCGCGACACGTCCCGCAGGATCGCCGGGGTGAACTCGATGTCCTCGAACGCCTGCCGCGCGCGAGCCAGTGAGATCTCCGCCTCGGCCGCGCCCTCGGTGTAGTCGAACGCGGCCTTCGGGGTGCGGCGGGCGGCGATGTCCCGCAGGTCCCAGATCGTCAAGGCCTGTTCGAGGCGCTGCCGTCGACCCGGCAGCGAGGGCTTCTTGAACTGCATGAGGGGCGCGAGGTCCCGCACCGTCGGCAGCTGTCGCTTGACCCGCGTACGAGCGGCGGACGCGGAGCCGGTCGCGGGTGCGGGTGCCCCGGTCGCGGGGTCGATCCGGTGCTGGTCGTCGCTGGAGGACATGCAGACATCCTACGTCTCAGGGTCGTCGGTGCGAAAGGGTGATCGATCGGAGCAACGCCCCGCGCAGACATCCGAGCGACGCCGCGTGTGCCTGTACCAAGCGGGCGTCCTCGACGAGGCCGCCGCTGCACCTGACCGCCCCGCACCACCTGACTGACGGGGGCCGTGGCTACCGTGGACGCATGCAGCCGCCAGCAGCCGGGACCCTCCGGATCCTCCACCTCTCCGACACCCACCTGACCGGCGACGGAGCCCTGCACCAGGGCGCGGTCGACACCACGGCCGCGCTCGAACGGCTGCTCGCCCACGTCGATGCGGTGCCCGGCATCGGGCTGGTGGTGGTCTCGGGCGACGTCTCCGAGGACGGCAGCCCCGAGTCCTACGCGATCGTGCGGGACCGCGTCGGCGGCTGGGCGGAGCGGCACGGAGCGGCCCTCGTCGCGGTGCCCGGCAACCACGACCTGCGCGAGGGCTTCCGCCAGGTCCTGGCGAACGGGCACGTCCTGGGCGAGGGCGGCACGGCGCTGCTGCACACGCTGGAGTACCTGCCGCCGACGGTCCCCGTCTCCGGGCAGTCGGTCGTCGCGGGTCGACGGATCGTGACCGTCGACACGAGCGTCCCGGGTGCCGGGTACGGCGAGCTCAGCGACGCGGCGCTCGAGCACCTGCGCACGGCCCTCGCCGAAGGCGCAGACGGTGCCCCGCACGGCACCGTCGTCGTCCTGCACCACCCGCCGCTGCCCGCTCCGACCGAGCTGCACGAGGCCCTCCGCCTGCAGAACCCCGAGGCGCTCGCCGACGTCATCCGTGGTTCCGACGTGCGGGTCGTCCTCGCCGGCCACTACCACCACCACTTCGCCGGGTCGCTCGCCGGCGTCCCGGTCCTCGTCGCCCCCGGTGTCGCGAACGACACCGACGTCGTCGGCCCGTACGACGAGGAATCCGCCGTCGTCGACAGCGGCGCGCTCGTCGTCGACGTCGCCGCGGACGGCTCGGTCTGGTCGACCCCTGTCCGCGTGCCACGGGGCGACGCCGACCCGCGGGCGTTCCGCCTCGACCCCGAGACGGTCCGCGCCGTCATCGCAGCCGCCGGCAAGCACTGAGCCCGGTCCCCACGCGCGGTGGACGCGCGTGACGGCGGACTGGAGGCCCGTGGCGGCGCCGCCACGGGCCTCCAGTCCGCCGTCTGGGCACGTCCACAGCCGCGGTACCCCACGTCTTCGGGTTGCGTGCGGGAACACCGAGTAGCACGGACGCACACCTGGAGCGAAGGAGCACCCATGCGAGTCGGCAGTGCAGTGCAGTACGACCGGTACGGCGACTTCGACGTCGTCGAGCTCGTCCCCCAGCAGAAGCCCGAGGCCGGACCGGGCGAGATCGTCGTCGAGATCGTGGCCGCGGGCCTGAACCACATCGAGCGGTTCCTGCGTGAGGGGAAGCTCCGCGACCACGTCGACCTCGAGTTCCCCGCCCACCAGGGCGTCGACTTCGCCGGCATCGTGCGCGCGCGGGGCGACGGCGTGAAGGACCTCCGCATCGGCGACGAGGTGATGGGGCACGCGCCGACCGGCGGCGCCCACGCCACGTGGATCGCGGTGCCGCGCGGCGCCGTCATCAAGAAGCCGGAGCACGTCGGGTGGGAGGTCGCCGGCGGCCTGTACCTGGCGGGCTGCACCGCGGTGTCGGTCGTCCGGTCGCTCCGGCTCGGACCGCAGGACACCGTCGTGATCTCGGCCGCAGCGGGTGGTGTCGGACACATCGAGTGCCAGCTTGCGCACGACGCCGGCGCGACCGTGATCGCCCTCGGCAGTCCCCGCAACCACGACTACCTGCGGCAGATCGGCACGCTGCCCGTCGCCTACGGTGAGGGCGAGGAAGACCGCATCCGCGACATCGCCGACGGCCGGCCGATCACCGCGTTCATCGACAACCACGGCGAGAGCAACGCCGAGCTGCTGGCCGAACGCCTCGGCGTCGGCCAGGAGCGGTTCGTGTCGTCGGAGGAGCGCCGGGACATCGAGGTCCGGTTCCTCCGCGCACCCGCCGAGGACGAGGAGACGCGCGAGCTGCTCACCCTGCTGGCGAAGGCCGTGCAGGACCGCCGCGTGCAGGTCCTGATCTCGGGCTTCTACCCGTTCGAGTACATCGTCGAGGCGTACGAGGACCTGGCCGAGATGAAGTCCCGCGGCAAGGTCGTGATCGGGATGCAGACCGTGGAGACCGGGGCGCGGCTCGACTGGTACCGCTCCGAGAAGGCCCGTGACCTCCGCGACCGGTACGCCGATGCGCGGGGGACCGACACGGAGACGATGGCCGGCGGATCGGCGTCGCCCGCGAGCTGAGCGAGCGGAACGCGCTGCGCGTTGCAGGGGCCCGACACCTCCGTGCCGGGCCCCTGCCGCGTCAGCTCAGGATGTCCTTGGAAGCGAAGCGGCTGTACGCCAGCGCCCCGAACACCACGACGTACCCGAGCTGCAGCACCGCGTTCGACCCGAACGAGTCGAACGAGATCGGGTCGCGCAGCAGGTCGCCGAACCCGAGCCACTGGTGCGAGAACAGGAACGGGTGCAGCCAGTCGAGCTGGGGGAGCTGGTCGAGCACCTGCGACGTCCCGGCGAGCACGACCGTCGCGGCCATCGCCCCGACCGGCACGTTCGTCAGCGTCGAGGTGAACATGCCGATCGCCACGAGCCCGAGCATCGACATCGCGACGTACAGCGCGAGCAGCAGGGCACGGCCGGCGTACGACCAGCCGCCCACCTGGGTGCCGGAGAGCAGCGTGACGGGGCCGATCGGGAACAGCACGGCGCCGATCGCCGCGCCGACCAGCACCACCAGCAGCGTGGCGGCCAGGCAGAACGCGACGGCACCGGCGAACTTCACCAGGATGAACCGCACGCGGCCCGTCGGTGCGACGAGCAGGTAGCGGATCGTGCCGTGGCTGGCCTCGCCCGCGACGGTGTCCCCGGCGACCACGCCGACGGTCAGCGGCAGGAACAGCGGGATCGACACGGTCAGTGCGGTGAACGCGACGAACAGGCCGTTGTTGGTGATGTCGCCGAGGAACGCCGGCCCGCCGTCGTCGCCGTCGGTGGTGAGCTTCACGGCGACCGCGATCAGGATCGGCACGAGCGCGAGCGCCCCGAGCATCGCCCAGGTGCGGCGACGCCGGAAGACCAGCGCGAGTTCGGAACCGAGCAGTGCGAACGGGCGCTGCCGGCGGCGGACGGGCAGGTCGCGCACGGCCGCGTCAGGCTGCGACATCGAATCCCTCTCCGGTGAGTGCGACGAACAGGTCCTCGAGGGTGCCGCCGCCCACCGTCAGGCCGCGCACCCGGACGTCGGCGCGCACGAGCTCCGCGGTGATCGTCTCGGGCAGCAGCGCGTTCGGCAGGTCGGCCACCAGCACGTCGGCCCCGCCGTCGTGCCGCGGGGTGAGCCCGAGCCGGATGAGGACGGCACCGGCCTGTCCGACGTCGGGCGTCCGCACGGTCACGGTCCGGGCCCCGGCTGCGCGCAGCTCGTCGAGGGGCCCCTGCGCGACGATCTTGCCCGTCCGCATGACGGCCGCGTGCGTGCAGACCTGTTCGATCTCGGCCAGCAGGTGGCTCGACACGAACACCGTGGTGCCGTCGTCGGCCAGGGAGCGGATGAGGTTGCGGACCTCGCGCGTGCCCTGCGGGTCGAGACCGTTGGTCGGCTCGTCGAGCACCAGCAGGTCACGCGGGGACAGCAGGGCGTTCGCGAGACCGAGCCGCTGCTTCATGCCGAGGGAGTACGCGTGCGCCTTCTTGTCGGCCGCGTGGGTCAGCCCGACGCGGTCGAGGGCAGCGGCCACGCGGGCCTTGCGGGTGCGCGGGTCCGAGGTGGGGTCGGCGGCGTCGAAGCGCTGCAGGTTCGCCCGGCCGGACAGGTACGGGTAGAAGGCCGGCCCCTCGACGAGCGCGCCGACGCGGGGCAGGACGTCGTGCAGGGCCTTCGGCATCGGCTCACCCAGGACCTCGATCGTGCCGCCCGTCGCGCTCGACAGCCCGAGCAGCATCCGGATCGTGGTGGTCTTGCCCGAACCGTTCGGCCCGAGGAACCCGAAGACCGCGCCGCGCGGCACCGCCAGGTCGATGCCGTCGACCGCGCGCTGCTTGCGGAACACCTTCTGGAGGCCCGTGGTGCGGATCGCGAGGTCGGCCCCCGGAGCCGGGGCGGTGGCGTCCACGGCGTCGGGTGCGGTCGTGCTCACGTCGGGGTCGGCCGCGCTCACTTCGCCGCGGCGACCAGCGAGGCCACCGGCACGGCGCCCGCGAACACCCGGCCGTCGTCGGTCAGGTAGACCGACACGAGCGACGTCTGCACGGCACGGCCGCCGTCGACGGGCTTCGTCAGCTGGTCGAGCAGGCCGGAGGCCTCGCCCTCGAGCCCGGACCGGTCGACCGTGCCGGCGGGGAGCTCGGCGATGGTGCTCCAGCCCGTGCCCGTGAAGGTCGGCTCGTCACCGCTCGGGGTGCCACGGTGGTCGCCGTGCTCGCCCTTCGCGTGGGATCCGGCGTCGGACAGGTCCTTCTCGGTGACCTTGGCGTTCGACGGCGGGGTGAAGTCGAAGAGCCGGGCCGCCGGGGCGCCGTAGTCGAGGCTCGTGAACCCGACCTGCACCGCGGGGTCGTCCGCGCCGGCGGCCTGGACGCTCGCGCGGAGCGGGAGTCCGGTCTGCTGGTCGACGGCCAGCCGGACGGCTCCGACGAGGGTGTCGGACGACTTCGGCGTCAGGGTGATCTGCCAGGCGTCGTGTCCGGCGACGCTGACCTCGGTCGGCTTCGACACGGTGGTGGTCGGGGTGATCGCGTCGATGGCCTGCTTCGCGATGTCCGCCGGGGTGGTCGTGCCGTCCCGCGGGTCCTTCGCGGTGTCGCTCGGCAGCGTCACGTGCGTGGCCGTGCGCTCCTTCGAGTCCCAGGTCCAGACGTCCGAGCCATTGCGGACGACGTCCTGCTCGGCGAGCTGCTGCGTCAGCTGGACGCGCTGCTTGTCGGGGCCGTCGACGTAGACACGGGCGGTGTGCGACGCGGTGAGCAGCCCGAGCACGTCGGAGGCGTCGCCCTCGAGCGAGGAGCCGCCGGACCCGGTGGGCAGTTCGGGGAGCCCGAGTGCGCTCGTCTGCGAGAGCTTGCCCGAGTACTGGGCGTCCGACGACTTCGCGATGCTGGCGATGACGGCCGCCGCGCTGGGGTTCGTCCCCGCGATCGGGTCGTTCGCGGCGTTCGCGATCATCGGGGCGGCAACGGCGCCGGCGACGACGACCGGTGCGATGACGGCTGGCAGCCAGGCTGACTTCTTCATCGGGTTCCCCTCGTGGAGCATTGGAGTCGTCGGTACCGTACGTCCGGCCCCCGACAGGCAGCTGGGCGTCGCTCGTAGACTCGTGGCGCGACCGGCGGCGGTCGTGTGGCGGCGAAGGAGGCGGCATGCGAGCGGTGCTCGGTCTGGACATCGGGACGTCGAGCACGAAGGCGTTGCTGGCCCGGTTCGACGGCACCGTGCTCGCCGAGGTGAGCCGTCGCCACGAGGTCGACCGCCCCGAGCAGGGCCTGGTCGAGATGGACTCCGACGTCTGGTGGGAGGAGTTCACCACCCTCACCCGCTCCCTGCTCGACCGCGTGCCCGACGTCGAGGTGCAGGCGGTCGGCGTGAGTGGCATCGGACCGTGTGCGCTGCTGACCGACGTCGACGGTGCGCCGCTCGGTCCGGCGATCCTGTACGGCATCGACACCCGCACGGCGGAGTTGCTCGACGACGTCACGGCCGAGCTCGGCGGCGAGGACGCGATCCGGGCCCGCTGCGGGTCCGCCCTGAGCACCCAGGCCGCCGGCGTCAAGCTCGCCTGGCTCGCCCGGCGCGAACCCGACGTCTGGGCGCGGGCCGCCCGGTTCACGATGCCGTCGTCCCGCGTGGTCGAGCGGCTGACGGGCGAGTACGTCCTCGACCACCACTCGGCCAGTCAGACGACACCCCTCTACGACGTGCACGTGAACCGGTGGATCCCGGAGTGGTGCGACCGGCTGGCACCCGGTCTCGCCATGCCGCGCCTGCTGTGGTCGGGCGACCAGGCGGGCGTCGTGACACCCGAGGCGGCCGCGGCCACGGGCCTCCCGGCCGGCATCCCCGTGACGGCCGGGACCATCGACGCCTGGGCCGAGGGCGTGAGCGTCGGTGAGTCCGTGCCGGGCCGGATGTTCCTGCAGTACGGCACCACGATGTTCATGATCGTGCCGACGGCCGAACCCATGGCGGTGCCGGGGATGTGGACGACCGTCGGCACGCACCCGGGCCAGCCGAGCGTGTCCGGGGGGATGGCGACCTCCGGGGCGATCACGGACTGGCTGCGACGGCTGGTCGACGGCGAGTGGTCGACCATGCTCGAGGAAGCGCGGTGTTCCGGCATCGGGGCGAACGGGCTGCTGATGCTGCCGTACTTCGCGGGGGAGCGGACGCCGATCGCCGACCCCGACGCCCGCGGAGTGCTCGCGGGACTGACGGTCCGGCACACGCGCGGGGACATCTACCGGGCGACGCTCGAGGCGACGGCGTACGCGGTACGGCACCACCTCGAGGCGCTGCGCGACGCCGGGGTCGAGGTCCGCGAACTCGTCGGGGCCGGCGGCGGGCTGCTCGGACGGCTGTGGCCCACGATCGTGTCGGACGTCACCGGGCTGCGGCAGACGGTGCCGAGCGTGACGATCGGTGCGTGCTTCGGCTCGGCGTACCTGGCTGCCGAGCTGGTCGCCGGGCCGGGCGACACCGTGGACATCGGTGCGTGGAACCCGCCGGCGACGGTGATCGAACCGGACCCTGCGGCGACCGCGGCGTACGAGGCCGGCTACCGGGACTACCGCGAGCTGTACGAGGCGACGAAGGCCGTCGTGCACCGCCTGGCCGCGCGCGGCTGATCGGCGGCGCGGGATGGCTCGCAAGACACCGGTGTTCGCGTGTCGAACACCCGAACGGGCGTGTTCAGCGCGCGAACACCGGTGTCGTGCGGAACCCTGCCTACGCCTGGGCGTCGACCCCGGCCGGTGCGCTGCCGTCGTACTCGCAGATGGCGTTGACCTTCTCGGCGCTGGCACTGGAACGGTCGAACTCGTAGCCGAGCCACTCCTTCGCCAGACGGCGGGCGAGCTCGATGCCGACGACACGCTGCCCCATGCAGAGCACCTGGGCGTCGTTCGACAGGATCGACCGCTCCACGCTGTAGGAGTCGTGCGCGGTCACGGCGCGGACGCCCGGCACCTTGTTGGCGCTGATCGCCACACCGAGGCCGGTGCCGCAGATCAGGATCGCCCGGTCGGCTTCGCCGTTCGCCACCAGGCGCGCGGCGTCCACGGCGACGTGGGGGTAGGCGGTGTGGCCGTCCGCGTCGACGCCGACGTCGGTGACGTCCGACACCCGGTCGTCGGCGAGCAGGTCGGCCTTGATGATCTCCTTGTAGTCGAACCCGGCGTCGTCGGACCCGATCACGAGACGGTACGTCATGCGTGTGTTCCTTCCTTGTCAGCACGGGCGGCGAGGACCTCGCCGATCCGCGTGAGGATCATCCCCATCGAGGTGGCACCCGCGTCGGGTGTCCCCAGGCTCTTCTCGGCCAGCGGCCTGGCCCGTCCGACCTTCGGCGTGAGGTCGGCGGTGGCCTCGGCCTGCTCGACCGCGACCCGCGCCGCGGTCTCCCACGCTGCCACGAGCGGTGCGCCGGTGTCGACGGCCCGGCGCAGTTCGTCCACGAACGGCAGCAGCGCGTCGAGCAGCGTCTTGTCCCCGCGGGACGCCCCGCCCAGGTGGACGATCGAGTCGGCGAAGGCCTGCGCCGCGTCGACGACGTCGGCGGCCTGGTACGACTCGCGGTCGTCGCCGAGGGAGCGGCCGAACGCCTCGAGTGCGGCGCCCCACAGGACACCGGAGGTGCCGCCTGCGAACGCGGCCCACGCGTCACCGGCGCGTCCGAGGACGAAGGCGACCCCGGCCTCCGGGCCGAGCCCGTCGACCGCCTTGCGCGCCGCACCGATCCCCTTGACCATGCCGCGGCCGTGGTCGCCGTCCCCGGCGACCGCGTCGATGCGGCCGAGCGTCTCCTCGTGCTCGCGCAGGAGCGCGTCCATCGCCTCGACGGCGGCTCGCACGGTCTGCGCGGCCTGCCGGGAGGCATCGGTCGCCTCCGGCACGACCGTCGCCTCGTCCTCGGCGGCGTCCACCGCGTCGGCCGGCACGAGCGTCGCGACCGGCGCCGCCACCTTGCGGTACGCGGGCGTGTAGGCGTCGGCGCGCCAGAGCCGTTCGAGTTCGTCGTCGAGCCACTGCAGCGTCAGCGAGCAGCCGCCCATGTCGAGGCTCGTGACGAGTTCGCCGACCTCGGGTTCGACGACCTGGAGCCCGGCTTCCTGCAGCAGCGGCAGCACCCGGCCCCAGAGCAGGAAGAGCTCCTCGTACTTGGTGTCACCGAGCCCGTTGAGGATCGGGGCGACCCGGGAGCCGGCGGCTGCGGGGCGGTCGGTGAGCAGCCGTTCGGCGAGCAGGGACGCCAGGTCCGTCGCCCGGAGCAGCGGGACGTCCTGGATGCCCGGCTCGCCGTGGATGCCGAGCCCCAGGCCGAGGTGGCCGTCGGGGACGGTGAACAGCGGTTCGGTCGCACCGGGCATGGTGCAGCCGGAGAACGCGACGCCGATGGTGCGGGTCGCGGCGTTCGACGCCCGGCCGATCCGTTCGACCTCGTCGAGGTCGGCTCCCTCGGCAGCGGCGGCGCCCATCGCCTTGAAGACGGAGAAGTCACCGGCGATGCCGCGGCGCTTCGTCTCGTCGTCGGCACTGGCGACGTCGTCGGTGACCACGACGATGCGGGTGTCGATGCCCTCGGCACGCAGCCGCTCGGCCGCGAGCCCGAAGTTCATGGTGTCACCGGCGTAGTTGCCGAACGACAGCACGACACCGCGGCCCTGGTCGGCGGCCTTGGCGACCGAGTAGACCTGCGCGGTCGACGGCGAGGTGAAGACGTTGCCGACGACGGCGCCGGTGGCGAAGCCCGGGCCGACGACGCCGCAGAACGCGGGGTAGTGGCCGGAGCCGCCCCCGACGACGACGGCGACCTGCGGTGCGGCCCCCTCGGTGGGCAGGGTGACGACGCCGCCGTGGACGCCGCGGACCCGGTCGGCGTAGAGCGCGAGCCAGCCGCTCAGCTGGTCTTCGGCGAACTCGTCCGGGTCGTCGTGGATCGTGGTCATGGTGCGGGTCCTCCGGGGATGGTGGTGGGTGGTGCACCGGGCGACGACGGGACGGCCGTCGTCGCCCGGAACTCAGTGTCCTCGGTCGCCCTGCGGGACCTTGAGGAAGTGGATCATCACGAACGCGCAGGCGTACAGGCCGACGAACGTCCACGTGGCGGCCTGGCCGCCGCCGCCCAGGGCGAAGACCGCGGCGACGACGCCGGTGCCGAGGAACGCGGCGCCCCCGGCGGCCGTGGTGTACATCGCCATCGCGGCGCCCTTGTGCTCGGGGGCGAGCGCCGGCATGATCGCGCCCATCGGCACGAACCCGGCGAGCAGGCAGCCGAACACGCACCCGGCGACGACGGAGAGCACGTAGCCCCAGTCCGAACCGGCGGGGACGAGCTGCGGCACGTACCACCAGGCGATGAGCCCGAGGGCGGAGCCGACGATGCCGAACCACTTGACGGTGCGCTGCCAGCCGATCTTGTCGCCCACCCAGCCGAACAGGGCGTTGACCAGGATGTTCGTCGCGTACACGCAGACGGTCATGAGCAGCCAGCGGCTCTGGCCCCAGCCGCGCTCGTTCGCGATGACCGCGGGGAGCACGACGAACATGCCGAACTCCGGCGCGGTGTTGATCAGGCGGACGAGGAAGCCCATCAGGATCTTCGGTCGCGTGACCGTCAGGCGGATGCCGCTCGTCAGCACCTGCCAGGCGCTCTCGCCGGCGGGGGCGATGCGCGTGAACCCGTTCGGCAGCCGGACGCCGAACAGCATGATGAGGAACCCGATCACGACGAGACCGATCGAGGCGACCATCGCGCCGGTCTCACCGACCGTTCCGCCGCCGAACACCGGGATGGCACCGATCGCGAACAGCGAGCCGAGGGTCGGCAGGCCACCCGTGAAGGCGACGTAGAACCAGCCGACCGCGGAGCCGTTCCGTTCGACCGGGGTGGTGATGTTCACCCAGACCAGGAACGCGAAGGCGAACAGCGGGTAGCCGAACCCGCGCAACGCGTAGGTGACGGCGGCGAACGGGACACTGCCGGCGCCGAGTGCCAGCAGGAACAGGACCTCGAACACGACCCAGACGGCGAAGCCGAGGATCATCACGCGGCGCGGGCCGACCAGGTCGGACAGGGCCCCCGAAATGTAGCTGCCGATCAGTGCGGCCAGGCTGTAGAACGTGACGATCGTCGCCACGGTGGCCTCGGGGCTGCCGAGGACCGCCACCATGTGCGGCGTGATGAAGTTCGACTCGACGCCGTTCCCGGTCATGAAGACCAGGACGGCGACGAACCCGAGGGCGAGCGGACGGGGGATGCCCATCCGGTCCAGGCGGCCCTCGGTGCGAGGGGTCGTGGGCGCACCGGTGGCGCGCTGTGTCGTCGTTGACATGCTTGCTGACTCCAGGGGTGGGCGGGCTCAGGCCTGCAGGGACGGGATGATCGACACCTTGACGCTGGCACCGGCGGAGTCGCCGACCAGGTCGAGGGCCTCCTGGAACTGCTCGAGCGGGAACTGGTGCGTGCAGATCTCCGACATCGGCAGGGTCTCGGCCTCGAGCAGCTTGATCGCCGCCGGCCAGGTGTGCGGGCCGAGGTGGGCGCCGCGCACGTCGAGCTCCTTGTCGTCCGAGATGATCGACCAGTCCACGGACACGTCGTCCTTGAACACCGAGTACTCGACGAAGGTCCCGAGCTTGCGGAGCAGGTTCAGTCCCTGCGGCACCGCGGACGGGTGCCCGGTGGCCTCGATGTAGACGTCGGCGCCGTAGCCGTCGGTGAGCTCCTTGACCCGGGCGACCGCGTCCTCCTGGGCGATGTTGATCGTGAGGTCGGCGCCGACCTTGCGGGCCAGCTCGAGCTTCGCCTCGACCACGTCGAGCGCGATGATCCGCAGCGGGTTCTTCTGCCGCGCACCGGCGATGGCGGAGAGGCCGATCGGGCCAGCTCCGGCGATCACCACGGTGTCGCCGAACTTGATGTCCCCGCGCTCGACGGCGTGGAACGCGCAGGAAAGCGGCTCGGAGAACGCGGCGACCTGGCCGGGCAGCGCCTTCGACACCGGATGGGTCAGCGCCTTCGCCGGCACGAGCACGTACTCGGCCATCGCGCCGTCGTAGCCCTTGAAGCCGAACATGTCGTGCACGTTGCACATCCAGTACGCGCCCTCGAGGCAGTAGCGGCACTCCCAGCACGGCACGATCTGCTCGCAGGCGATCCGGTCACCGAGGGCGACGCCGCGCTTGGTCAGGGCGGCGTCGTCACCGGCGACGATCGTGCCGACGAACTCGTGCCCGGGGATGCGGTCCCGCTCGGCCCAGGCCGCACGGTTCTCGTCGCCCCAGAACTTCGCGGCGCCGTGGTAGCACTTCAGATCGCTCGCGCAGATGCCGACGGCGTCGGTGCGGAGCAGGAGTTCCCCGGAGCCGGGCGTCGGGACGGGACGCTCCTCGAGCCGGTAGTCACCGGGGCCATGGACGACGACGGCGCGCATCGTCGTGGGGATCGTGGTGGGGGCGGTCGTGGCCGCGTTCTCGGTCGTCGTCGACATGAGCTGTTCCTCCGTTGGGTGGCTTCGGCGATGACTGTACACCTTCCAGAACGTTTGTCCAGAACACAATTTCTGGTAGGTTCGGCACCGAACGCAAGGGAGCGAACATGACGACGGACTTCGCCGCGGCCCTCCGACCGGGCCCCGACACGATCGACCTGACCAACGACTTCAGCGGCCGCACGGCGGTGGTGACCGGCGGGGCGTCGGGCATCGGCAACGCCATCGCCCGGGCGCTGGCTGCACGGGGTGCCCGTGTCGCCGTCGTCGACGTCCGCGCCGACGGCGCCATGACGGCGGCGGCGGACCTGCCCACGTCCGCGGCGCCCGTGACGGCCGGGGCGGACGCCGCCACCGACGGGGCGGGCGCGGCCGCGGGCCTCCACGCCGGGTTCGCCTGCGACGTGACCGATGCCGACTCCGTGACCCGCACCGTGGCGGACGTCGTCCGGCACTTCGGCGGCGTCGACGTGCTGGTGAACTGCGCCGGCATCGCCGCGCTCGCCCCGGCCGAGGACCTGGCAGCCGAGACCTGGGCGGCGACCATCGACGTCAACCTGACCGGCACGTTCCGCGTGGCGCAGGCCGTCGGCCGGCACATGCTCGACGCCGGGTACGGGCGGATCGTGAACATCGCGTCGCAGGCGGCCCACGTCGGCATCGACGGGCACGCCGCCTACTGCGCGTCGAAGGCCGGCGTCATCGGCCTGACGACGGTGCTCGCGCTCGAGTGGGGCGGACGCGGCGTCACCGTGAACACCGTGTCGCCGACCGTCGTCCTCACCGACCTCGGCCGTGCTGCCTGGGCGAACGAGAACGGCATCCGGCACCAGGACGAGATCCCCACCGGCCGCTTCGCGACCCCCGACGAGATCGCCGCGGCCGTGCTGTTCCTGGCAGGGGAGTCGAGCGCCATGGTGAACGGTGCGGACCTCCGTGTGGACGGCGGGTTCACGATCCGCTGAGCCCTGCTCGGACTACGATCGCGGTGTCCGATCGAGTCGAAGGGTCCTGCTCCATGTCGTCCGAGAGCACCGCTGGCCCCGGCCCCGACGCGTCGCGGACCCGATTCCCACTGGACACCGTCTACCAGGCCGCGCGGATGTACTACCTCGAGGACGCCACCCAGGTCGAGATCGCCTCGCGCCTCGGTGTCTCACGCCCGACCGTCTCGCGGCTCGTGGCCGAGGCCCGCAAGGCCGGACTCGTCCGCATCGAGGTCGTCGACCCGTTCCAGGACGAGACCGTGGCACTCGCCGAACGGCTGCAGGTCGTGCTCGGGCTCCGCGCGGTGCACCTCGCCGCCGTCACCCACGCGGCCACGCTCGGCGCCGACCTGGCCGCGCCGCTGGCCGCCGCGGTCGAGGGCATGGGACTCGTCCCCGGTGACGCCGTCCTGATGTCGTCCGGTCGCACCGTGTACGACGTCGCACGGTCCGGCATGCCGACGATGCCCGGCGTGCAGCTCGTGCCGACCGTGGGCGGGCAGGCCGACCCGATGCCGTGGTTCCAGACGAACGAGATCACCCGGACGGCCGCGGAGCACTCCGGCGCGATCCCGGCGTTCCTGTTCGCCCAGGCGCTGCCGTCCCCGGCGATGCGGTCCACCCTCGACGAGGACCCGGCGTTCCAGCACGTCGTCGGGCTCTGGAGCCGCGCGAAGGGCGCGATCCTCGGCATCGGGGCGCCGACCCACACGCGGGACGCACTGGCCCGGGGCATCCCGGTCGAGGACGCCGCGTTCGACCGGGCGGCCGGCGACGTCTGCCTGAACTTCTACGCCGCGGACGGCTCGCCGATCGAGTTCCCCGGCAGTGACCGGATGGTGCGGACCTCGCGCGAGATCCTGTCGACCGTGCCGCACGCCGTCGGGGTCGCCGTGGGCAGCGCCAAGGTCACGAGCATCGTGGCCGCGGTGCGGGGCGGGCTCGTCAACGAGCTGGTGACCGACGCCGCGACGGCGCGCGCCGTGCTCGACGCACTCGCCTGAGCGCCCGATCCTTCCCATCACGCGTGCGATGGCGGGTGGATTCGGGCATACCTGGTCGTTTCTTCGTGGCAGGTACGCCCGGTTCCGGTAGGTACGCCCGGTTCCGCTAGGTACGCCCGAGTCCGGTCGGTACGCCCGGATCCGGGGGTGACCGCAGGCGGCCGGGAGGCGCGGGGCGGGGCCGCACCGGGCCTCCAGGCCGGCGGTCCCCACGTCTAGCGCGTGCGCCGCACGTCCCACAGGTGGTGCACCGGGTCGTGCGCGTAGTAGGTGGCGAGCGTCGCGACGGTGAAGGCGCTGCCGTCGGACCGGAGCCCGGTGCGCCCGAGCACCTCGTCGGGCACCGCCGCGAAGGCCCGGGCTGCGCGGTCCGCCGACTCCCGCAGCCCCCGGGCGACGACCGCGGGGTCCTGATCGCCGTAACGGTCCTCGACGGCGGTGGCGTCCTGGTCCCAGTTCGGGAACGTCGGGGCGTCCTCGGTGAGCATCAGCTCGAGGCGCTCCGCCATCTTCCGGTGCACGTCCCGCACGTGGGCGCCGTACTCGAGCGGTGACCAGGTGTGGTCGTCCGGGCGGTCACGGACGTCGTCGCGCGTGAGGACCTCGGGCCAGCCCGCGGTGTTGTCGTCGACGATGCCCGGCACGTCGCGGATCGTCACGGCGCTGCCGTCGTAGCCGCACTCGGGGCACGCGGTCTCGATGACCCACGTCCAGCTCTTCGTCTCGGGTTCGATCGCCATGGGCCGATGTTACGGGGTCGTTACTCAGCTTCCGGGTTCGCCGGACTGGTGCGGATCGGCGGCGACCCCCGTTCGGGTGACACGCCGTTCCCTGAGAATCACCGGCCAATGACATTTCGGTTGCTCGGTAACGTCGCTCGCTGTTCTGGGCCGGTTCCCGACGGCCCACCGATCTTCTCGAGGAGCAAGGCATGGGTTCCGACCCCAGCAGTACCAACACCCGACCACACCGACGGCTGCGCGAGAGCGACGTCACCGTGGTCGACAAGAGCATGATGCGACGAGCCGTCAGCGGCATGGTCGTCGGCAACACCATGGAGTGGTACGACGTCGGCGTGTACGGCTACCTGGCCGTCACGATGGGGAAGGTCTTCCTGCCGACGGCCGAACCCTCGGTGCAGATCCTGTTCAGCCTCGGTGTGTTCGCGGCGACGTACATCGCGCGGCCCCTGGGTGGCATCGTGTTCGGACGCCTCGGCGACAGGATCGGCCGGCAGAAGGTGCTCGCGACGACGCTGATCATGATGGCGGCGTCGACGTTCCTGATCGGGGCGCTCCCCGCGTACGCGACGATCGGCGTGTTCGGCCCGATCCTGCTCGTCGTGCTGAAGCTCGCGCAGGGCTTCTCGACCGGTGGTGAGTACGCCGGTGCGACGACCTTCGTCACCGAGTACGCCCCGGACCGCCGTCGCGGGTTCTTCGCGAGCATCCTGGACTTCGGCAGCTACCTGGGCTTCGCGCTCGGTGCAACCGTCGTGTCGGTGCTGCAGCTCACCCTGGGCGACGAGGCGATGACCGCCTACGGCTGGCGCTTCCCGTTCCTGGCGGCCGGTGTGATCGGTGTCGTGGCCATCTACTTCCGGCTGCGGATCGAGGAGTCGCCTGTGTTCCAGGCGACCCAGGCCGCGCAGGAGGCCGCGAGCGAGTCCCGTGCGTCCTTCGACGGTGAGCGTCCGGCCAACGTCGTCGCGATGGTCCGCCAGCACTGGCGCCCGATCGTCATCGCGATCATGCTCGTCGCCGCGTCGAACACCGTCGGCTACGCCCTGACCTCGTACATGCCGACGTACCTGACCGACTCGCTCGGGTACTCCGCCATCGACGGCACGCTGCTGACGATCCCCGTGCTCCTGCTGCTCGCGGTGATGCTCCCGTTGACCGGCAAGCTCTCCGACCGCCTCGGCCGCCGCGTCGTGATGTGGATCGGTGCCGCCACCACCGTCGTGCTCGTCGTGCCGGCCTTCATGCTCATCGGGCACGGGGCGCAGTGGTCGACCCTCGCCGGCCTCGGGCTGCTCGCGCTGATGACCGCGCTGTGGGTGTCGAACCAGGCTGCGTCGCTGCCGGCGCTGTTCCCGACCTCGACGCGGTACGGCGGCATGGGCTTCGCCTACAACATCGCGATCGCGGTGTTCGGTGGGACCACGCCCCTGATCGTGCAGGCGCTGCTCACCGCGACGGGTGACGAGCTCGCGCCGGCGTACTTCCTGATGGCGATGAGCGTCGTCGGAGCGATCGGTGTCTTCTGCATGAAGGAGTCCTCGCAGCGCCCGCTGCCCGGGTCGATGCCGGCCGTGGAGACCGAGGACGAGGCGAAGGAGCTCGTGCTCACGCAGGACACGAACCCGCACCTGGACCTCGGTGACCTGCCGTTCGCCGCGCAGGACGCGGCGGCTGCCGCTGCGCGTGAGGCTGCCGCGCGGGAGGCGTCGCCGGTGCGGTGACGCCCGCGGGGGATCGGTCGGCGGGGTGGGTCCGACCGATGTGGAACGACGGGGTCGTTGTCGTACGACAACGACCCCGTCGTTCGTTGCGTGCGCGGGCTGTTGCACCGTTCTGGGAGCGACGATGTCGCCGTCGTACGACATCGACAGTGTCGTTCGGCGTCCGCACCCGCCACGCCGCCCGCCCCCTCACTCGTGCCGGTGCTCCGACGCCGGGTCCACCGCGGGCCACACCGGGAACGGGTCCGGCCAGCCGCGCCACACGTCCGGCCCGGCGAGCAGCTCCGACGGCGTGAGCAGCGCCCCGTCGAGCGCCCGCTCGATCGCCCGGACGTCGAGTTGCTCGCCGACGAACCACAGCGCCTGCCCGATCGGGGCGTCGGCGTCCCACGACGGGTTCGCGGTGGGGTCGAGCGCGAGCATCGACCCGAAGCTCGACCACGAACCGACGTGGTCCGGCCGGGACGCCAGGCGGAAGAACCCCCGCGACCGCAGCACGCGGCCGTTCACCCCGGCGGACAGGTCGTCGGCGATGACGGACGACAGTCGTCCGGGGTGGAAGGGCAGCGGCTCCCGGTAGCGCATCGAGACCAGGGCGTCGCGGGCCTCGCGCCCGGTGTCCGCACCGCTCGACAGCGCCCGCATCCAGCCGGCACCGGTGGCGAGCACCCGCGCTGCTCCACCGTTCGAGGCCGGCAGGTCGGCGGCGCTCCGGATCGCGGGCAGGGCGACGATCACGGCCTGGGGTGCCATCCGGTGCAGCAGTGACACGAGTGCACGACGTCGACGCCCGGACAGCGGTTCGATGCGGTCGAGGGCGATCACCGTCGCGTACTCGACGAGTGCGGCCATCCGGTCCGCGGCCACGAAGGCGTCGTCGACGTCCGACCACAGCAGGTGCGCGACGTCGTCGGCCCGCAGCACCCCGACGACGTGCCGCAGCACCCGGTCGTCGCCGGTCTCGGACCGTGCCGCGTTGGCGAGCAGCATGCCGACGGCTCGGGCATCGGCTCCCGGGTGCAGGGTGACGACGAGCCCGTGGCCTGCGTCGGGTCCGCAGACCCGGTCGAGCTGGTCGGCCCGGTCGGCCACGGCGCGGGCGGTGGCGAAGGCACTCCCGGCGACGTGCATCCGGTGTCCGTCCGAGATCCGGGCGGCGACGCGGTCGGCGTCGACCTGGTGCAGGGCGGTGACGAGGGTGATGGCAGCAGCACGCATGTCCGCTACTGTAACTGAAAACCGTTATCAACAAGGAGGCTCGTCGTGAAGGTCCGCAACTCCCTCAAGGCCCTGAAGAAGATCCCCGGCTCGCAGGTGGTCCGACGCCGGGGTCGCGTCTACGTCATCAACAAGAAGGACCCCCGCTGGAACACCCGGCAGGGCTGACGTCAGCGGCGGTCCGTAGGGTGGCGGCATGCGACTGCTGCTCATCCGCCACGGCCAGACCCCCGCGAACGTGCACGGCATCCTCGATGCCGTGGTGCCCGGACCGGGGCTGACCGAGCTCGGGCAGCAGCAGGCCGACGCCCTGCCCGCAGCGCTCGCCGACCGGGGGATCGAGCGACTGTTCGTGTCGTCGATGGTCCGCACGCAGATCACCGCGGCGCCCCTCGCGACCTCGCTCGGCCTCGAGCCCGTGGTGCTGCCGGGCCTGCGTGAGATCGAGGCGGGCGACACCCAGGGCAAGAGCGACACGGTGTCCGTGCAGACCTACATCTCCACCGTGCACGGCTGGTCCGGCGGTGACCGGACGACCCGGATGCCCGGTGCGGAGAGCGGCGTCGAGTTCTTCGAGCGCTACGACGACGCCGTCCGGCAGATCGAGGCCGCCGGGGTCGCGGTCGCCGCCGCCGTCAGTCACGGTGCTGCGATCCGCACGTGGGCGAGCGCAGCTGCGCAGAACACCCCGGACCACTTCGGCACGAAGCGCCACCTGGAGAACACCGGCATCGTCGAGCTCGAGGGCTCGTTCGCCGACGGCTGGCGCCTGGTCGACTGGGAAGGCGAGCCGGTCGGCGGCGACCAGCTCATCGACCGCACGGCGCTCGACCCCACCGGTGAGCGTTTCTGACGCGACCAGCAGACAGACGGGAGGCGCGGTGCCAGCTGGCACCGCGCCTCCCGTCTGTGGTCGGTCGCGTCGACTACGCGAGCTGCGACGCGGACGTCAGCGGCACGATCACGCCGTGCGACTCACGCAGCACGTCGAGCGTGCGCTGGACCTCGTCCGCGCGCTCCTCGGTCGTCCAGCCGAGCGCCTCGGCGAGCACGTCGGCCAGCTCGTCGAGCAGGTCGATCGTGACCCCGCCGACGAACGCCAGGTTCGTGCGGCGCAGGACGACGTCGACCAGGTGGACGGCCTGCTCGTGGCGGGCGAAGTACGCGACCTCTGCGCGGGTGAGCGACGGGTCGGACTCGAGCGGCTCGACCGGGCCGTCGGTCAGGACGTCCACGACCTCGGCGGCACGGGTGCCGTAGCGCTCGAGCAGCCCCTCGACCAGGGACTCGTCCAGGCCGTCGCGGTGTGACTTGATCCACAGGGCGCGCTGGGCGTCCGTGGTCGGGAACTCCTTGCCACCGCCGATCGGCATGCCGGTGGTGTCGACCTTGCGGCTCATGCCGAGCTTGGTCGTCGCTTCGGTGGACAGGTGTGCAGCGAGGGCACGGAAGGTCGTCCACTTGCCACCGACGAGCGACAGCACGGTCGACTTCGGCAGCCCGGCGATCTGCGTGTCCACGATCCGGTAGTCACGGGACACGAAGCCGGGGGCGGTGTCCTCGTGGCGGGGGAGCGGACGGATGCCGGAGTAGCTGTAGACGATGTGGTCGCGGGTGACGTCGATCTGCGGGAACACGTGCTTGACGAGCCCGAAGAAGTAGTCGATCTCCTCGTCGGTCGTCGTGACCGGCTTCGAGGGGTCGGCGTCGATGTCGGTCGTGCCGATGAGCACCCGGCCCTTGAGCGGGTAGATGAGGACGATGCGGCCGTCGTCGTTCTCGAAGAACAGCTCGCGGCCCTTGGTGGCCTCGAGCAGCTCGTCGTTGTGCACGACGATGTGCGAGCCCTTCGTGCCGCCCATGAACTTCGTCTCGCCGCCGAACGCCTCGTTCGTCAGGTCGGTCCAGGGACCGGAGGCGTTGATCACGACGTCGGCCGTGAAGACGAACTCGTCGCCGGTCTCGCGGTCACGCAGCAGGACGCCGCCGTCGCGGGTGCCGGCTGCCTCGACGTAGTTGACGGCGCGTGCCTTGTCGGCTCCGGCAGCCAGGCCGTCCTTCAGGACGTCGAGGGCCAGGCGCTCGGGCTCGTGCACGCTCGCGTCGTAGTAGGTGCCCGTGTACTTCAGGTCCTTGTTGAGGGCGGGCATGTCCTCGAGCGCGGCCTTCTTGGTGCGGAAGACGTGCTTCGGGACAGAGCCACCGTCACGCGAGAAGGAGTCGTAGATCGTCATGCCGATCTTGATGAGCATCGCGCCGCGCTCCTTGGTGGAGCGCTGCTTGTGCGTCAGCATGCGCAGCGGGGCGTTCATGATGCCGGAGAACGTCGAGAAGATCGGCATGGTCGTCTGCAGCGGCTTGACGTAGTGCGGGGCGATGCGGATCAGGCCGTTGCGCTCCTGCACGCTCTCGCGCACCAGGCGGAACTCGCCGTTCTCCAGGTAGCGGATGCCGCCGTGGATCATGTGGCTCGAGGCCGCGGAGGCGCCGGAGGCGTAGTCGCCACGCTCGACCAGGGCGACGTCGACGCCCTGGAGCGCCAGGTCGCGGAACGTCGCGATGCCGTTGATGCCGCCGCCGACGACGAGGACCTGCGCGTTCGGGCGCTCGGTGAGGGCGGTCACCGTGTTCCGGGGCTGTGTCTTCTTCGACATGGTTCGTCGCTTCCTTCGTCTGTTCGTGGGGTCAGGATCGATCGTGCGCTCGTTCGACAGGGCGGGCAACTTGCGTGCACGAACGTGCAGCACACGTGTCGTCCAGGCCCGACACGGCGGTCAGGAGGCGCGGCAGGGGTTGCAGAGGCCCTGCACGTCCGTGCATGGTTGCGTTCGACAGATCGGAGCACCATGAGCGATGCGGCTCAGCCCATGCGCACGCAGCAGGCGCTGCGCGCCGCCCACCTGTACTACCTGCAGGACCTGACGATGGACGCGATCGCCGACGAACTCGGCACCTCGCGCTCGTCGGTGTCGCGGCTGCTGAAGTACGCCAGGGACACCGGGCTCGTCGACATCCAGATCCGGTCGCCCCTGGACCAGGCCGCTGCGCTGAGCCGGAGCATCCGCTCCCGCTTCGGGGTGCACGCGCACGTCGTCCCGGTGCCGGACCACACGAGCGACGTCGACCGGCTCGAGCGGGTGGCCCTGTCCGCCGCCCGGATCCTGACGCAGTACGTCGAATCGAACATGGTGATCGGGATCTCGTGGGGCTCGACCGTGAGCGCGGTCAGCCGGTACCTGGTGCCGAAGACCACCCACGGCTCGACGATCGTGCAGATCAACGGCGCCGCGAACACCCGCACCACCGGCATCGTCTACGCGTCCGAGATCCTGCGCCGGTTCGGCGAGGCCTACGGGGCGTTCGTGCAGCAGTTCCCGGTGCCGGCGTTCTTCGACGACCCCGCGACGAAGGAGGCCCTGTTCCGCGAGCGATCGATCCGCCGCGTGCTCGACCTGCACGAGCGGATGGACCTCGTCGTGTTCGGTGTCGGTGCCCCGCAGGCCCCGGTGCCCTCGCACGTGTACTCCGGCGGGTACCTCGACCCCGAAGACCGTGACGAGCTCACACAGGCGGGGGTCGTCGGGGACGTCTCGACGGTGTTCTACCGTGCCGACGGCTCGTGGAAGGACATCGGGGTGAACGCCCGCGCCGGCGCTCCTGACCTCGACACGATCAAGCGCGCGCCGCGGCGGGTCTGCGTCGTCGCCGGGCGGTCGAAGGCGGCGTCGCTGCGCGGTGCACTGGCCGCCGGGCTCATCACGGACCTGATCCTGGACGAGAGCGTGGGGCAGGCGATCCTGCAGCCCTGAGTCAGGACCTGACGCAGTTTGTCGGTGGTCCGTCGTAGGTTCTCGAGCATGGTGCTTTCTCTCGAACAGCCCGGTCAGCGGTACTTCCGGCGGATGGTCGGCAGCGACGTCGACCAGGCGCTCGCGTTCTTCACGGGCGACTACGACTTCCGTGCACCACTGGTCCGTCGCACCCACGAGAACGCCCACTGGGACTTCGCCGGCGTCGGTGACGAGCGGATGTCCCTGCGCTCGTCACGGTTCATGGTCGACCTGCGGAGCGAGAGCCAGGTCGACGACGAGTTCCTGGTCGCCTGGATGCGGAGCGGCTCGAGCCGGATCACCACGGGCGGCGAGACGTACGAGCTCGAGGCCGGGGTGCCGGTCGTGCTGCCCTTCGCCGAGCCGTACGCGCTGCACCACCACGACATCGCCCTGAACCTGGTGCAGCTGGACCGCGACTTCGTCCGTGCCGTCGCCGGTGACGACGACTTCGCCTTCGAACCGATGCGCCGCCCGACCGCCGACGGCATCGCGCTGTGGCGGTCGGTGGTGCGGAAGTACTCGGCCGTCTGGCTCGACGTCGACCGGTCGATGAGTCCGATGGTGCAGTACGACATCGCCGAGGCGTTCGCGACCGCGGCGATCCGGGCGTTCCCGCAGCGCAACAAGTGGCGGGCGACGGTGTCCGGCAGCGGCCCGGAGCACGACCGTCTGCGCCGAGCGCTCGAGTTCGTGCACGAGCACGCGCGCGAAGCGATCGGCACGCCGGACATCGCGGCGGCGGCGGGGCTCAGCCCGCGCGGGCTGCAGCAGTCGCTGCGGCGGCACCTCGACCAGACGCCGGGGGAACTCCTGCGCGGCGTACGACTCGACGGCGCCCGGACCGACCTGGTCGGCAGCGGCCTGGACGAGACGACCGTGGCCGAGATCGCGCGGACGTGGGGCTTCGGGCACCTCGGACGCTTCTCGGCGACCTACCGCAGCCGCTTCGGAGAGCTGCCGAGCGAGTCGCTGCGCGGGCACTGACCGACCGGTGCCGGGGGCCGTCGCGCCGAATTCCGTGACACGGATCGCGCTGCCGCTGTCCGGATGTTCGGCTCAGCGGTGCTGTGGGCGAATCCGGTGCTCAATGGACGGGACGAACGCACCGCCCACGAAGGAGTCAGCATGCGCATCGGCGTCCCCACCGAGATCAAGAACAACGAGTACCGCGTCGCCGCCACTCCGGCCGGCGTCGCCGAGCTCGGGTCGCACGGCCACCAGGTGCTGGTGCAGGCCGGTGCCGGGTCCGGTTCGGCCTTCACCGACGACGAGTACCGCACCGCCGGCGCCACGATCGTCGACACCGCGGCCGAGGTGTGGGAGCGCGCCGAGCTGATCCTCAAGGTGAAGGAACCGGTCGCGTCGGAGTACCCGATGATCCGGCCGGGCCAGGTGCTCTTCACGTACCTGCACCTCGCCGCAGACCGGCCGCTGACCGACGCGCTCATCGACTCGGGCGCGACGGCGATCGCCTACGAGACCGTGCAGCTGCCGGACCGCTCGCTGCCCCTGCTGTCGCCGATGTCCGAGGTCGCCGGGCGACTGTCCGCCCAGGTCGGCGCCTTCCACCTGATGCGCACGAACGGCGGGCGCGGGCTGCTGCTCGGCGGGGTCCCCGGCACGCCGAAGGGCCGCGTGGTCGTCATCGGTGGTGGCGTCGCGGGGGAGCACGCCGCGACGATGGCGCTCGGCATGGGTGCCGACGTCACCGTGTTCGACATCAGCCTGCCGCGCCTCCGGGCACTCGACGCCCGGTTCGACGGCCGCGTCACGACCCTGCGCTCGTCGGCGCACGCCATCGCCGAGGCCCTGCGCGACGCGGACCTGGTGATCGGCTCCGTGCTCATCCCCGGGGCGTCCGCGCCGAAGCTCGTCACCGACGCGATGGTCGCCGACATGCGGCCGGGCTCGGTGCTGGTCGACATCGCGATCGACCAGGGCGGCTGCTTCGAGGGCTCCCACCCGACCACCCACGACGACCCCACCTTCGCCGTGCACGACACCGTGTACTACTGCGTGGCGAACATGCCCGGTGCCGTCCCGCGCACGAGCACGATCTCGCTGACGAACGCCACGCTGCCGTACGCCGTCGCGATCGCCGACCGTGGCTGGGAAGCCGCGCTCGAGGCCGACCCCGCACTCGCCGCCGGCCTGAACGTGCACGACGGCCGGGTCACGAACGCCGCGGTCGCCGCCGCGCACGGCCTGGTCGCGTCGGCGCGCTGATTCTTCGCGCTGAGCGACACCTCACGGCCCAATCGCTGCGTGAGGTGTCGCTCAGCACGAAACGACGCGCAGGTAGCCGCGCGTCAGGCCGCCACCGGTGCCGCCGCCCGACCGGCACGGCCGCCGACCCAGCCGGCGCGGGCACGCACCACCACGGTCACGACGACCACGGCCGCCGCAGCCACCACGGCCGCGACCGCCGTCGGCACGGAGACGAGCGGCCCCTCGAACCGGGCCACGGCGACCCACGCCAGACCCCACGCGACCGAGGCCATCGGCGCCAGGCGTCCCCGGCCCCACAGGGCGATGAGGACCCCGACGAGCCCGGCCACCGCGGCGACGACCACACCCCACGGGTCCTGCCCGAGTCCGAAGCCCCGGAAGCCCGCCGCCGTCAGCACCGCAGCGGTGTTGGCGGCCGTCGCGACGCAGACCCACCCGAGGTACAGCCCGAAGGTGCCGTCGGTCAGGATCGCCTCGACGACGCCGCGGGACGGGGTCCGGCGCAGGATCGTGAACGTCCAGATCAGCACGACGAGCAAGGCGACGATGATCGGCTCGCTCGCCCACAGGAACCCGAACTGCACCGACAGGATCCACGCGGCGTTGAGCAGCAGGGAGAGCACCGCCGGCACCACCAGCCGCTCGTGCCGCTCGTCGTTCGCGGTGCGGAAGAGCTGCAGCACGGCGTAGCCGATGAGCCCGGCGTAGACGACACTCCAGATCGAGAAGGCCGGGCCGTCCGGGGCGATCGCGGTCGAGGACGCCGACAGGGCGCCACCGGCGGCGTCCTGGATGGGCGTGCCACCGGCAGCGCCCGACCCGACGTACGCGCCGATGACGGCGACGACCGCGCTCACGGCCACCGCGATGCGCTTCCAGATCCTCTTCATGACAGTCCCTTTCGTCAGCATGCTGATGACCTGCACCGTAGGCGGCCGGTGGTGGCGGTCGTGCAGCGCGCGTTCAGGCAGGACGCGGGGCGGGTGGCGGGGCTGCCACGGGCCTCCAGGCCGGAGACCGGCCACCCTGCGTACGGTGGGCGCGTGAGCGTCGAACTGAACACCGTCTACATCGACCGGATCGCCCCGATCGCGAGTCCGTCCCTCGACGACACCTTCCGGATGCTCGACGAACAGGGTGCCAGCGCGTGCATCGTCCTGCACCAGCCCGACGCCGAGGAACTCGGCGACGTCGCGGTCGCCCTCGGCCTGCACGAACTCGCCGTCGAGGACTCCGCCGAGGGGCACCAGCGACCGAAGCTCGAGCGCTACGGCTCGACGCTGTTCGTGGTCCTCAAGCCGGCGCTGTACAACGACCAGCAGGAAGAGGTGGCGTTCGGCGAGGTGCACGCCTTCGTCGGCGAGACCTTCTTCCTCGCCGTCGTGAAGGCCGACCCCCGCGGCAAGCAGACCGTTCCCAAGGCGCTGCAGCGGTTGAGCGGCAAGCCGGGGCTGGTGACCGTCGGCCCGCAGGCGCAGCTCTGGGCGCTGATGGACTCCATCGTCGACGGCTACGTGCCGGTGATCGACGGACTCGAGGAGGACATCAACCAGATCGAGGACCAGCTGTTCTCGGGCGAGGCCGGGGTGTCCCGGCGCGTGTACGAGCTGTTCGGCGAGGTCGTCGACTTCCAGCGAGCGGCGCGTCCCCTCGTCTACATGATCGAGAACCTGCACCGCGGCGCCGAGAAGTACCACCTGCCGATCGAGATGCAGCGGCGGTTCCGTGACGTCCTCGACCACGCGATCCGGGTGGTGGAACGCCTCGACACGTTCCGGCAGCTGCTGCAGAACGCCCTGACCGTCGACTCGACCCTGGCGGCGCAGAAGCAGAACGACGACACGAAGAAGATCTCCGGCTGGGCGGCGATCCTGTTCGCGCCGACGCTCATCGCCGCGATCTACGGGATGAACTTCACGCACATGCCCGAACTCGGCTGGACGTGGGGGTACCCGCTGTCGATCGTCGCGATGGTCCTGTTCGCCGCGATCCTGTACGTGGTGTTCAAGGTGAAGCGCTGGTTCTGAGCCGCGCCGCAGCCTGAGCCGCAACCGGAGCCGCGCCGCAGCAGGATTTGCAGCGGACGGCTCCGGACCGGAAAGCTCTGACGTGCAACGACGCCGACTGGAGCCCGCATGCCGCACGAACTCGTCCACCTGACCGCCGGTGGCGTCTCGCTCGTCCTGGACTGCCGCGACGACGCGCTCCCCGCCGTCGTGCACTGGGGAGCGGCACTCGGACCGCTCGACACCGACGCGCTGACGGCCCTCGCCGACGCCGACGTCACCCCGGTGTCCCCGAACGAGATGGACGACCCGGTCCGCCTGTCGGTGCTGCCCGAGCCACACCGGGGCTGGAGCGGTCGTCCGGGGCTCGCCGGGCACCGTGACGGCGCCGACTGGTCGCCGGCGTTCACGGTGACGTCGCTCGCGGTCACCGACACCGCGGTCACCGCCGATGCCGAGGACACCACCGCCGGACTCACCGTCCGGGTGACCATCGAGATGCTCGGCTCCGGGCTGGTGCGGGCCCGCGCGAGCGTGACGAACACCGCCGACGGCGTCTACACCGTCGACGACCTGACGCTCGCGATGCCGATCCCGTCCGGGGCCCGCGAGATCCTGGACTTCGCCGGCCGCTGGGGCAAGGAGCGGACCCCGCAGCGCCGCGAACTCGTCGTGGGGACCCACCAGCGCGAGGGACGGAAGGGCCGTACCGGCACCGATGCCGCGACCGTGCTGACGGTGGGGGAGCCGGGGTTCGGCTTCGCCCACGGTCAGGTCTGGGGCGTCCACACCGCCTGGAGCGGCAACCACCGGCACCACGCCGAACGGCTCGCCACGGGCCGCCAGGTCATCGGCGGCGGCGAACTCCTGCTGCCCGGCGAGGTCCGGCTCGGCACCGGCGCCACCTACGAGGGGCCGTGGGTGTACTTCGCCCACGGGGACGGCCTCGACGACCAGGCCCGACGGTTCCACCGCTGGCTCCGCAGCCGCCCGCAGCACCCGACGACCCCCCGCCCGATGACGATCAACGTGTGGGAGGCCGTGTACTTCGACCACGACCTGGCCCGTCTCGTCGACCTCGCCGAGCGTGCCGCGGCCCTCGGCGTCGAACGCTACGTGCTCGACGACGGCTGGTTCCGTGGCCGCCGCGACGACCACGCCGGCCTCGGTGACTGGTACGTCGACGAGGACGTCTGGCCGGACGGACTCGGCCCCCTGGTCGACCGCGTCCGTGCGCTCGGCATGGAGTTCGGCCTGTGGTTCGAACCCGAGATGGTGAACGAGGACAGCGACCTGGCGCGTGCCCACCCGGAGTGGATCCTGCAGGCCGACGGTCGGCTGCCCGCGCGGTCCCGCGACCAGCAGGTGCTCAACCTGGCGATCCCCGAGGCCTTCGACCACGTCCTCGAGCGGATGACCGCGATCATCGGCGAGTACGCGGTCGACGCCGTGAAGTGGGACCACAACCGCGACCTCGTCGAGGCGGGGTTCCCGGGCAGTGGCGCAGCGGTCCACGAGCAGACCCTCGCCGCGTACCGGTTGATGGCGACGCTCGGCGAGCGCTTCCCGTCGCTGGAGATCGAGTCGTGCTCGTCGGGTGGTGGCCGGGTCGACCTCGGCGTCATCGAGCACACCGCGCGGGTGTGGGTGTCGGACGACATCGACCCGCTGGAGCGCCAGCAGATGCACCGGTGGACGCAGCAGCTCCTGCCGCCGGAGTTGCTCGGCTCGCACATCGCGAGCGGCCGGAACCACACGACCGGTCGCGTCCACGACCTCGCCTTCCGTGCCGGCACGGCGTTGGTCGGCCACCTCGGCATCGAGTGGGACCTGGCCGGCGCGACCGCCGACGAGTCCGCCGCACTCACCGAGTGGATCGCGCTGTACCGCGAGCTCCGCCCGCTCCTGCACGGCGGCGACCTGGTGCGTTCTGACGAGGTCGACGCCGCACGGCTCGTGTACGGCACGGTCGCGCCGGACCGGCAGCAGGCCGTCTTCTTCCTCGCCAGCATCGGCCGCTCCGAGGTCTCCGGCACCGGTCGGGTCACCTTCCGCGACCTCGACCCCGACACCTCGTACCGCGTCGACCCGGTGGTCATCGGCGACGGCCACGACCTGGTGCGACCGGACTGGTGGTCCGGCCCGCGGGTGTTCAGCGGCCGGGTGCTCGGCACCGTCGGCCTGCAGCCACCGCTCATGCCGGCCGACTGCGTGGTGCCGTTCCGGGTGACGGCCGTCTGACGGCGGGTGGTCGGGGCTCCCGGCCTGGAGGCCCGTCCCGCGTCCGGCGGGCCCGTTGCGGTCCGTCATCGGGTGCGTCCAGCCCGTTAGGCTTCCGATCATGCCGCACTCCGGACACGCGACCCCGGTCTGGGCCCTCAAGCTCGCCGTCGTCACCGCCCTGGTGGGCGTCTCCGGCGGCATCGCCGGCATCGCGGTCTGGCTCGCGCTCCAGCTCATCCAGTTCGTCGCCTTCGGGTACGGGTTCGGCGGGCACCTCGAGGCCGCCGACGCCTCGTCGGGCCTGAACCGGTTCCTCGCGCTCACGGCGGCCGGGGTCCTGACCGGGTTCGCCTGGTGGGCACTCCGTCGGTGGGGGCGCTCGATCGTCTCGGTCACCGCGGCCGTCGACGGCAAGCGGATGCCGGCCCTGGCGACGCTCGCGAACGCCGGCATCCAGATCCTGGCCGTGGGGCTCGGCACGTCCATCGGCAAAGAGGTGGCGCCGCGCGAGGTCGGGGCCTGGCTCGCCCAGCTCGTCACCCGTCGTGCGGGACTGACCGCGCGCGAGACGAAGATCCTCGTCGCCTGCGGTGCTGCGGCCGGCCTCGCCGCCGTGTACGACGTACCCCTCGGCGGTGCGCTGTTCGCGGTCGAGGTCCTGCTCGGCGAGATCAGCTTCGCGACCGCCCTGCCCGCCTTCGCCACGAGTGCCGTCGCCGCCATCACCGCCCGGCTCGTGATCCCGGACGAGGTGCTCTACCACGTGCCCGCGATGCACCTGTCGCCGTCGCTGCTCGTCTGGGCGATCGTCGTCGGGCCCGTCCTGGGGGTCGCCGGGGTCGGGTTCGTCAAGCTGACCAACCGGCTGCAGGGCATCGCGCCGAAGGGCTGGCACCTGCTCGTCGTGCTGCCGGTGGTCTTCGCGATGGTGGGGCTCATCGCGATCCCGTTCCCGGAGATCCTCGGCAACGGGCGGGCGCTCGGCCTCGTCGCGATGAACACCACGCTCGACGACGCCTCGTTCGCCGGCCTCTCGCCGATCGTCCTGCTGCTGCTGCTCGGTGTCCTGCGGACCGTGACCACCTCGGCCACCATCGGAGCGGGTGCGGTCGGTGGCACGCTGACCCCCTCGATCGCGATCGGTTCGGCGATCGGTGGCGGGCTGGGCGGTGCGTGGCTGCTGCTGTGGCCGGCCGACGGCCCGAGCCTGGCGGCCTTCGCGTTCGTCGGTGCGGCGGCCTTCCTCGCGACCACCATGCGGGCGCCGTTCACCGCCCTCGTGCTCGTCGTCGAGTTCACCCAGCAGGGCACCGACATCCTCGTGCCGTCGTTGCTCGCGGTGTCCGGTGCCGTCGCCGTCGGGTACGTGCTCGCCCGCCGGCGCAGCGCGCAGATGGTGTGAAGACCCCGAGCGTTCCGGTACGGACGGCAGCCCCGCGGCCTACTGTCGGCGCCAGGACGGAGCGACGGGCTCCGCACCGAGACGAGGAGTACCCGATGGCGGGGTTCGACGACATCACGAAGAAGGCCCAGGAGTTCCTGAAGGACGGCAAGGTCCAGGACGCCCTGCAGAGCGAGAAGGCCGAGGGCGTCAGCGACAAGGTGCTCGGCGGCGTGGCCGACGCGGTCAAGAAGGCCACGGGCGGCAAGTGCGACGACAAGATCGACGGTGCCCGCGACGCTGCGGACAAGAAGATCGGCAACGAGTAGCGGACGACGTGCGACGGCCCAGGACCCGGCGTGGTCCTGGGCCGTCGCCGTGCCGACTGGACGTGGTCGGGAACAACGGACACCATGGACGGGTTGCTCCGGACAGCAGCACCAGGAGGACGAGACGTGACAGTCGTGGCGCCGAACCAGCCGCTCACCGAGACCGAGGTCGAGGCGATCAAGCGGGACTTCCCGATCCTCGCGCAGGACGTGAACGGGCAGCCGTTGGCGTACCTGGACTCCGGGGCGACGGCTGAGCGCCCGCGCCAGGTCCTCGACGCCGAGCGCCGGTTCCTCGAGCACGACAACGCCGCCGTCCACCGCGGCGCGCACACGCTCGCGGCGCTCAGCACCGACGCCTACGAGGACGCCCGTGCCACCGTCGCCGGCTTCATCGGTGCCGCTGCCCCGACCGAGGTCGTGTGGACCGCGAACGCCACCGACGCGCTCAACCTCGTCGCCTACGGCATGGCCAACGCCAGCCGTGGCCGCGGTGGTGCCGACGCGGAGCGCTTCCGCCTGGGCACCGGTGACGAGATCCTCGTCACCGAGGCCGAACACCACGCCAACCTCGTGCCGTGGCAGGAGCTCGCCGCACTGACCGGAGCGACCCTCCGTTGGATCCCGGTCGCCGACGACGGCACCTGGACCGCCGACGACGCCGCGGCCCTGATCACCGACCGCACGAAGGTCGTCGCGTTCTCGCACGTCTCGAACGTCACCGGGATGATCGCCCCCGTCGAGCAGGTCGTCGGCCTCGCCCACGCCCGCGGCGCCCTCGTGGTGCTCGACGCCTGCCAGTCCGCGCCGCACCGTCCCCTCGACGTGCAGCAGCTCGGGGTCGACTTCGCCGCGTTCTCCGGGCACAAGATGCTCGGCCCGAACGGCATCGGCGTGCTCTGGGGCCGTGCGGAGCTGCTCGACGCCCTGCCGCCGTTCCGCACCGGTGGCTCGATGATCACCACCGTGACGATGGAGGGCTCCGAGTTCATGCCGGCGCCCGAGCGGTTCGAGGCCGGCACGCAGCCCGTGTCCCAGGCGGTCGCCCTCGCCGAGGCCGTCCGCTACCTGCAGGGCATCGGCATGGAACGCGTCCGCGCCCACGAGGAGCACCTCGCCCGCCGGATGCTCGACGGTTTGGCAGCAGTGCCCGGCATCCGCGTGGTCGGCCCACCCGCCGGCGTCCCGCGCTCCGGCCTGGTGTCCTTCGACGTCGACGGCGTGCACGCCCACGACGTCTCGCAGTACCTCGACGCGCAGGGCATCGCCGTGCGCTCCGGCCACCACTGCGCCCAGCCCCTGCACCGCCGGCTCGGCCTCGTCGCCACGAGCCGTGCCAGCACGTACGTGTACACGACCGAGCACGACGTCGACCGGTTCCTCGCAGCCGTCGCCGAGATCCGCGCCTACTTCGGAGCGACCGCGTGAACGCCCTCGACAGCCTGTACCAGCAGGTCATCCTCGACCACGCGAAGGCGCGTCACGGCGACGGTGCGATGCCCGACGCGGATGCCTCGCACTTCGAGCGGAACCCCACGTGCGGCGACGAGATCACGGTCAGCCTGCGGCTCGAACCCGGCACCGACCGCATCGCCGGGCTCGCCTGGCAGGGTGACGGCTGCTCGATCTCGATGGCCTCGGCATCGGTCCTCACCGACATGGCCGTCGGCCGCACCGTGCCCGAGTTCCTCGCACTGACCGAGGAGTTCCGCACCATGATGCGCTCGCGCGGTGTCGGTGAGCCCGACGAGGACGTCCTCGAGGACCTCATCGCCTTCCACGGCGTCTCGAAGTTCGTCATGCGCGTCAAGTGCGGCATGCTCGCCTGGGTCGCGGCGGAAGCCGCCGCGCGCGAGGCGACCGCGGCCCGCTGAACCGGCTGCGGCCGTGCAAGGGGCGCGATGATCATCGAGACGGAGCGACCCGGCGCAGGCCGGGCCGACGCGATCGTGCGGGCCTACCTGACGGAAGTCGCGTCGCGGTGGTACGGGCGGGCGGCGACGCCGGCCGAGGTCGACCGGGCGCTCGACGAGGAGCCGTACGACGACCTGCAGGGGGACTCCGGGGTGTTCGTCGTCGCGAGTGAAGGGGAAGCCGCTGTCGCCTGCGCCGGCGTGCGCTTCGTCGGTGCCGTCGGCGAGCTGACGAAGGTGTTCACGCTGCCGGAGCACCGCGGCCGAGGCGTTGGTTCGGCGCTCCTGCGCCACGTCGAGGACGTCTGCCGGGGACGCGGGATAACGTCGCTGCGGCTGGACACCCGCGCTGAACTCGCCGAGGCCTGTGCGCTCTACGAACGGCTCGGCTTCGCCCGGGTGGCGCCGTTCAACGATGACCCGTACTCCGACCGCTGGTACGTGAAGTCGCTCAGGGGAGCGTGACGACGAGCTTCCGGGCGGAGACACCGGCGCGGAGCTCGGCGAGGGCGTCCGGGATCGCGGCGAGTCCCGATCCGACGACGGACGCGGTCGGGGTGGCACGGTACCGCCCGGTGCGGAGCGCCTCGGGCAGGAAATCGCGGTAGATCGCGGGGCCGACCTCGGACTCCGTCGGGCGGCCGCCCCAGATCGCGGTGACGTGGACCCCGTGTCGGCGCTCGAGCCGCGCCCGGATCGTCGTCACCGGTGTCGGGTACGCCGACGCGAGTCGACCGGAGCCGGTGGCGGCTCGGACGATCGGGAGCGTCCGGGTCAGCGAGCCCTGGCCGAAGGCAAGGGTGCCGGCGAGCTCCCGGTCGGCGAGTGCCTCGAGGATGCGGCGTGCGGCACCGTCGTCGCGGTAGTCGAACACGGCCTCGGCTCCGAGGTCCTGCACGAACCCGTGGTTCTTCGGCGATGCGGTGCCGATCACGGCGTACCCGGCGGCCCGGGCGAGCTGGACGGCGTTGGCGCCGACGCTCGTGGACGCACCCCACACCAGGACGACCCCGTCGCGGTCGACCGTGTCTGTCGTCGGCAGTGACAGCGCGAGCTGGTCCGGCTCGAAGAGACCTGCCGCGGCGGTCGAGACGGCGAGCGGCAGCACCGCCGCCTGCTCGGCGGGCAGGGCGTCCGGAACCGGGGTCGTCACACGGTCGAGCAGCAGGACCAGGTGCTGGAAGGCCCCCTCGGCAGCACTGTTCCGGTGCTGTTCCTGCCCCGCGGCGTGCCCGACGACCCGGTCGCCCACGCGGAAGCGCTCGACGTCCGGGCCGATCGCGACGACCGTGCCGGCGACGTCCGACCCGAGGACCGCGGGGAACCGCAGCTTCGGGAACACCAGGTGCCGGAAGAGCCCGCCGACAGCGTCGACCGGGTTGACGGCGACCGCCTCGGCGCTGACGACGAGTTCGCCGGGGCCGGGCTGGGGGACCGGTGCGGGCCCGACGGCGAACCGCCCGGTCGATGTGGTCCAGAGTGCTGCGTTGCCCGATGGCGACATGGTGTCCCGATCTCTTGCTCGAAGTGAGTCATGACACGACGTGTCATCGCCCAGTCAATCATGACACGACGTGTCATCACCACTACTGTGAACACATGCGTTGGTCTCCGGATGCCCGAGGGCGACTCGAGCGAGCGGCGTTCGAGCTCTTCGCTGAGCAGGGCTACCAGGCGACGACCGTGCCGCAGATCACCGCGCGAGCCGGCCTGACGACCCGCACCTTCTTCCGGTACTTCGCCGACAAGCGCGAGGTGATCTTCGCCGGTGACGAGATCCCCGACCTCGCCCGGGCTGCCATCCAGGGTGCACCGGCCGGGATCGACCCGCTCGACATCGTCGTGCACGGCCTCCGCACCGTCGCCGACGAGCGGTTCGAGGGGCGGCACGGCGAGGTCGGCTCGGTGCGGCGGCTGGTGCTGTCCGAGTCGTCGCTCCGGGAGCGCGACGCCCGGAAGCGCGCCGACCTGACGGACGCCGTGCGCGAGGCCTTCGTCCACCGCGGGCTCGATCCGTCCGAGGCGGCGGTGATCGCCGAGACGACCGTGATGCTGTTCCACCTGGCCCTCGAGGCCTGGCTCACCGGACCGGCCGAGCGCCGGATGGCCGACGTGGTCGACGAGCAGCTCAGCGCACTCCGTGGGGTGCTCGATCGGCGGCCCGCAGCGTCATGAACACGTCGACGCCGTCGTCGGTGTCGAGCACGAAGCCGTGTCGTTCGTAGAGTCGGCGAGCCGGGCTGCCCACCAGCACGTTGAGCCGCGTGGGACCCTCGTGGGGCTCGTCGAGGACGGCGCGCAGCACGGTCGAACCGACTCCACGCCCCTGAACGTCGGGCGCGAGGTAGAAGTGCTCGACCCAGCGGATGTCGTCCTCGACCCGCACGGTGACCGACCCGACGTCGCGGCCGTCGACCACGACGATGCGGGTCAGCTCCGGCTGGAACGCGTCGCGGAGGCGCTGTCGGACGCGCGTCTCGTCGAACACCCCGAGGCGCATCAGGTCGTCGCGCAGCACCACGGCCCGGAGCTCGACGAGCCACTCGAGGTCCTCGGTGGTGCTGTCCCGCAGTGCGACGTCCATCCGCTCAGCCTACAAACCCCGGTGCACCGTCATCGACCTCGTACGCTTGCCCGATGGACCGCGACGGCGTCATCGACCTTGTCGCGTCCCGCCGCGCCTCGGCCCGTGCACCGATCGTCGTCGGTGTCTCCGGTTACTGCGGATCCGGCAAGTCGACGCTGACGCGTACCCTCGCCGAGGGGCTCCCCGGCGCGGTCCGCATCCGCGGCGACGACTTCCTCGACCCCGTTCGGTCCCACCAGCGGTCCTCCGACTGGGACGGCGTCGATCGTCCCCGTCTGGTGTCGTCGGTGCTCGAACCGCACCGAGCCGGTCGTGCGAGCACGTTCCAGCGGTTCGGCTGGTCGGTGCGAGCCCTCGGCCCGGCCGAGCCGCTGCCGCGGACGGACGTCCTGATCGTCGACCTGATCGGACTCTTCCACCCCGATGCGCTCCCGCACCTCGACGTCAGCATCTGGTGTGACGTCGACCTCGACACGGCGGTGCGTCGGGGCACGGCTCGTGATCGCGCGCTCGGGCGCAGGCACGATGCGCTCTGGCGGGAGGTGTGGATCCCGAACGAGCGTGACTTCGAGGAACGGTACGCACCGAAGGACGCCGCGTCGGTGCGCTACGTGCCCTGACTGCGGAGTGACGTCACCATGCTCCGCAGGATCCGACGTGCCTCGGTCTGCTGGTCCGTGCTCAGATCGGCGAGCATCCGCTGCTCGACCCCGCGGATCGCCGCACTCGCCTGCGCCAGGCTCCGCCGCCCGCTGTCGGTCAGCTGCGTGGGGAGTGCCTTGCCGACCGACGGTTCGGTGGCGCGGGTGACGAAGCCGTCCCGCTCCAGGGCCTGCAGCAGCACGTTCATCGACTGCCGGGTGACGAAGGTTCCTCGTGCGAGTTCGGAGTTGGACAGGCCGGGTCGCTGTGCGAGCAGTTCGAGGCAGGAGTAGTGCGTCACCGTCATGCCGAGCGGGCGCAGCACGGCCTCCATCGACGCGCGGAGGGCACTCGCGGTCTCCTTGAGCAGGTAGCCGATCGACGTCTCGAGGCGGATGCCGGTGTCGTCTTGACGCATGTCAGTAGTCTGACATAGCTTGTCTTGTGTCAGAAGACTGACACGAACCCGAGGAGCACCACATGCCCGTCACCGGCCCCGACTTCATCTCCCTGCAGACCCGCGACCTCGATGCTTCGCAGGCGTTCTACGAGCGGTACCTCGGCCTCGTGCGCTCGCAGGCCGGTCCGCCGCACGCCGTCGTGTTCGAGACCACGCCGATCGCCTTCGCCCTGCGCGACCTGGTGCCCGGCACGGACCTCGCCGCGGTGGCGCAGCCGGGCATCGGCGCCGCGGTCTGGCTGCACGCGACGGACGTGCAGGCGATCCACGACGCGCTGGTCGCCGACGGCCACCGGATCGTCTCGGCGCCGATCGACGGGCCCTTCGGTCGGACGTTCACGTTCGCCGACCCCGACGGCTACCACGTCACGCTCCACGACCGCGCCTGAGCCCTGGAACCGGCCACGCGCCCGCCGCGGGTGACGTGACGGACGCGGGGCGGGCCTCCAGGCCGGTGCCGGAGGCGACCGTCACGCTTCGTCACGATCCGTGACGGTCGCAGGTGTCCGACGTAGCGTCTCGATCCGTGACCACCAGCAGCGAGCACCGGCAGATCCGCTTCAACGCGTTCGACATGAACTGCGTCGCGCACCAGTCCTCCGGACTGTGGCGGCACCCCCGCGACCGGTCGCGGGACTACCGCGACCTGACCTACTGGACGGACCTGGCGAAGACGCTCGAGCGCGGGGCGTTCGACGGCATCTTCATCGCCGACGTCCTGGGCACCTACGACGTGTACGGCGGCTCGAACGAGGCCGCGCTCCGCACCGGGTCGCAGGTGCCCGTGAACGACCCGATCCTGCTCGTGTCGGCGATGGCGTCGGTGACCGAGCACCTGGGCTTCGGCATCACGGCCGGCACCGCGTACGAGCACCCGTACCCGTTCGCCCGACGCATGTCGACGCTCGACCACCTGACCAAGGGCCGGGTCGGCTGGAACGTCGTCACCGGGTACCTGCCGAGTGCCGCGCGGAACATGGGCCAGACCGATCAGCTGTCGCACGACGACCGGTACGACGTGGCGGACGAGTACCTCGAGGTGCTCTACAAGCTGTGGGAGGGCTCGTGGGAGGACGACGCCGTCGTCGCCGACCGCGAAGCCGGCGTCTTCACGGACCCGGAGAAGGTGCACCCGATCGAGCACCACGGCACGCACTTCGACGTCCCCGGCATCCACCTGTCCGAACCGTCCGTGCAGCGCACGCCCGTCATCTACCAGGCGGGCGCGTCGCCGCGCGGCATCCGCTTCGCCGCGGAGAACGCGGAAGCGGTCTTCGTGGGCGCACCGACCGTCGAGCAGCTCGCGTCGACCGTCGCGAAGGTCCGGGACGCCCTGGAGGCAGCTGGTCGCGACCGGTACGCCGCCCGCGTCTACACGTTGCTCACCGTGATCACGGACGCCACCGACGAGCTGGCCCAGGCGAAGTACGAGGACTACCTGTCGTACGCGTCGGAGCTCGGTGCGCTGGTGCTCAACTCCGGCTGGATGGGCGTCGACCTGTCGCAGTGGGACCCGGACCAGCCTCTGGGTGACGTCGAGTCGAACGCGATCCAGTCGGCGGCGGCGAACATCGCGGCGGCGACGGGGGAGGACGGGTCGAAGTGGACGATCCGCGACCTGGCGCGGCAGACGGCGATCGGTGGACTCGGCCCGGTGGCGGTCGGCGGGGGAGCGACCATCGCCGACCGGCTGCAGGAGATCCAGGAGCTGACCGACGTCGACGGCTTCAACCTGGCGTACGCGGTGACCCCGGGCACGTGGGAGGACGTCATCGAGTTCGTGATCCCGGAGCTCCGTGCCCGTGGGGCTTACCCGGAGGAGTACGGGTCGGGGTCGCTCCGCCAGAAGCTGCACGGCCGCGGGGACCGGCTGCCCGACGAGCACCGTGGGGCGTCGTTCAGGATCGGGAGCCGGGCGGTCGTAGGCTGATCGGGTGATCGAGTCGTCTGTGGTCGTGCGTCCTGCGACCCCGGACGAGACCGACACCTGCATCGACCTGTGGGCCGCGGCCGTGGCCGCCCGCGACGGTGCCTCCGAGGACCCGGCGGTGCGGGAGCGCGCGCGGCAGAAGTTCGCGGCGGAGCACGTCGCCTGGCTGGTGGCTCCCGGCCCGGACGGCGCGGTCGACGGCTTCGTGCTCGTGACGGCGCCCGGTACCGGGCGGTCGACGGACCCGGCGGACGCCGCCTACCTGTCGTTGCTCGCGGTGCGCCCCGGGGTGCAGGCCCGCGGGGTCGGACGGTCGCTGCTGTCCGAGGCGGTGCACGACGCCCGGGCCGCCGGGCACCCCCGCGTGGTGCTGCACGTGCTCGGCGACAATGACCGGGCGGTGCGGCTGTACGAGGCGGGCGGCTTCGTGGCGACGGGCGACGAGTTCGCGCACGCGCTGAGCGGGGTCACCACCCGCGTGTACGTCGCGGGCTGACGCTGGCTACGCGTCCTGACCGCGCACCGGCGTCCACGTCGGGTAGGTCGCCGAGCGCCCGTCGCCGGACGACGTGCGGGTGATCCGGCGCTGGACCCACGGCAGGACGTACTCGCGGTAGTAGCGGAGTTCCTCGCCCAGACGCGTCCGGGCGGCACCGGGGTCCGCGGGCTCGACCGGCGCGGGGCCGTCCAGGACCGCGTGCAGCGCCAGGTCCGCGACACGCTGGTGCCCGGTGGCGTTCATGTGCAGCCGGTCGTCCGACCAGAACTCCGCACGACGCAGGTGCGGGTCGCGGGAGACGTCGACGAACGGCAGGCCACGGCGTCGGGCGAGGGTGCCGAGCGCCTCGGCCCAGGCGTCACCGCGGCGGTTGATCAGGGAACCGAGGGGCAGGCGGGCGCTCGGGTCGGCCGGGCTCAGGAGCGCCAGGCGCGCGCCGGTGGCCTCGACCCGGTCGGCGGCGGCCTCGACCTGCCCGATCAGCGCGTCCACCTCGAAGCGCGGGCGCAGCAGGTCGTTGCCGCCGGCGCAGAAGGTGATCAGGGTCGGCGCCGGGTCGAGCGCGAGGGCGGCCTCGAGTTGACCGTCGAGGACCCCGGCGAGCAGTCGGCCGCGCACCGCGAGGTTCGCGTACGAGACGTGGGCGTCCGAGGCTCCCGCCATCGCGCTCGCGAGTCGTCCGGTCCAGCCGGGGAACGGAGCGGGTCCGGCGTCGCCGATGCCCTCCGAGAAGCTGTCGCCGATCGCGACGTAGCGGATGGTGTCGTGCATGCGCCCATCATCGTGCACACGCCTGTGCAGGTTCCCGGCACGACCCTCGTACCGGGAACCCGCATCAGCGAACCCTCACAGCACCGCCTTCGGCACCCGGTGCAGGGTGACCGCACCGACGGCGGCGAAGGGGTGCAACGGGTCCGGGGCAGTGGAGCCGGTCGGTCCGCCGAGCTTCGAGTCACCGACCGCGCTGAGCACGGCGTAGGCGTCCTCGGCGGTCCAGCCGTGCTCGTGAACGAGGAACGCGAAGGCGTCCTCGTACCCGCGCCGGACGCTCTCCTGCACGGGGTCGCCGAGACCGACGAACAGCCAGGCGTCGGCGGTCTCGATGCGCGGCGCGCGGAGCACCGGACCGCCCTTGACCAGGTCGACGGAGACGATCGCGGTGCCCTGGGCCTCGATGGCGACGAACGACGACTCGCCCTCGGCCATGAGCGCGTGGATGTCGCCGATCGACAGCAGCGCACCGGGGACCCGGACGGGCAGTGAGACGGTCGAGCCGGGACGGGCCTCGGTGACGTCCATGTTGCCGCCCTCCGGGTAGGCCGGCATGATCGTCGAGTTCTCACCCTCGGCCGGGGCCGTGCCGATGCACCCGATCATCGGCCGGACGGGGAACCGGTGCCGGTCGGACACCTGCACCGTGCCGTCCGAGATCGGGCAGCGGCGGGCGAAGACCCGGTCGCCCATCACGTGCTGCAGGGCCCCGGAGCCGGGCAGGGACACCGACCACCCGTGCGTGGTCAGCTCGATGGCGTGGATCGTCACCACGAGGGTGTCGCCGGGTTCCGCACCCTCGACGAACACCGGGCCGGTCACCGGGTTGATGGGTGCCTGCAGCTGCGCCATGTCGTGGTGCTGGTCGAGTTCGGCGTAGACGGCGTCGGTGGTCTCGAAGCCGATGGTCTCGCCGGTGCCGGGACGGACCCGCAGCACGGGCTCCCGGTCGGGCGAGAACCCGGGGCGGCCGAGGGTGTTCGGCAGGAAGTGGTCCGGGGTCATCGTGCGTCCTCCGTCGTCGGTTCTGCTTCGGAGCCCACCTCGGTGGAGCGGCCGGTGCGTCGGTAGTACAGGAACACGGCCGCGCCGACGATCAGCCAGATGATCCCGCCGACCTTCGCCTCGACCGCGGCGTTGAGCAGGACGTACCCGATGATCAGGAACCCGACCAGCGGCACGACCAGGTGCAGCAGCCAGTTGCGCGACTTGCCCTTGACGACGTGGTGCACGAAGACGGACACGTGCAGGAGCATGAAGCCGAACAGCGCGCCGAAGTTCACGAGCGACGAGATCGTGTCGATCTGCCCGACGAAGAACAGCACCAGGATCGCGGAGAGCACCGAGACGACGATGATCGCGTTCTGCGGCACCTGGCGCCCGTTGAGCTTGTGCAGGAACGCGGGCAGCTGACGGTCGCGGCTCATCGAGAAGAGCAGGCGGCTCGTCGCGGCCTGCGCGGCCATGGCGTTCGCGATGCCGACGGCGAGCACGTTGACGGCGAAGAACGCGGTCGCCCACCCGCTCGACGAGGCCTGCTCGACGATGGTGAAGAAGGCGTTGCCGGCCTCGCTGTCCGAGAACGAGTCCCGCCCCGTGGCCAGGGCGGATGCGAGCCAGGTCTGCAGGATGAACAGGAACGCCACGATGACGAGCGCCAGGATCATCGCCGTGCCGGCTCCGCCACGACGGCCGGTGGACTCCTCGGACAGCGTCGAGATGCCGTCGAAGCCCAGGAAGCTCAGCACCGCGATCGACAGGGCCGAGGCGATGAGCGGCGCCGACACCTTGGCGGGGTCCCAGATCTGCTCGGTGCTGAAGGACGCGTCGGGGATCGTGCCGCCGGTCAGCGCGACGATCGCGATGACGACGAAGATCGCGACGAAGACGAGCTCGATGAGCAGGAAGATGCGGTTCGCGAGCTTGAGCGAGGACACCCCGGCCAGGTTGATGACCGTGTTGATCGCGACGAACACGAGCGCCCACAGCCAGCGGGGCGTGTCCGGGAAGATGCCGACCATGCTCTCCGCGGCGAACACGTAGAGCAGCGTCGGGACGAGCAGGTAGTCGAGCAGGATCGCCCAGCCGGCGAAGAACCCGGCGGTGGGGTGGATGCCGCGGCCGACGTACGAGAACACGCTGCCGGCGAGGGGGATCGACTTCGCCATCTGCGCGTAGGCCAGGGCGGTGAAGATCATCGCGACGAGGCCGACGAGGTACACCAGCGGCACCATGCCGCTGGAGGCGTTGTAGACGGGCCCGAAGATCGCCCACGGGGCGATCGGGACCATGAAGACCAGGCCGTAGATGAGCAGGTCGGTGGTGGAGACGGAGCGCTTGAGCTCCTGCTTGTAGCCGTAGGCCTCGTCGCGATGATCTTCACCGCCCTGGCCTACGCGCAGATGGCGAAGTCGATCCCCCTCGCCGGCCGCGTGTTCTCGTACGTCGGCCGCGGCATCCACCCCACCGCCGGGTTCTTCGCCGGCTGGGCGATCCTGCT